>NZ_SMKC01000006.1 GCF_004348315.1 Streptomyces sp. 8K308 | reverse complement strand
GGGGTGGGCTGCCACCGCTGGAGCAGGCCGCGGGGGCGGTGAACTTCGCGCAGGAGCACCTCGGGACGCCGTACCTGTGGGGTGGCGACGGTACGCCGGAGGACGACGGGCGGTTCGACTGTTCGGGGTTGACGAAGGCGGCGTTCGAGTCCGTCGGGATAGAGCTGCCGCGCGTCGCCAACGACCAGTGGAACAGCGGGCCGCACCCGGACCGGTCCGAACTGCTGCCGGGGGACCTGGTGTTCTTCGCGTATGATCTTCAGGATCCACGGAGCATCCACCATGTCGGCATCTATGTCGGCGGCGGGTACATGATCAACGCCCCTTACACCGGCGCCACGATCCGCTTTGACCCGATTGATTCCCAGGATTACTTTGGGGCGACCCGCCCCACGGCAGGGTGACGCCGCCGTCGCACCGGGTGATGTCCCGGGCCGAACGAGGCAATCCGTTGCTGTTCGATAACGCTGTGGTGATCTTTCGATGGACACCGGCACTCTGGGGGATGTAGTTGGCGTTACCTGTACCGGAACAGGGGCTCCTCAGCCCTGTCAGCCTTGACAGGGTCCCCCCACAGCACGAAGGGGCCGCAACGGCACATGGTTGGACTCGATAACCCCGACGTCGAGTTGGACATCCTCTACGAAATCAACGGACTCGCCAGCCGGTTGCCCGACTGGGGGCGGAGCTTTGTCTCGTTCGTCGGCGAGTACGGCATTCCCGTCGGACTCGTGCTGCTGGTGGTGCTGGGCTGGCTGCTGGTGCGGCGGCGGCCGGACGCGCCGGCCGCCGTGGCCGGCGTGCTGTGGGCCGGTGCCGCGGCCGGGGTGGCGCGGCTTGTGAACATCCCGATCAGCGAGTTCGTGGCCCGGCCGAGACCCTTTGTCGACCACCCCGACCTCGTCGTGCTGGTGGAGGGCAAGCACGGCTGGTCCTTCGTCAGCGACCATGCCAGCGCGGCCATGGCCATCGCCGTCGCGCTCTTCCTCGTGCACCGGGTCCTCGGCCTGATCGCCTTCGCGCTGGCGCTCACCCAGGGCTTCGCCCGGGTCTTCGTCGCCGTCCACTACCCGACCGACGTGGTCGGCGGCTTCGCCCTCGGCATGGCGGTCGCGCTGCTGCTCGCGCCGCTGGCGATGGCGGCGCTGACGCCACTGGTGCGGGTGGTTTCGAGCAGCCGCGGCTTCGGCTGGCTGGCCGCCGCGCCGAGCGCGCCCGGCGCGGCGAGTGCGCCTGCCGCACCGAGCGCGCCGGGGCAGGCGGCGGGCGTGCCGGCAGCAGGCGGCGGTGCCGCCGCCGACCGGCCGGAGCCGCGCCCCGCGCCGTCAGCGCCATCCGGTTCCGGAGTCGCCGCCTGAGCGCTCCGCCGGGAGCGCGGGTGCCCGACCGCGGCCGACCGCCCGTGTCCGCGTGGCCATCGCCGGCTAGGCGCACGGCGGCGCCGCCTCGTGGGCCGCGGCCTCGTCTCTGGCCAGCGGGCGGGAGCGACGGGCCGGGCCGTACCAGCCGCAGCTGCAGCGCGGCGCCACGAACGGGCCCCGTTCGGCGAGCGTGACCCGGTGCTCGGCCACCAGCGCCGTGCCGTCCGCCGAGGGTTCCTCGACTTCACCTTCGGTCTGCACGACACCACCGTAACGGCCGCCCCCGGGTCTCGTTAGGCGATACGACTCCGAGGCGACCAGGTGCTGGGGGTGTCGGCTGACCATGGGGCAGACCAGGGCGACCACCACGGGAATCGCGGCGCGCGCCGGGCGCGCCGGCTGCGCGGGGCTCATCTCCGCCGTGCTCGCCGGCACCGTATCCGGATGTTCCGGCACCGGCGCCGCGGCGGACGGCACGGCGCGGCGGCAGGCCGCCGAGGTGGTGCGTCAGGTCCCGGATCTCCTCGCGGAGAGCGGGAGTTCCCAGGCCACCACGGACATGCGGATGGCCTCGGGCGGCACCTGGATCACGATTCACGGAGAAGGCGGGTTCGACTACGCCGAACGGCAGGGCGCGCTGCGGATCACGCTGCCCGAGGGCGAGCCGGTCACCGAGGTGTTCGTGGCCGGCGAGCTGTACATGAAGAACCGGGGCGCCGGGGTGCCGGCCGACAAGTGGGTGCGGATCGAGGTCACCGACCTCCCCGACGGCAACGTGGTCACCGGCGGCGCCACCGACCCGATCACGGCCGCCGAGCTGCTGCGCGGCGTCGCGTACGCCGCCGACCTGGGGTACACCGAGGTGGACGGGCAGACCCTGCGCCACTACCGGGGCGTCACGGACATCGCGGTCGCCGCCGAGGCGGCGCGGGGGCCGGCCGGCGAGCAGCTCGCGGCGGCGGTGGACGGGTTCACCCACACCGAGGTGCCGTTCGACGCCTACCTCGACGACCAGGGGCTGCCGCGGAAGATCAGGCACCAGTTCAGCTTCGCCAGGGGCGGCGAGTCGGTGGAGGTGGCGTCCACGGTGCTGCTGCACGACTTCGGGGCGCCGGTGCGGGTGGAGCTGCCCGAGCCGGAGCAGGTGTACACCGGCACCGTCGAGTAGCGCGCGTGCGGCGCGGGGGTCAGGTCCGCAGCAGGCGGGCGATCGCGGCGGTGGCCTCCTCGATCTTGGCGTCGATCTCCGGGCCGCCCTCCTGCGCCGCGTGGGCCACGCAGTGCCGCAGGTGCTCCTCGAGCAGCTGGAGCGCGAACGACTGGAGGGCCTTGGTCGAGGCCGACACCTGGGTGAGTATGTCGATGCAGTAGACGTCCTCGTCGACCATCCGCTGGAGGCCGCGGATCTGGCCCTCGATGCGGCGCAGCCGCTTGAGGTGGCTGTCCTTGTCCTTGCTGTAGCCGTGTGGGCCCGCCGGGTGTGCGGCGGGCGCGCCCGTCCCGGCCTCCTGCGTTTCGGCCGTCGTCGCGTCGATGGTGGTCATAATGTTGCCTTCCGGCTCTTATACCCCTGTCGGGTATAGCGTAACGAATGGGCGACGGACCAGACGATGGCCGGGCAGTATGGTACGAGCGGCCACGGGAAGGGACTGAGGGAGAGTGAAGCTACGCCTCGGCGCCGTCGCGCTGACCGGTGCGCTGGCCCTCACCGGCTGTGGATCCGATGACAACTCCAGCCTCCCCGGCGCCCTCGACTTCTCCCTCGACCATTTCCGCTGCGGCCCCGAGGGCACGTTGCTCGCCTCCGGGTCCTCCGCCCAGGCCAATGCCATGGAGGTCTGGGTGAACACCTACCAGACCAATTGTGCGGGCAGCCAGGTCAACTACAAGGCCACCGGCTCGGGCGCGGGCGTTCAGGAGTTCCTCCAGGGGAACACGGCCTTCGCCGGCTCCGACACGCCGCTGACCGAGGCCGAGATCGAGGAGTCGCGCTCCGTGTGCCGGGACGGCGGGCGGGCGGTCAACCTGCCGATGGTCGCCGGGCCCATCGCCGTCGGGTACAACCTGCCAGGCGTCGACGACCTGGTGCTCGACGCCGAGACGTTGGCCCTGGTCTTCGACTCGCGGATCACCCGCTGGAACGATCCTGCGATCCAGCGGCTCAACCCGGACACGGAGCTGCCTGACCGGCCGATCACCCCGTTCCACCGCTCGGACAGCTCGGGCACCACGGAGAACTTCACCAGCTTCCTGCGCGCCGCCGCGCCCGACGCCTGGCCGCACGAGCCGGACAAGGCGTGGCGCGGCCGGGGCGGCCAGGCCGCCGACGGCTCGTCGGGGCTCGTCGGGCAGGTGCAGCAGAGCCCCGGCGCGATCGCCTACTTCGAGCTGTCCTACGCGCACCGCAATGACATCGCCACCGCCCGGCTCGACACCGGCGCCGACCGGCCGGTGGCGGCCACCGTGGAGCACGCCGAGCGCGCCATCGCCGAGGCCCGGGTGGTCGGGCGCCGGGGCGACCTGGCGCTGGAGCTCGACTACACCAGCACCGCCGGCGACGCGTACCCGATCGTCCTGGTCACCTATGAGATCGTCTGCGACCGGGGGAACGAGCCCGAGACTCTCGGCCTGACCAGGGCCTTCCTGCGCTACACCGCCAGCGATGACGGGCAGCGCGCGCTCGCCGAGATCGACTACGCGCCGATCGCCGACCGGATCATCGACCAGGTGCGCGAGCGCGTCGACGCCATGGCCTGACGGCTCTCGGAGGGACTCGAGGCAGTGGACACCCGGAACACCGGCAACACCGGCAACACCGGCAACACCGAAAGGCAACGCGCGAGCGGCGACGTCGTCCGGCTCGGGGACCGCGTGTTCAGCGGCCTCGCCAGGGGCTCCGGCATCGTGCTGCTCCTGGTGATGGCCGCGATCGCGGTCTTCCTCACCACCCGCGCGGTCATCGCGATCAGCCGCGACGAGGGGAACTTCCTCACCACCTTCGAGTGGGACGCCAACGCCGACCCGCCGGTCTTCGGCATCGCCGTGCTGCTGTTCGGCACGGTCGTCAGCTCGGTGATCGCGATGGCCCTCGCCATGCCGGTGGCGGTCGGCATCGCGCTGTTCATCTCGCACTACGCGCCGCGCCGTCTCGCAACCCCCATCGGCTACCTGGTCGACCTGCTGGCCGCCGTGCCCAGCATCGTCTACGGCCTGTGGGGGGCGCTCTACCTGGTGCCGCGGCTGACCGGCTTCTACGAGTGGCTGGACCATCTCTTCGGCTGGACCGGGGTGCTCTCCTACGACGGCACGCCGGCCCGCTCGCTGATGACCGCCGGCATCCTGCTGGCGATCATGATCCTGCCCATCATCACCAGCGTCACCAGGGAGATCTTCCGGCAGACGCCGCGCGCCCACCAGGAGGCGGCGCTGGCGCTCGGCGCCACCCGTTGGGAGGTGATCACCACCACGGTGCTGCCGTTCGGCCGCTCCGGTGTCGTCAGCGCCACGATGCTGGGTCTCGGCCGGGCGCTCGGTGAGACGATGGCGGTGGCGACCGTGCTGTCGCCGAGCTTCCTGATCAACGCCAGCCTGCTGGAGTCGGGCGGCGGCACCTTCGCGCAGAACATCGCCAGCCAGTTCAAGGAGGCCACCTCGATGGGCCGGGACGCGTTGATCGCCTCGGGGCTCGTCCTCTTCCTGCTGACCCTGCTGGTCAACGGCCTGGCCCGGCTGATCATCGCGAGGCGCCGGGAGTACGCGGGGACGGTGGTATGAGGGGGCGTCTGGTGGAGCCGGCGGCCGAGTCGCGCCCGGTGGCCAGGGCGGTGCTGCGGCCGGCCAGGCTGCCGCGGTGGGCGCTGGTCGCGCTGCTGGTCGGCGCGCTCTCCTTCGGCACCGGCGTCGGCCTGGTGGTCGGCCTCACCAGCCGGGTGCAGTGGGGGCTGATCGCGGGCGTGGTGTTCGTCACCGCGACGTTCTGGCTGACCTACCGGATAGAGGGCAGGCGCCGGGCCGTCGACCGGCTCGCCGCGCTGCTGGTGTGGGCCTGCTTCGCGGTCGCCGTGCTGCCGCTCGCGGCGCTGGTCTGGGAGACCGTCTCGCGCGGCGTGCCGGGCGTCAGCTGGTACTTCCTCACCCACTCGATGAACGGGGTGCTCAGCTGGCAGTCGGGCGGCGGCGTCTACCACGCGCTGCTCGGCACGGTGCAGCAGGTGCTGCTGGCGTCGGCGCTCGCCATCCCGATAGGGCTGATGACCGCCGTCTACCTGGTGGAGTACGGGCCGGGGCGGCTGTCGCGGGCGATCACCTTCTTCGTGGACGTGATGACCGGCATCCCATCGATCGTGGCCGGTCTCTTCGTCCTCAGCCTGTGGATCATGACGCTCGGCTTCGGCTACTCGGGCTTCGCGGGTGCGATGGCGCTGGCCGTGCTGATGCTGCCGATCGTGGTGCGGTCCACCGAGGAGATGCTGAAGCTGGTGCCCGACGAGCTGCGCGAGGCGTCGCTCGCTCTCGGGGTACCGAAGTGGCGCACTATCGTGAAGGTGGTGCTGCCCACCGCGCTGGGCGGGATCACCACCGGGGTGATGCTGGCGCTGGCCAGGATCGCCGGTGAGACGGCGCCGCTGATCCTGCTGGTCTTCGGCAACGCGATGATCAACGGCAACCCGTTCGAGGGTGCCCAGTCCTCGCTGCCGCTCTACGTCTACGAGCAGTGGGGCGCCGGCACCGAGTCGTCCTACGACCGGGCGTGGGCGGCGGCGCTGGTGCTGATCGCGTTCGTCATGGTCCTCAACCTGGCGGCGCGCGCGGTGGCGCGGTGGAAGGCGCCGAGGACCGATCGTTGACGGAAGACGGAAGGGAGACGCCCCGCACATGGCCAAGCGCATCGACGTCAGCGGGCTGACCGCGTACTACGGCGCCCACAAGGCGATCGAGGACATCTCGCTGCACGTCGAACCCCAGGCGGTCACGGCCTTCATCGGCCCCTCGGGCTGCGGCAAGTCGACGTTCCTGCGCACCCTCAACCGGATGCACGAGGTGACGCCAGGCGGCCGGGTCGAGGGGAAGGTGCTGCTGGACAACGAGGACCTGTACGGTCCAGGCGTCGACCCGGTGGCGGTGCGCCGCACGGTCGGCATGGTCTTCCAGCGGCCCAACCCGTTCCCCACCATGTCGATCTACGACAACGTGGCGGCCGGCCTCCGGCTCAACGGCGGCCGGATGCGCAGGTCCGAGCTCGACGCGGTGGTGGAGCGGGAGCTGCGCGGCGCCAACTTGTGGAACGAGGTGAAGGACCGGCTGAACCGGCCGGGCTCCAGCCTCTCCGGCGGCCAGCAGCAGCGGCTCTGCATCGCCAGGGCCACGGCGGTGGCGCCCGACGTGCTGCTGATGGACGAGCCGTGCTCGGCGCTCGACCCGGTCTCCACGCTGGCGATCGAGGACCTGATCGACAAGCTGAAGGCCGAGTACACGATCGTCATCGTCACCCACAACATGCAGCAGGCGGCGCGGGTCTCGGACCGGACGGCGTTCTTCAACCTGGCGGCGGTGGGGGAGCCCGGTCGGCTCGTCGAGGTGGACTCGACGGCGAAGATATTCTCCAACCCCTCCGTGCCGGCGACCGAGGACTACATCTCGGGCCGCTTCGGCTGACAGTTGCCTGCCGGCGGCTGAGCGGCGTGACCGGCGGTGGCTGGTGTTGTTGGCTGGCGGGCCGGTGTCTGGCCGGGGCTGAGCCGTGTGTTCGGCTGTGGCCGGCCGGTTGTTTGGCCGGCGTCGTCGTGGCAGCCGGCCGCAGGCCACCGGCCCCGTCGTGGCATGTCTGCCACGACGGGGCCGGCGGTGGTCAACCGGCGTGACCGGCGCCCTCCGCCGTCAGTCGCCGAACCGGCGGAGCCCTTACGCGGAGCCGCTACGTGCGGTAGGCGTCGATGATGGTCTGGGTCGTGGTGTTGCCCTGGCCGTCGACGGCCTCGGCGTGGAAGGAGACGCTGCCGCCGGCCTCCGGGTTGGTGACGGTCAGCGCGCCGTCCTCCACCGGGGTCTCGGCCCAGGTCTCACCGCCGTCGTAGGAGACGGAGACGGTCAGCGACTGGAGGTTGCCGTCCGCGCCCGTGCCCTGGACGGTGACCGGCACCTGGACGGTCTCGCCGGCCGGGCCCGTGCTGTCCAGCGCCAGCTCCGGGGTGTACCGGATGGCGGTGGCCGGCAGCGCGAGCTCCTCATCCTCGCTGACCGGGGCCGCGGTGAACGTGTAGGAGGCGGTGACCTCCGTGGTCACGTTGGCGCCGACCCCGTCCCGGCTGGCCGTGGTGACCAGCTCGTACTCGGCCTCGCCGGCCGGGAGGTCGAAGCTCACCCAGTCCAGGTAGTCGCCGTCCGCGGTGGCGTACTCCTCCCCGTTCCGGTAGAGGGTGGTGGAGGCGGAGTCGAAGACGCTGTCGCCGGTGTGGCTGGCGCCGTCGCCGAACGGGTTGACGACGCCGAGGAGCGTGCTGCCCCACAGGAACAGGCCCTCGCCCTCGTTGATGGCTGGCCCGAAGACGCCCACGTTGAAGGTCGTCTCGTAGGTCTCGCCCGGCTCGTAGGTCTCGTAGCCGCTCCAGTAGTCCGTCTCGACGTTGCCCTCGGCGTCCAGCTGGAGGAGTTCCTGGGACCAGGCGCCGGCCGCCGCCTGCACGTACACCTCGGTGGTGTTGGGGATCGGCCGCGCGATGGCGCCGCCGCCACCTCCCGTGTCCGACGAGGTGAGCAGGAAGCCCTCGCGGTCGGCCAGCGAGGCGCCCTGGTGGGTGGTGATCCGGGCGAGCTCGTAGGCGCTGACCCGCTTGCGCAGGCCGGTGTAGAAGGAGCCCTCCCTGGTGTCCTGCAGGTGGTACTCGCGGTCGTCGTTCACCCAGTCGGAGCTGGCGCTCGAGTTCAGGGTCCAGCCGTCCGGCACGTCCCCGACCTGCGCGGTGTGCAAGCCGTCCGGGAGGGCACCGAAACCGATGCCGATGCCCATGCCGGAGTCCTCGTTGTCCAGGGCGAAGCTCGCACCGACGCCGACCTCCTCGGCCGAGTAGTCCGGGCCCGTCAGTGAGATGCGGCGGGCGTCGGACGCGTCGACGGTGAGGGTGGTGTCCTCGGTCAGCTCAAGGGACGGCTGGAGCAGCCAGTCCGCGGCCGTCAGCTCCTCCGAGTCCGGCTCGAAGTAGTAGATGGTGGTGTCCAGCTGGTACCGGCCCTCGGGCAGCCGGGTCGAGGTCGTGCCGTCCTCGCCGGGGGCGAGGTAGGCGCCCTCGGAGAAGTCGTCCAGACCCTGGACGTAGGTCTCCCAGCTCTCGGCCGGCTGGCCTGAGCGGTCGGTGACCTCGATGGTCAGGTCGAACATCTCCTCCTCGCGGAGGACGGAGCCCGAGGTGCGCACCGTCTGGCCCGGCTCGCCGCCGGTGGCGGTGACCCACAGGGTGTAGGCGCCGTACTGGTCACCAGCCGCGGTGGAGGCGGTGACCGGCACGGTGGCGGTGGCGCCGGCGGGGACGGTGACCTGGTCCGCGCCGAGGGTGAAGACGCCCTCAGGGGCCGTGGTTCCGTCGGGGGCCAGGGCCTCCGCGGTCAGGTCGAGGGTGACGTCCGCGTCGCCGAGGTTGCGGTAGGTGAGCTCCCGGGTGATCGGCTCCGCGTCGTCGTGCGGGAACGGCACGACGCCGAAGGTCAGCGACGTGGTCTCGGCGATCACGCTCTGTGTCAGGGCGGCCGGGATGTCGACGCGGCCGGTGCCCTGCTGCATCGGGGTGTAGCCGTCGGCGCGCTGGGTGGAGGCGGTGAGCGCGGCCTTGAGCTGCTCGCCCGTCCAGTCGGGGTGCGCCTGGGCGAGGATCGCCGCGGCGCCCGCCACGTGCGGGGTGGCCATGGAGGTGCCGGAGATCGCCACATAGCCGTCGGCGACCGGGGTGCCCTCCTGCGCGATGACGCTGCCGGGGGCGGCGGCCGCGCCGATGTCCACGCCGGGCCCTGTCAGGTCGGGCTTGACCGCGGCGTCCCGCAGCCGGCCGCCCACGGACGAGAAGTCGGCGAGCTGGTCCTGCTTGTCGACCGCGCCCACGGTCAGGGCCGACTCGGCGGTGCCCGGGGTGCCGATGGAGTTCTCGAACGGGCCGTCGTTGCCCGCCGCGATCACGAACAGCGTGTCCGACGTGGCGGAGAGGGCGTCGACCGCCTCCTCGAGCGGGTCGACCTCCGTCGTGGCCCACCCCCCGAGGGACATGTTGACGATGTCGGCGCCCTGCTCGACGGCCCACTCCATGCCGGCGATGATCCCGGAGTCCCAGCCGCCGCCACTGTCGTCGAGCACCTTGCCGTCGAGCAGCCGGGCCCCGGGCGCGACACCGGTGTAGGTGCCGTCCGAGTGGGCGCCGGTGCCGGCGGCGATGGAGGCGACGTGCGTGCCGTGGCCGAAGTGGTCCTCGGCGTCGGTCGCGTCGGAGAAGTTCTGCTCGGCGACCACCTGCGGGGTGACGTCCTCGTGGTCGTCGGAGATGCCGGTGTCCAGCACGGCGATGGTGATGCCCTCGCCGTCGTAGCCGGCCTCCCACGCCTCGGGCGCGCCGATCTGCGGGACGCTGGTGTCGAGCGACGCCTGAACCCGGGCGTCCAGGGCGATGGACTCGATCTGGGGCGCGGCGGCCAGCCTCATCTCGTCGCCGGCCGGCGCGGTCAGGTCGTTCCACAGCCCGGCGAGTTCGTCCTCGGCGACGACCAGCGCCTCGCCGTTGATGGCCTCCAGCGTGGTGGCCGCCTCGTCCTGGGCGCTGAGCAGGCCCGCCTGCCGCTCGCCGGCGTAGGTGACGATCACGCCGAGGCCGTCGCGCTGCCGGTACTGCTCGCGGCTGAGCTCGGTGACGTTGAACAGCCGGCGGTCGAGCGTGCCGTCGGCGATCAGCGCCTGCACGTCGGCCGGGATGACGTGGGTGGCGCCGTCGATCTCCATCACCCGGACCGGGACGTCCTCCCGGCCCTCGGCGCGGATCAGGCCGGCCACCGTGCCGTCGGCATCGAGGACGACCTGGTCCCCCGTGATCAGTGCGATCCGCTCGCGGCCCCGTTCGGCGCTGCCGAACGTGTCCCCGGCCGGTATCTCGGCCGCCGTGGCTAACCCCCCGGTCAGGGTGGCGACAACCGCGGCGCACGCCACGACGACCGCCGCGCGCGAGCGCTTGGTTCGCTTTCTCAACTGGCCCCCTAGCTAGATGAGTGCGGGGCTCTGAGTGGCCCCAAGAGATAAGAGGCGCTGAGGGGGCCATCGCGCTGCGTCGTCGCCTGTGTGGAACACGTGAGGATTTGGTGTGCGGGCGGGCTGGTGCTGGCCGAGCCGGCCGGGCGCCTGGCGGCGCCGGCACGGGACGGCCGGCCTTCGCCGGCCCGGTGCCTCGCCGTGCGGGTGACCGCGTGTCCGGGCCGGTCGTGGCACCGGAGTGCCTTCGGGGCCGTGCCCCGTCAGGGGTCAGACCAGAACGTGGATCACCGCGTAGGTCGCCGCGGCCACGGCGCCGGCCGCCGGCATCGTGATGAACCAGCCGGCCACGATGTTCTGCGCCACCCGCCACCGGACCGCGCTGATCCGCTGGGTGGCGCCCACGCCCGTGATCGCCGAGGTGATCACCTGGGTCGTCGAGATGGGCGCGTTGAAGACGTAGGAGGCGGAGTAGAGCACCGAGGCCGCCGTCGTCTCGGCGGCGAAGCCGCGCGGCGGGTCGAGCTCGATGATGCCACGGCCGAGCGTGCGCATGATCCGCCAGCCGCCGGCGTAGGTGCCGAGCGACAGCATGCCGGCGCAGGCCAGCTTGACCCACGCCGGGATGCCGTCCGACTCGTCCTGCACGTCCGCGATGACCAGCGCGAGCACCACCACGCCCATCGCCTTCTGCGCGTCCTGCAGGCCGTGGCCGAGCGCCATGCCGGCCGCCGAGACCGTCTGCGCCATGCGGAAGCCGCGCTGCGCGCGGTGGGGGTTGGCCCGCCGGAACATCCAGAGGATGCCGACCATCACCAGGTAGCCGAGCACCAGGCCGATCAGCGGCGAGACGAACATCGGGATGACGATCTTGGTGAGCACCCCGTCCCAGTGCACGGCCGAGGTGGCGGCGAGCGCGGCGCCGATCATGCCGCCGAACAGCGCGTTCGAGGAGGAGGACGGCAGCCCGAAGTACCAGGACACCATGTTCCAGACGATCGCCCCGAGCAGCGCGGCGAACAGGATGGCCATCCCGTTGTCGCCGCTCGGCGTCTCGATGATGCCCTCGCTGACGGTCTCGGCCACGCCGCTGCCGAGGAAGGCGCCGGCCAGGTTCATCAGCGCGGCCATGCCGAGCGCCACCCGGGGGGTCAGGGCCCGGGTCGAGATGGAGGTGGCGATGGCGTTCGCAGAGTCGTGGAAGCCGTTGGTGTAGGTGAAGAAGAGCGCCGTGCCGACGACGGCTATCAGGCCGAGCGTGTCCACGGTGGGCTCAGGACTCCTTGACCACGATGGTCTCCACCGTGTTGGCGACGGCCTCGAACGCGTCGGCCGCCTCCTCCAGCACGTCCACGACCTGCTTGAGCTTCATCACCTCTATGGCCTCGTACGAGCCGTTGAAGAGGTGGGCGAGCAGTTTGCGGTGGATCCGGTCGGCCTGGTTCTCGAGCCGGTTGACCTCGATCCAGTACTCGCTGAGCTGCTCCATGGTGCGCAGCCTGGGCATGGCCTCGGCGGTGAGCTCGGCGGCCCGGCCGAGCACCTCTATCTGCTGCTCGACACCCTTGGGCAGCTCGTCGATCTCGTAGAGGACGACCAGGTCGACGGCCTCCTCCATGAAGTCCATGATGTCGTCGAGGGTGGAGGCGAGCCGGTAGATGTCCTCACGGTCGAAGGGGGTGATGAACGAGGAGTTCAGCCGGTGGAAGATGGCGTGCGTCGCGTCGTCGCCGGCGTGCTCGGCGGCACGCATCCGTTCGGCGATCTCGACGCGCGTGGTGGCGTCGGACCCCAGGAGCTCCATGAGCAGCTTCGAGCCGCTGAGAACGTTGTCGGCGGCCGTGGCGAACAGTTCGTAGAAGCTGGTCTCCCTCGGGGTCAGGCGAAATCGCACTACGGTTCCTCTGGCGTTCATCGGCGGGTGTCCCCGCCGATGCTAGAGGCAGAATCCAGCCAGGGCCATGTGTGGGGGTGCGGGGTGGTCTGTCACCGGTTGCCGTTGTACGGGCCGTAAGGTCCGTCGCTGCTGCTCCAGCCGCCGCCACCGCCCCGGCCGCGCCCGGTGACCGCCTGGAGCGCCGGCCGCACGTCCACCAGGTAGACGATGGTGGCCACGGCGCCGGCGAGCACCAGCAGCATCATGGGGAGGACCAGCTGCACGGCGACCGTGATGCCGAGGATGATGAGCCAGAACGGCTTGGTCTGCTTGTCCGCCGCCCGGTAGGCGTCCTCCCGCTGCAGCGCCGCGTGCACCAGCGCGAAGATGCTGAGCAGCAGCAGCCCCAGAAAGATGAAGCTGAGCAGAGAGCTGAAGCCTGACAGGAGCATGCTGTCCACCACCAATTGGTCATCGCGAGGTTCACATCCACGGTACTGGCCAGACCCGTCACCCGGTAATGGTCGCGCGCGGCCGGGCTGGCCCGGCCGGGCCAGCCCGGCCGGCCTGGGTGGGGTCACGTCCTCGCTGGCCGGCCTCCGCCTGGATGACGTTGACCGCGCCGGCGGGCGCTGGGCGGCTGGCCAGGCGGGCCCGGCCCTCGGCCAGCCGCTTCGTGGGCTGTCGGTCAGGGCCGCGGGGGCGTCTTCTTCACGGTCGTCTTGCGGGCCGTGGTCTTGCGCGGCTTCGGCGCCTCCGCCTCCGCCTCGGGCGCGGGCTCGCGAACCGGCTCCGGCTCGGCGCGCTCCACGACGACCACCGGCTCCTCGCCGGAGTCGGCGCGGCGCCGCTCCACGACCGAGCGGCCGCGTTCGGCGAGGCCGTCGTAGGTCTCGCGGGCCTTCACGGCGTACTCGAGGGCGATGCCCACGCCCTGCATGGCCACCTGCTGGGCCTGCTCCCGCAGCTTCGGCAGCCGCTCGGGCGCCTGCTCACGCAGCCGCTCGAAGGTGGCCGGCAGTTCGCGCAGCTTCTGCGCGGCCAGGTCGGCGGTGCCGGCGGCCACGTAGACGGGCGTGGAGCTGGTCAGGGTCTTCCTGAGGTCGTCCGTGATGGTCATCGAGGGTTCTCCCTGTGTTGCGTGTGTTCCTGCTGGTGCTCCCGGCGGAACGAGTCGTAGATCTGGAGCAGCGCCTGCTTCTGCTGCTCGGTGAGATGGGGATCCGCCCGCACCGCCTCCGGCACGCCGCCGCCGGCGGCCCGCTCGCCGTCCGCGCCGCCCTCGGCGCGCTCGTCGAGGATGCCGGCCTGGACGTACAGCGTCTCGGCCGAGATCCGCAGCCCCTTGGCGATCTGCTGCAGGATCTCGGCGCTCGGCTTGCGCAGCCCGCGCTCGATCTGGCTCAGGTACGGGTTCGACACCCCGGCCGCCTCGGCGAGCTGCCGCAACGACAGCCGCGCCTGCCGGCGTTGCTCCCGCAGGAACTCGCCGAGATTGCCGACACCGAGTGAGGCCATGCGCCCAGCGTGCCGCACCTTGCTAACGATTGCAAGCGACCTGCTTGCGACAGTAATCGCGGCGCGGTGTGACTGTTCACGCTGGTGGGCCACTTTCCAGAGGCGTTGGCCAGTCTGAGCAGAGAACTGGCCAGTCTTTGACCTGTCGCAGGGAAAGCGAGGCAACTGGTCTCACATCTCAGTCGACTTCGGGCATCTTCGGTGTTGTCTTGATCAACGCGACGTACTGGCCGCTCTCGCCGTCCACGGTCGTCGCACCTGGTCAGCGGCGAGTGAGGGTGGGTGGACGCGGAGGACTTCTGGCTTGAGTACGTCGATATTCGGGGTGAGCTGCGTCGGGGACCGCTTGAGGTGATGTGGTCGGCCCGCTTCGAGGAGGCGGGGCAGGTGTGGGCGTTTCCGTCCTATCGCGGGCAGCGGAATTTCCCCGGTTGGTATTGGGCTGTGAGGAGGGCCACGCTCGTGGGCTACGAGTCATGGGTCGAGCGGGACCATCTGATGCGGCTGGACTCCGAGCCAGACGTCGTCGCGGTCGCGGCGCGAGCGCGACGCCCGCCGCGGCCTGATCATCTCCAGCAACGGGGCCGCGTTGTCCAGAAGTTGACTAGCGACACTCGGTGAGCAGGTCCCAGAGCAGCTCAATGGCTCGTTCGGCGGTCTCGGCTGGTTCGTTTGATCCCGCGATGCGCAGGGCCGCTGCCCGTGCCAGCTGGGCGCGCTCGGGTGCGACGGTTTCCATGGCTCGGACCAGGGATCCGGAGGTGTTGAGGCAGGGCAGGATGGCGGCGAACTGGCCGAGCGGCCCGGTCAGCGGCCCGCTGGTTCGTGGCCAGCGGCGCCACACCTCCGAGTTCAGCTTCGGCAGCCCTTCTATGCCCAGCCAGGTCGGGTCCTCAGACCCGACGTGGACTGTCCCGACGCGGGCGACCACCATCGCTCCCCAGCACATGGGGCAGGGCGCTCGACGACGGGCGCCGGCTCGACCTCGTCCAGATCGGCGCCGACCAGGGGCTGCTGGCGGCGCCGGTCACCCACCGGCACCTGCCGATGGCGCCGGCCGAGCGCTACGACGTGATCGTCGACTTCGCGCGAGTCCCAGTGGGCGGCCGCGTCAGGATCGTCAACCGGCTCGGCTCCGGGCGCACCCGCGACGTGCTGGCCTTCCGCGTCGCACGCCGCGCGGCCGACGACAGCCGCGTGCCGCGTGTCCTCTCCGCGGACCTGCCGACGTGGCGCCGGTCGGACGCCACGCGGGTGCGGGACTTCGCCTTCCGGGCCGGGCGGATGCGCGGCGGCCACGGCTGGCTCATCGCCGGGCTGCCGTTCGACCCCGCGCGCTCCGACGTCACCACCCGGCTCGGCGACGTCGAGGTGTGGCGGCTGGTCGCCGACGTCCACCATCCCGTCCACCTGCACCTGGTCGGCTTCCGGGTGCTCTCGCGCGGCGGCCGGCCGCCGCTGCCGCACGACGCGGGCCTCAAGGACACCGTGTCGCTGCGGCCGGGCGAGTCCGCGGAGATCATCACCCGCTTCGACGGCTACCGCGGCCGCTATCTCTTCCACTGCCACAACGCGGAACACGAGGACATGGGGATGATGGCCAACCTCGAGATCACCTGAGCCCGCGCGCCCGGTGCGCGCCGGTGGTCAGGCGGGTCCCGCGGCCGTGGGCAGGGCTCGGATCGCGGCGTCGACGGCGGTGGTCAGGCGCGCGTGGTCGTGGCCGGCGCGCTCCCGTACCCGCAGCCCGAGCACCGTGGTGAAGAGGAGCTCCACGGCGGCGTCGAGGTCGAGGTCGGCGGGGAGTTCGCCCTGGGCGCGGCCCTCGGTCAGCAGCGATCGCAGCGCCTCTCGGGTGACCTCGAAGGCGGCCTCGGTCCGCTGGTGGACGAGGGCGTCGGTGGTCCCGAGCTCGGTGGCCGTGTTGACGACGAGGCAGCCGCGGGCCGGCTCGTCGCCGGTCGGGCAGGTGACCAGCCACAGCAGCCAGTCCCGCAGGGCCTGGCGGGCCGGGCGGTCGGCGGCGCCGAGGCGCTGCTCGGCCTCGGCGGACTCGGTGGCCCGGTAGTGGTCGAGCGCGCGGAGGAACAGGGTGTGCTTGTCCTTGAACGTCCGGTACATGCTGCTGGGCGTGAGCTCGAGCTCCTCGCCCAGGTCGCGCACCGAGGTGGCGTGGTAGCCGCGGCGCCAGAACAGGTCGGTGGCCCTGGCGACGACGTCCTGCTCGTCGAACTGTCGGGGGCGTGCCATGGCGGCGAGTCTAGCCGACTTGTGGAGCGATCGTTCCCGTACTAGGGTCCCCTCCGCGTTGATTTGGGAGCGGTCGCTCCCGAAAGATTCGAGGAGGAGGATCCGTGACGACCACGGAACAGACCGCCGCCCGGGCGGACGACCCGCGGGCCCCACAGCGGAACCACTGGCCGGCGGTCGCCGCCGTGGCCCTGGGGACGTTCCTGCTGGTGACGGCCGAACAACTGCCGATCGGCCTGCTGACCTCGGTGGGCTCGGCGCTGGCGGTATCCGAGGGGACCGCGGGGCTGATGGTGACCGTGCCGAGCCTGGTCGCCGCGGTCGCGGCGCCGCTGGTCCCAGTGCTCGTCGGCGGGATGGACCGGCGGCTCCTGCTGCTCGGGCTCATGGGTCTGATGACCCTCGCCAACGTGGCCTCGGCCCTGGCGCCGAACTTCGCCGTCCTCGTGGCCTCCCGCGTGCTGGTCGGGGTGGCGATCGGCGGCTTCTGGGCCATCGCCAGCGGCCTGGCCGTCCGGCTCGTGGCCCCGGCGAACGTGCCACGGGCCACCGCGGTCGTCTTCGGCGGCGTGGGCGCCGCGAACGTGTTCGGCGTCCCGCTCGGCACCCTGGTCGGCGAGTTCACCGGTTGGCGCGTCGCCTTCGTGACGCTGAGCGCCCTGGCGCTCGTCGCGCTGCTCGCCCTGCTCGCCGTGCTGCCGTCGTTGACCGCCGCCCGGCCGGTCCGGCCGCGGCTGCTCGCCGAACAGTTCCGCGACCCGGGCGTCCGCGTCGGCATCCTCGCGACCTTCCTCATCGTGACCGGGCACTTCGCCGCCTACACCTTCGTGAGCCCGGCGCTCCAGGAACTGTCAGGGATCGACGAACGGCTCGTCGGCCCGCTGCTGTTCGGCTTCGGCGCGGCCGGCATGGTCGGCAACTTCGTCGCCGGCGCCGCGCTGGCGCGTTCCCCGCACCGGACCGTGTTGGTCATCGCCGTGGCCCTGGCGGCGGCGATGCCGCTCTACGTGCTGCTCGGCCGGGGACCGGTCGGCGGGGTCGCGCTGCTGATCGCCTGGGGCCTGGCCTTCGGCGGGGCGTCGGTCGGCCTGCAGACCTGGATGATCAAGGCGGCGCCGCACGCCGTGGAGGCGGCCTCCGCACTGTGGGTGGCGGTCTTCAACCTGTCGATCGGCCTCGGCGCGCTGACCGGCGGCCTCGTCGTCGACTCGCTCTCCCTCCAGGGCGCGCTGTGGCTCGGCGGCGCCTGCGCCCTGGCGGCCACGCTCGCGGTCTGGAGCGCACGCGGTAACGAGAACCTGCGCTGAGCCGACACGCGGCCGCCAGCCGAGCCGGGCGCGGCGAGGCCACCGTCGCCCTGTGCGTCACGGTCGGGCTGCCGCTGCTCGGCACGGCCGACCTGGTCAGTGGCCTGGGAACGGCGTCGCCGGCCGGGACCGTAGCGGGCGAGACTCCTTCGCCGCTTGCCTAAAGTCTTTAGGTAGATGCTTAATCTGTTAAGGCAGGCAGGCAGGCAGGCGGAAGGAGAGCCGTGGCACGCGTGGGGCTCAGCGCCGAGCGGTTGGCGCGGGCGGGGGCGGAGCTGGCCGACGAGGTCGGCTTCGAGCAGGTGACCGTCTCGGCGCTGGCCAGGCGGTTCGACGTCAAGGTCGCCAGCCTGTACTCGCACGTCAGGAGCTCCCACGACCTCAGGGTCAGGATCGCGCTGCTCGCGCTCGAGGAGCTCGCCGACCGGGCCGCCGAGGCGCTGGCCGGGCGGTCGGGCAAGGACGCGCTCGCGGCGTTCGCCAACGTCTACCGGGACTACGCCCGGGAGCATCCGGGCCGCTACGCGGCGGCCCGGTTCCGGCTCGGCCCGGCGGCGGCCGCCGCCAGCTCCGGGCCCCGGCACGCGCGGATGACGCGGGCGATCCTGCGCGGCTACGAGGTGCCCGAGCCGGAGCAGACGCACGCCGTCCGGATGCTCGGCAGCGTCTTCCACGGCTACGTCGACCTGGAGCTCGCCGGCGGATTCGACCACAGCGCGCCGGACCCGGCGGAGAGCTGGTCCCGGATTCTCGACGCCCTCGACGCCCTGCTGCGGAACTGGCCCCCCACCCCTCCCACGGACTGACGACATGAACGACGCCGCGCATCTCGCCACCCTCACAACCCTCACCACTCCCATCACCGCCGAACTGCTGCGCGGCGCCCTCGACCTGGAGCCGACCGGGCGCGGCTTGCTGCCGCACCGGCTGCCCGCCGCGGCCCGCGCCCAGTGCGCCGACGGCCAGCTCGCCATGGCCGAGTCCCAGCCGTCCGGCGTGCGGCTGGCGTTCCGCACCCGGGCCACCGTCGTCGAGCTGGACACGCTGCCCACCAGGCGGGTCTATGTCGGCGCCCCGCCGCGCCCGGACGGTGTCTACGAGCTGCTCGTCGACGGCCGCCCCGCCGGGCGGGCCACCGCCACCGGCGGGGACGTCCTGACCGTCGACCTGGCCACCGGGACCGCGACGAAGGAGCCGGGACCGGTCGCGACCCTCCGCTTCGCCGAGCTGCCCGGTCGCGCCAAGGCCAAGGACGTCGAGATCTGGCTGCCGCACAACGAGACCACCGAGCTGGTCGCGCTGCGCACCGATGCCCCCGTCGAGCCGGCGCCGGCGCGCGGGCGCCCGGTGTGGCTGCACCACGGCAGCTCCATCAGCCAGGGCTCGGACGCCGCGGGCCCGACCACCACCTGGCCGGCGATCGCCGCCGCGCTCGGCGGAGTGGAGCTGATCAACCTCGGCTTCGGCGGCGGCGCCCTGCTCGACCAGTTCACCGCCCGCGCGATCCGGGACACCCCGGCCGACCTGATCAGCGTCAAGATCGGCATCAACCTGGTCAACGCCGACCTGATGCGGCTGCGCGCCTTCGGACCGGCCGTCCACGGCTTCCTCGACACGATCCGCGAGGGCCACCCCGACACTCCGCTGCTCGTCGTCTCGCCCCTCCACTGCCCCCTCCACGAGGAGACCCCGGGGCCCGGCGCCTTCGACCTTGACGCCCTCGCCGCCGGCCGGCTGCGGTTCGTGGCCACCGGCGACCCCGCCGAGCGCGCCGCCGGGAAGCTGACGCTCGGCGTCATCAGGGACGAGCTGGCCGGGATCGTGGCGCGGCGCGCGGCCGGGGACCCGCACCTGCGTCACCTCGACGGGCGCGAGCTCTACGGCGAGGCCGACTTCGCCGAACTGCCGCTGCCCGATGGGCTGCACCCGGACGCCGCCACCCACCGCCGCATCGGCGAGCGCTTCAACGAGCTGGTGTTCGCCGACCGGCACGCGGCGTTCGTTCCCGAAGGTGCGGTAATCGAGCGGTAGCTTTCTGTCGTCGGTTTGTTCATCCCGCCGACATCGGCGGGTCATGGCACAGGGGCGGCGGGTGGCCGAAGGCGCGGACACGCGGGAGCGGCCCGGGACCTGGTGGGTCCCGGGCCTGTGGTGGGCGTCGGCTGGCGTGGCGACGGGCTGGCGGCTCGTGGCCCGCGCCGCCGACCAACCCCCAGAATCCGTGGGGGAGTTGGTCGCCAGCACGGTGCTGCTGCTCGCCTTCGGGCTGCTGGTGGCGCGCGCCCTGCCCGGCGGCGGGCGGTGGGTGGCGCCCGCGGTGCTGACGCTGCTCGCCGCCGCCCGCCCTGCCTGGGAGGCGTGGGAGCTCGCCGATCCCGGGCCGCTGCCGGTGGTGTTGACGCTGGCCGGCTGGCTGTGGGGCGGCCGGCGGGGCGGCGGACTCGTCGGCCTCGGCGCCGTGTTCCAGCCGGCGCTGCTGCTGTTCGGCGCGCTGCTGTGGCTCACCGGGCGGCGGGGCGCGGGTTACGCCGCCGGCGCCGCGTTCGTCGCCGGCGCCGCGTTCGCCGGGGTGGCCGGCTCGGACGCCCCCTGGTCGTCCGGGGTCGCGGCGGACGCCCTCGCCAACCAGTCCCTGCACGGCGCGCTCCTCCGCCTCGGCCAGCGCGGGCCGGCCGAGATCGCGCTCCTGCTGCTGTTCACCGCCGCCGTCTGCGCCCTCGCGCTGCGCCGCGCGGCCCGCCTCGCGCGCGACGAACAGCCGTTGCTCGCCGCCGCCGTGCTGGGCTGCGCCACCCTCGCCGTCACGCCGGTCGCCTGGGCCGCCGGCCACCTGTGGCTGGTGGCCGCGCTCGCCGGCCGGGTGGGGCGCCGCACCGCCGACCGCCCGGTCTGGCCGGTGCTGTTGGGGCTCACGCTGGTCTTCGACGGCGACGCGCTGGTGCCGAAGTTGGAGTCGTTGGCCCCGATCGGCGAGAACGTCCCGTTGCTCGCCGCCCTGGCGGCGGCCTGCGTCGTCCGCTTCCTGCCGCGCTCCTCGCCGCTGTGGGAGCGGCCGGTGCGGGCCGGCCAGGCGAGCCGGCCGAACCTGCTGCTCGAACTGCTGCTGATCCGCGTCGGCTACTTCATCTACTCCTGGGTGCGCGGCCAGGCCAGGGGCGACCGGGAGGCGGCCGAGGCGCACGGCCACCAACTCCTCGATCTCGAGCGCGCGTTGCGGATCGACGTCGAGTACGCGCTCAACCAGGCGGTGGCGGACGTCGGTTGGCTGGCCGACGCGATGGACTTCGCCTACGCCACCTTCCACTTCGCGGTGCCGCTCACCATCCTCGGCTGGCTGCTGGTCAACCACCCGGCCGCCTACCGGGCCGGTCGCCGGGCGCTGGCGTTCACCACGCTGCTCGGGCTCGTCGGCTTCTGGCTCTACCCGCTCGCTCCGCCCCGGCTGATGCCGGGCCTCGGCTACATCGACACGGCCAACGGCGTGCAGGACCTGAACGACCCGCGCTACGGCCATCTCACCGGCATCACCAACCCGTACGCGGCCATGCCGTCGCTGCACGTGGGCTGGTCCCTGTGGTGTG
The DNA here is from genome assembly GCF_004348315.1 of Streptomyces sp. 8K308. Classification (GTDB taxonomy): domain Bacteria; phylum Actinomycetota; class Actinomycetes; order Streptomycetales; family Streptomycetaceae; genus Streptomyces. Next base: position 48,230 of record NZ_SMKC01000006.1, on the reverse strand, counting down.
CGGTGATGCTGTGGCGGCACGCGCCGTACCGCTGGCTGCGGGTGGCCGGCTTCGCCTACCCGCTGCTGACCACGGTCGTCATCATGGGCACCGCCAACCACTACCTGCTGGACGTGGTCGGCGGCGTGCTGGTGGTGGCCGGCGGCCTCGCCCTCTCCGACCTGGCGAGCCGGCGTCTGCACGCCGGAGAGGAGCCGGCACCGGCCGCGTCGGCCGCCGCGCCGGACCGGCGTTGGCACGCCGGAGAAGAGCCGGCTCCGGTCACGTCGGCCGCCGCGCCGCCGGCGCACGGCGAGTCTCGGGCTCCCGCCTCCCATCTGGCACCCGATCCCGGCCTCGACGGTTGAACAGATGGGCGCCGGCTACCGGCGGGCCGGCATGGCGCGTGACGCCTCGCGGTCACGCGGCCCCGCCGGCCAGGCGAGGTCGTCCACCGCCAGGAGGGGCTCGCCGGCCAGGGCGACCGGTGTGTCCCCCGTGAACGCCCGCACATCCCGGTGGAGGTGGGACTGGTCGTAGTAGCCGGAGTCGGCCGCGGCACGGGCGGGGCTCTGGCCGCCGGCCAGCCGGTGGGCCGCGTGGTGGAAGCGGACCAGCTTCGCCGCGCGGTGCGGGGTGAGGCCGATGTGCGCCCGGAACCTGGACCACAGGCGCTTGCGGCTCCAACCGATCTCGGCCGCCAGCGCCTCCACCCGGATCCGGCCACCGTTCCGGACGATCAGGCCCCAGGCCCGGGTCACCTCGTGGGGCACGGACCGGCCCTCGCGTCCCGCCTCGTACCGACGGGCGACGAGGTCGTCCGTCAGCGCGAACCGGTCCTGCCACGAGCGGGCCTGCCGCAACCGCTCCCACAGCCGTGCGGTGTCCCGGCCCCACAGCTCGTCGAGGTCGACCAGGGCGCCCGCCACCTCCGCGGGGGAGGTGCCCAGCACGGTGTACGCGACGACGGGCGACAGCCGCACCCGCACGATCTCGACGCCCCGGCCGCTCACTCGCAGGTCGCCGAGCGCGGGACCGGCGACGAGGTTCCCCTGCCGGCTGCCGGTCCCGCCGTCGACGAGGAGCGCGCCGGGGCTCAGGTCGAAGGAGAGGTTCACCGCCGGATGCGGCACCGCCCGCATGACGACCGGCTCCGGGCCCTGGTCGTGGAAGCCCGCCATGCTGACGCCCCGCAGCCGGCTGGGGCGCGACGGCGGCACGAGGGCGAACATGGCGGGCTTCTCTCTGGCGGGCCGCATGACCCCATGCTACGAACCGCACTCGGCGGACCCGGGGGAGAGCCGGGTGGCCCCGCCCGGACATTCGTCCAAGACCGGGCCCGGCCGGATCCCGGACGGTGGGCACATGGTGAACGACCCACTGAGTCCTCCTGGCCCGCACGCCGCGCACGGAGAGACGACGGGACCGAGCGTCGCGGGGCTGTTGCGGCCCCACGGACGGGATTTCGCGGCCGTCGTCGTCCTGCGGGTGATCGGCGCCGTCGCCGGTCTTGCGCCGCTGTTGGCGGTCGTCGAACTGGGCCGCGCGCTGCTGTCGCCCGGCCCGGTCGATCGCGGGCACGTCTGGACCGTCGTGCTCGCCGGCGCGGCCGGTCTACTGGTCAGGCTGCTGTTCACGGCCGCGTCGTCCGGAGTCGGTCACCTGCTCGACGGCCGGGTGCAACTGGCGTTCCGCCGGCAGTTGGCCGCGCGGCTCGGGCGGGTGCCGATCGGCTGGTTCTCCCACCGCAGGACCGGCGAGCTGGCGAAGGTGGTGGGGGACGACGTCAGCGCCGTGCACCCGGTCATCGCCCACACCCCGGGCGAACTCGTCTCCGCTTTCGTGGTGCCGCTGGTATCGCTGGCCTACCTGGTCACCATCGACTGGCGGCTGACGCTGATCACGCTGATCCCGATGCTGCTCGCGGTGGCGCTGGTCCCGCTGCTGATGACCCCGGCCAGGCAGCGGGAGCAGACCGAGTTCGACGCCGCCATGGGCCGGATCTCGCACTCCGTGGTCGAGTTCGTGCAGGGCATCTCGGTGGTCAAGGCGTTCGGCGGCGCCGGGCGAGCCCACCGAGAGTTCCGCACGGCCGCGGACGCCTTCGTCGACACCTTCCACCGGTGGGTGCGTGGCGTCTCCGGCGTCGCCGCGGGGATGCAGACGGCGCTGTCGCCGCCGTTCGTGCTGCTGGTCGTGCTCATCGGCGGTGCGACGCTGATCACGACCGGCCGCCTGGCCCCGGCCGACCTGCTGCCCTTCCTGCTGCTCGGCCTCGGCCTGACCGCTCCGGTGGCGGCCCTCGGCCATGGCTTCGACGACCTGCGGACCGCCCGGGCCGCGGTCGGCCGGATCCGTGACGTGCTCGCGGTGCCGCCGCTGCCGGAGCCCGCACGACCGGTCGCGCCCCGGGGGCACCGGGTGGAGCTGTGTGACGTCTGGTTCGGCTACGAGGGCGGACGCGAGGTGCTGCGCGGGATCGATCTGGTGCTCGAGCCGGGGACGGTCACCGCGGTCGTCGGGCCGTCGGGCAGCGGGAAGTCAACGCTGGTCAAACTGTTGCCGAGGTTCTTCGACCCGACCCGGGGATCGATCCGCCTGGGCGGTGTCGACCTGCGCGAGCTCGGCAGCCGGGAGCTCTACCGGAACGTCTCCTTCGTCTTCCAGGACGTGCGCCTGCTGCGCGCCTCGGTCGCGGACAACATCGCGCTGGCCGCCCCACACGCCGACCGCGACGCCGTGGTGCGCGCCGCCAGGCGCGCCCAGATCCACGAGCGCGTGCTCGAACTGCCGCGCGGCTACGACACGGTGATCGGGGAGGAGGCCGGTCTTTCCGGCGGTGAGGCGCAGCGGATCGCGATCGCCCGCGCGCTGCTCGCCGACGCGCCCGTGCTGGTCCTCGACGAGGCGACCTCCTTCGCCGACCCGCGGACCGAACAGGCGGTGCGCCGGGCCCTGGCGACGCCGGCGGGCGATCGGACGGTGCTGGTGATCGCCCACCGCCTGGAGACGGTCGCGGACGCCGACACCGTCGTGATGCTGGCCGACGGGGCGATCGTCGAGCGCGGCAGACCCGCCGAACTGCTGGCGCGGAACGGGAGATTCGCCGCCTTCTGGCGATCCCACCGGTCCGCGGTGGCCGACGAGACCCAAGCCGACGACGACGCACCCCGAGGAGACGAGCCCCGATGATCCGCATGCTGCTGCGCGTGCTGGGACCTGAGTACGCCCGGCCGGTGCGTCGCACCGTGGCCCTGATGACGGCGACCTCGGTGGCCGAGGGACTGTCCTACGCGCTGCTGGTGCCCGTGCTGCGGGCACTGTTCGGGGACACCCCCGGGGATGCCTGGCCCTGGCTGCTCGCGTTCGGGGCCGCGGTCGCGGGCTACGCGACGCTGCGCTACGTCGGCGACCTGTCCGGTTTCCGCGTCGGGGGCACGCTGTTGCGCGGCATGTACCACCGGCTCGGCGACCATCTGGCCCGGCTGCCGATCGGCTGGTACGGCGCCGGCCGCCTCGGCGAGGTGTCCGTCCTGGCCAGCGGCGGCGTCCTGCAGGCGATGGGCGTGATCGCGCACCTGCTGGCGCCGTTCGTAGCGGCCTGTGTGACGCCCCTGACGACCGTCGTCGTGATGTGCGCCTTCGACTGGCGGATGGGGCTCGCCGCGTTGCTCGCCGCGCCGGTCGTGGCGCTGATCCAGGCCCTGGCGGGACGCTCGATGGCCGCCGAGGACGCGGAGCGCGCCGAACGCGACCACGAGGCAGCCGGGCGGGTCATGGAGTACGTCCAGGCCCAGCCGGTGCTGCGCGCCGGCGGTCGTACCGGCGAACGCTTCCGGCTGCTCGACGAGTCGCTGCGCGAGGTCCAGCGCGCGTCCCGCAGGTCCACGCTGGCGGCGCTGCCCGGCGTGCTTGGCCTGACGCTCACGGTCCAGGCGGTGTTCACCGGTCTCCTGGTGCTCGGTACCCACCTCGCGCTCGACGGTGACACCGGTGTGGCGGAGGTGCTGGCGATCCTGGTGCTCGCCGCGCGCTGCGCGGACCCGCTGCTGTCGCTGTCGGACATGGCCGGCAAGCTCCGCGCCGCGCGCTCCGTGCTGGCGAGACTCGACACGGTGTTGCGCACCGAGCCGCTGCCCGAGGCCCAGGAGCCGGTCCAACCGGTGGGCCATGACCTGGAGTTCGCGTCCGTCGTGTTCCGGCACGGGGGCCGCACGGTGCTCGACGGGCTGTCGTTGTCCGTGCCCGAGGGGCAGCGGCTCGCCGTCGTCGGCCCGTCGGGCGCGGGCAAGACCACCCTGCTGCAACTGCTCGCCCGGTTCCACGACGTGCATGCGGGCGCGGTGCGCGTGGGGGGTGTCGACGTGCGCGAGATCAGCACCGAGGCGCTGATGGAACGCGTCGCGATCGTCTTCCAGGACGTCTACCTCTTCGACGGCACGATCGAGGAGAACGTGCGGCTCGGCCGCCCCGACGCCGACGAGGCCGAGGTGCGGGCGGCGGCGAGGGCGGCCCGGCTTGACGAGGTGATCGAGCGCCTGCCCGGCGGCTGGGCGACGAACGTCGGCGAGGGCGGGGCGCTGCTGTCGGGTGGCGAGCGCCAGCGCGTCTCGATCGCGCGGGCCCTGCTGAAGAACGCGCCCATCGTGCTGCTCGACGAGGTGACCTCCGCGCTCGACCCGGTGAACGAGGCGGCCGTCCACGAGGGGGTCGAGCGCCTGATGGCGGGCCGGACGGTGGTGATGGTCGCGCACCGGATGCGCACCGTGCGCCGCGCCGACCGCGTCGTCTTCCTGGACGGCGGCCGAATCGTGGCGGCGGGCAGCCACGACGAGCTGCTGCGCCTGGGTGGCGACTACGCCGACTACTGGCACATCTCCCTGGCACCGGCGGCGCGGGAGTGAGCCGCGACGTCGGTGTTCAAGCCCTGACGCCCTGCTCGGGTGTGCTCGTGGTTCTCGCGGTCGGGGAGCGGCGGCGCGCCGGGGCGGGGGCGCGGCGATGAGCACCCGGGATGTGGCGCGGGACGTCGAGACCGCCGACTCGATGGCCCTGTGGTCGTTCGTCTGCGGCCTGGTCGGCCTGTTGGTGTTCAACATCGTGCTCGGCCCGCTGGCGCTGGAGCTCGGGGCGCTGGCGCTGACCGGCGGGACGGGGCGGCCAGGCCGCGCGCTGGCCGGCGCGGCGCTCGGCGCCGCCGACCTGGCCCTGCTGGCGGCGCTGGCCGCGAACGACTCGACGATCTCCTGGCACCTGGCCGCCTGAGTCGGCCGATCACCCGCAGGGTGCTCTGGGTGGTCACGATGATACGTTCCGTTACGGGTGTCGCCCGGAGGAGAGGCCGATATGCGGATCGCACTGGTCACGGGGGCCAGCGCCGGAATCGGGCGTGCGTTCGCTCGGCACCTCGCCGCCCAAGGGGGACACCGACTGGTCCTCGTCGCACGTTCGGCGGCGATCCTGGACGCCTTCGCCGGGGAACTCCGCGACCACCACGCGACGGAGGCCGAGGTGATCGCCGCCGACCTGACCGTGCCCGCCGACCGGCGGCGCGTCATCGACCGGCTCACCGATCAGGCGACGCCCGTCGACCTGCTCATCAACGCGGCCGGAATGGGGTACTCCGTGCCCACCACGTCGAACACCTTCGAGCGGGAGGAGTATCTCCTCGACATCAACGCCCGGTCGAAGCTGGAGCTCACGCTGCACGCCCTGCGCGCGATGGGCGGCCGGGGGAGCGGGGAGATCGTCAACGTGTCATCGGTCGCCGCGCTCGGTCCCGCCTGGCTCGACTCCACCTATGGCGCCAGCCAGGCGTACCTGCTGGCGGCGACCGAGTCCCTGGCCTACAGCGCGCGGGTCAGGCGCAGCGGAGTCCGCCTGATGGCGCTTCTGCCCGGGGACACCCGCACGGAGTTCAACGCGAGGGCGGGAATCCCCGACTCGACCACGCCCGACTGGCGCTGGCTGTCCGCCGAGCGGCTCGTCCGCGACGCGCTCCGTGACCTGCGCGCGGGCAGGATCACCAGCATTCCGAGCCGGCGCTACAAGGTTCTCGCATGGGCGCTGCGGCACGGGCCCCGCTCCGTCGCCGCCCGTGTCGCCCTCGACTTCGGGACGCTCCCGCCGGCTCCGCCGGTCACCCGGTGACGGTTCAGGCCGCGCGGGCGGGGAGGGAGCGAGCGTTCACCCTGCCGCCGGCGTGAAGGTCAAGACGGCGTCGGCGAGCGCGGCGGTCAGTTCGTCGCGAGGGCGTCGGCCGACTCGATCAGTTCGTTGGCGAGTTCGAGGGCGGTGGCGAGGCGTTCGTCGACCGTGGCGTCGACCACGTCGAGCGCGTCGAGGGCGAAGACGGCGGCGTGCAGGCTCATGAAGGCGGTGACGGCGCGGAGCCGGGCGGGGAGCGGGGCGCCCTCGGGGACGAGCAGGCCGAGCATGTCGCCCATCCGTACCTTGAGGGCGTCGCGGATCTGGAGGTCGCGCACGGTGGCCTGGTTCTCGTGCATGAAGCGGAAGAGCGGTTGTGCGGCGGCCAGGTTCGCGCCGTAGCGGCGCAGGACCTCGTGCTTGGTCTCCAGCGTGCGGGGCTGCTCGCGCGCCCAGCCGATCAGCTCGTCGACGGGCCTGGTCAGGTCCTCGAAGATGCTGCTGATGATGTCTTCCTTGGTCTTGAAGTGGTAGTACAGCGCGGCCTTGGTGACATCGAGGCGCTCGGCGATCTCGCGCAGTGAGGTCTTCTCGTAGCCCTGCTCGGCGAAGAGTTCCAGGGCGACCTCCTGGATGCGCTGCCGGGTGTCGGACCGGCGCGAAGGGCGCGTGCCGTTCATCGTTCTGCTCCCACTTTACTCATTACTTACTTGACGGCCGGCTAGTAGCCGCTCTAGCGTCTCCAGGGTACCCAACTTGCCGGGCGGCAAGTAAGTGAGAGAGGTGTCTCATCGTGTCCCAGGAACGGGTCGTAGACCAGGGGCAGGTCGAGGGGGCGGCGCAGCGCAACCTGACGCCGGTCGTCCTGGCCCTGGTGATCGCGATCATGCTCGCGATGCTGGACAACATGATCATCGGCACCGCCATGCCCACCATCGTGGGCGAACTCGGCGGCACCGAGCATCTGTCCTGGGTGGTCACGGCCTACACGCTGGCCACGGCCGCCGCCACGCCGATCTGGGGCAAGATCGGCGACATGTACGGCAGGAAGGGCTCCTTCCTGACCTCCATCGTGATCTTCCTCGTCGGCTCGGCGCTCTCCGGGCTCGCCCAGGACATGGGCCAGCTGATCGCCTTCCGGGCCGTCCAGGGCCTGGGCGCCGGCGGCCTGCTCGTCGGCGTGATGGCGATCATCGGCGACCTGGTGCCGCCCCGGGAGCGCGGCCGCTACCAGGGCATGATGGCCGGCGTGATGGCGCTGGCGATGATCGGCGGCCCCTCGCTCGGCGGCCTGATCACCGACCACCTCGGCTGGCGCTGGACCTTCTACATCAACCTGCCGCTCGGCGGCGCCGTCCTCGTCATGCTGGCGCTGGTGCTGCACCTGCCCAAGCGGCGCTCCCCGCACCGCATCGACTACCTGGGCGCCGCGCTGCTGGTGGTCGGCATCACCTCGATCGTGCTGGTCACCACCTGGGGTGGCACCGAGTACCACTGGGCCTCCGCCCAGATCGTCGGCCTCACCGTGCTCGGCGTGCTCGCGCTGGTCGCCTTCGTCTGGTCCCAGACCAGGGCCGCCGAGCCGGTGATGCCGCTGCACATCTTCCGCAGCCGCAACTTCACGCTGATGGCGCTGATCGGCTTCCTCGTCGGCTTTGTGATGTTCGGCGCCACGCTCTACCTGCCGCTGTTCCAGCAGGCCGTGCAGGGCGCCTCCGCCACCAACTCCGGGCTCCAGCTCCTCCCGATGCTGCTGTCGATGATGGCGGTCTCCATGGTCGCCGGCCGCGCCACCACCGCGACCGGCCGCTACCGGATGTTTCCCATCGTCGGCGGCGCGCTGATGGTGCTCGGCCTGCTGCTGCTCTCCACCATGGACACCGACACCGGCCGGCTGGCCTCGGGTCTCTACATGGCGGTGCTCGGCGCCGGCATGGGCTTCCTGATGCAGACCACCATGCTGGTCGCGCAGAACAGCGTGGAGCTCAAGGACATGGGCGTGGCCTCCTCCACCTCCACCCTCTTCCGCACCGTGGGCAGCTCGTTCGGCGTCGCCATCATGGGAGCGCTGTTCACCTCCCGGGTGAACGACGAGATGGCCGCCAGCGGGGCGGCGGCCGGCGGAGCCACCCAGGAGTCGGCGGCGCTCGACGCGTCGAGCCTGGCCGCGCTGCCCGACCAGGTGCGTGCGGCGTACGAGCACGCGGTGGCCTCCGGCACCAGTATCGCCTTCCTGGTCGGCGGGTTGATCGCGGTGGCGGCGTTCGCGCTGGCGCTGTTCGTCGAGGAGGTCCCGCTGCGCGGCGGCCCGGGCGACGGGCCGTCCGACGAGGACAGGCCGGTCGTCGAGCGCGTCTGACGTCACGGCCTGCCGGATCGGCCTGCCGGATCGGCCTGCCGGCCTACCGGTTCGAAGGGTGGCCGGCTGGGTCGGCGTGGCCTGTTGGTCTGATGGGTGGCCGGCCCGATCGGACTGCCGGCCTACCGGTTCGAGGGGGCGCCGGACGGTGCGGGCCGCACCGCGCGGTCCGCGCTGCCGGTGGCCGGAGGCGGCGGTTCGGCCGTCGGTCGGTGGCGGGCCGCCCCCGATGTCCGGCCGCCGCTCGCCCGCTCGACGGCGGTTGCCGTACGTCGCGCCCGCGTGCTCCCCAAACCTCCGGGAGCGCGCGGGCGTCCGTGCGTTATGCGATCGTTACTCAGCCTTCTGCCGCCCTCGGCGACTCAGTAGTGAGTGACAGGCGCGAGAAGGGCGCAGCGCTTCGAGACGGAGAGTGGATGGGCTACTACCAGGAGTTCGAGGAGTACGCGCGCGCCCGCCAGAGCCGGCTCTACCGCACGGCGGTGCTGCTGTGCGGCGACACCCACGGGGCGCAGGACCTCGTCCAGAACACCCTGGTACGGCTGCTGCGTTACTGGCCGCGGGCGATGCGCGCGGACAACATCGACGCCTACGCGCGCGCGGTGCTCACCCGCACGTTCCTGGCCGAGCAGCGGAGGGGACTGCTCAGCCGGCGCGCGCACGCGGTCCAGGACAACCCCACCGCGCCCGGCGACCCGGCGCTGCGCGTGACGCTGCTCGCCGCGCTCGGCGAACTGCCGCCGAGGGCGCGGGCGATGCTCATCCTGCGCTACTGGGAGGACCTGAGCGTGGCGACCGTGGCCGGCCTTATGCGGTGCGGCCAGTCCACCGTCAGAAGCACCTGCTCCCGCTCCCTCGCGCTGCTGCGCGACCGCCTCGACGACGCCGAGCTGCGCGCCGAGCCCTATGCCGACTTCTACGCGAGCCTCGGCGCCGAGCCGCACCACTGAGACGAACAGCGCAACATCACGAACAGGACAGACAACGAATGGGGACGACCGTGCACGACTTCCACGCCGAGGAGCCAGAGCTCAGGCGGGCGATGGAACAGGCGGTCGGTGGCCTGGCGCCCCCCGTCGACCTGGTGCCCGCGGCGCTCGCGCTGGGCCGGCGGCGCCGGGCGGCGAGGGTCCGGCTGGCCACGGCCGGCGGCGGCGTCGCCGCGGCGACGCTCGCCACGGTCCTGGTCATCGGCTTCGTGCCGCGGGACGACGACGCGAGGGCCCAGCCGCCCACGTCCACCGTGGCCGAGCCGGGGCCGGTGGGCCCGACCCTGGCCACCCCGGTCCCGACCGAGGACGCCGAGGACTACCACGAGCGCGCCGTCGACTACCGCGCCCGCGTCGTCGCGATGCTGAGCGAGCAGTTGCCCGAGGAACTCGGCGCCGTCTCGACGACCGACTACGACATCGCCGGCTACCGGGCCTCGGCCGAGAACGGCGTCGACTCGCTGGTCACCTTCTCGGCCACCCGCGCGGACATCGACCCCGACGCCGGCCGCTGCGACGAGAACGCGGCCCCCGGCCGCTGCACCGAGGTGCGACTCTCCGACGGAACCCCCCTCGCCGTGAACGAGAACTCGGCGGGTGGGACGGTCTTCGATCTCTGGGCGCGCTTCGCCTTCGGTGGCGTCGTGGCCACGATCGGGGTGGCCGCCGACGCGGGCACGGGCAGCGCGGTGCCGGTGGACTCCGCCGACCTGGCGGCCCTGGCCGAGAGCCAGGAGGCGCGCGAACTCCTACTGGAGGGTGCCGAGTTGGCCCAGGCGATGGCGTCATGATCTGATCTCCGACGCACGGGGGTCACGACAGCATCACAAGCACCACGGAGAGGAACCACCATGGGCACCCGAGCCCGTCGTGCCCATTCGTCGAGACGGCGCACGCGACGCCGCAGACGCACCGGCCGCGCGGCCCGCGTCGTCAGGGGCGCCGCGCTGCTCGTCGTGCTCGCCGTCGCGGTGGTGACGCTGCGGATCGTGATGCGGGACGACGTGCTGGCCGAGACGCGCCCGGAAGCCGAACCGCCGCCGGTCGCCGAGATCCCCGCCGCCGGCGACCCCACACCGCCTGAGCCCGAGCCCGAGCAGGAGCAGGAGCAGGAGCAGGACTCGGAGCCGGCACCCGACTCCGAGCCCACCGACGAGGAGCGGATACCCGTTCCCGAGACCGGCCCCGGCACCTTCCGCGTCGCGCGGGGTGGCGGCGAGCCGGTCGGGGGCGACACCGTCCTCACCTACCGTCTCGAGGTCGAGGACGGCATCGAGATCGCCCCCGACGAGGCCGCCACCGAGGTCCAGGACATCCTCGCCGACCCGCGCGGCTGGACCGCCGAGGGCGACACCGGCTTCCACCTGGTCGGCGAGGGGCCGGCGGACTTCGTCGTCCAGATCGCCACCCCGGGGACCGTCGACGACATCTGCGGCCAGTACGGCCTCGACACCGGCGGCGAGGTCAACTGCAGCGTCGCCCAGACCGTCGTCGTCAACCTCCGCCGCTGGGTGGAGGGTTCGCCGCAGTTCCCGGGCCCCGTCGAGGAGTACCGGGCGCTGATCATCAACCACGAGGTCGGCCACTACCTCGGCCACGGCCACGAGGGTTGCCCGGAGCCCGGCGCGCCGGCCCCCGCGATGATGCAGCAGATCAGGGGCCTGGACGGCTGCGTCGCCAACGCCTGGCCCCACGACGAGAACGGCACCTACCTCTCGGGACCCTCCGTGCCGTGACACGCCGTGGCGGGCCGGTTGCGCCAAGCCCCCCGCGACGGCAAGGTGCGCGCATGGAGCCGGAACAGCAGCTCATGCAGCGCCTCAACGCCGCCAAGGTCAGCGCCGTCGCCCTCACCTGGGTCGACAACGCCGGGCTCACCCGCGTCAAGGCGGTCCCCGTGTCCCGGCTCGCGGAAGCCGTGCGGCGCGGCGTCGGGATGTCGCCCGTCTTCGACGTCTTCCTCGTCGACGACTCCATCACCAGCAGCCCCAGGATCGGCGGCCCCGACGGCGACCTGCGGCTCGTCCCCGACCTCGACCGGCTCACCGTGCTCGCCGCCCAACCCGGCTGGGCCTGGGCGCCCGCCGACCGCTACGAGCAGACCCGCGCCCCCTACGCGGCCTGCCAGCGCCGGTTCGTCCGCCGGCAGGCCGAGCGGGCGCTCGCCGAGCACGGTCTCGAACTGCGGATGGGCTTCGAGACCGAATGGGTCGTCACACGTCCGGGTGATCTCGGGGACGCGCGGGTGCCGGCGGGCGGCGCCGGGCCCGCCTACGGCATGAGCCGGCTCGTCGAGAGCTCCGACTACCTCCGGGACCTCGCCGAGGCGTTCGCCGCCCAGGGGCTGCCGCTGCTCCAGCTCCACCCCGAGTACTCGCCGGGACAGTTCGAGATCTCCGCCAGACCCGCCGCCCCCGTCACCGCCGCCGACGACGCCGTGCTGGTCCGGGAGACCGTGCGCGCCGTCTCCCAGCGGCACGGCCTCGCCGCCTCCTTCGCCCCCGTCGTCGACACCGCGGGCCTCGGCAACGGCCGCCACCTGCACCTCAGCCTGTGGCGCGGCGGCAAGAACGCCTGCCGCGACGGCGACGGCCCGTTCGGCATGAGCGCGGTCTGCGAGGCGTTCCTCGCCGGCGTGCTGCGCGAACTGCCCGCGCTGCTCGCCATCGGCGCCCCGAGCCCCGCCAGCTACCTGCGGCTGCGGCCCTCCGTCTGGGCCGGCGCCTTCCAGTGCTGGGGCCTGGAGAACCGCGAGGCCGCCGTCCGCTTCGTCACCGGCGCGCCCGACGACCAGGACGCCGCCAATGCCGAGATCAAGTGCTTCGACGGCGCCGCCAACCCGTACCTGGTGACCGGCGCCGTCATCGCCGCCGGTCTCGCCGGGGTCGCCGACGGGCTCACCCTGCCGCAGCCCGTCGCCGGCGACCCGGCCGAACGCCGCGTCGCCCCGCCGCCCCGGCTGCCCGAGTCGCTGCCGGCCGCCCTCGACCACCTGGAGTCCGCCACCGTGCTGCGCACCGCGCTCGGCGAGGAGTTGTACGGCGCGATCCTCGCCGTCCGGCAGGGCGAGGTCGCCCTGTTCGCCACCGCCACCCCCGAGGAGATCGCCGCCGCCACCAGGGAGCGGTACTAGTGATGAGCAGCATGGACCTCGTCGACCAGCACTGCCACGGCGTGTTGCGCCAAGGCCCCGTCGACACCGCCCACTTCGGCGCGTTGCTGACCGAGTCCGACGCGCCGCCCGCGCCCGGTACCAGCCACTTCGACAGCCAACTCGGCTTCGCCGTCCGCCGCTGGTGCGCCCCCGTCCTCGACCTGCCGGCCAACTGCCCACCCGACGACTACCTTTCGCGGCGCCGCGAGCTCGGCACCCCGGAGGTCACCCGCCGGCTGCTGCGCGCCGCCGGCCTCACTGCTCTCCTTGTCGACACCGGGCTTCCAGGCGACCTGCTCACCCCGGCCGAGCTCGCCGAGGCCGCCGGCGCGCCCGCGCGCGAGGTCGTCCGGCTCGAGACGCTCGCCGAGACGGTGGCCGACCTGGGCCCGGACGCCGCCGCGTTCCCCGGCCGGCTCGCCGAGGCCGTCGCCGAGGCGGCCCGCACCGCCGTCGCGTTCAAGTCCATCGCCGCCTACCGGCACGGCCTCGCCCTCGACCCGGCCCCGCCGTCCGCCGCCGAACTCCGGTCCGCCGCCGGCCGCTGGCTCGCCGACCGCGGGACCGGCGACCGGCTCACGGACCCGGTGCTGCTGCGCCACCTGCTGTGGTCGGCGGCCGAGAGCGGGCTGCCGCTCCAGATCCACACCGGCTTCGGTGACCCCGACCTGCGGCTGCCCGACGCCGACCCTCTGCTGCTCACCGACTTCATCCGGGCCGTCCGCCCCACCGGCTGCCGCCTGGTGCTGCTGCACTGCTACCCCTACCACCGGGGCGCCGGATACCTGGCCGCCGTCCACCCGCACGTCTACGCGGACCTCGGCCTCACCCTCGGCCACACCGGCGCCCGGGCGCGGGCCGTGCTCGCCGAGGCGCTCGAACTGACGCCGTTCGGCAAGCTGCTGTTCTCCACCGACGCCTACGGGCTGCCCGAGCTCTACCTGGTGGGCTCCCGCGCCTTCACCGCCGGGCTCGGCGAACTCCTCGACGGCTGGGTCAAGGACGGCTCCTGGGCGCCGGCCGACGCGGCGCGCGTCGCCGCGCTGATCGCCGGCGGGAACGCGCGCCGCCTCTACGGCCTGCGGGGCGCCTGAGCGGCGCGGCCGACGGCGCTGCGCGCCGTCTCGCGGCGGTTGTCAACCTTCGGCCGACAGCACGCTCGCCCGATGCGGCCGCCTGCGGCCGGCTGCGCCACACCGCTGGGCCCGCCTGCGTGGTGGCAGGCGTGGACGGGACCGCTGGCGGTTCGCGCCGCCCGGTTCCGCGCCACCGCGCGGCGTGGTGGCCGTACGGTGGTCGGGTTGCCGCTTCGCGGCGTCTCCGCTTCGCCGCGTGGCGGTGGGCGTTTCGCGGTGTGGTCGGGCCGGCCGCAGGCTATTCCGTTCCGAAGAGGGCCAGAAGCTCCGTGCGGCCGAACATGCGGGCCGTGTCGATGGCGGAGGGTTGGCCGGCCGCTGGGTCGGCGCCGGCGTCCAGGAGGGTGCGGACGACGTCGATGGCGCCCTTGAAGACGGCGCCCGCGATGGGCGTCTGGCCGCGGTCGTTCACCCGCGTGGCGTCGGCGCCGCGTTCGAGCAGCGCCCGCACCGTGTCCGCGTGCCCGTGGTACGCGGCCAGCATCAGCAGCGTGTCGCCCCTGTCGTTGCTGAGATTCGCCGGCACGCCCGCGTCGACGTAGGCGGCGACGGTGTCGGTGTCGCCCTGCCGGGCCAGGTCGAAGACCTTGGCGGCGAGCTGGAGCACCTCGGGGTCGTGCGCGGGCTCGTTGCTCTCCGGTGCGGGGCCGGTCATGGGGACGCCTCCTCGGTTTGAAACCGCAGGCGGGAGCGGAACCGCGCTGCTTGGCCCAAGCCTACGTACTCTGGCCGGCATGGCCCTCACATTCCCCCGCAGGTCCTTTGGCGCGGCCGAGACGTGGTTCCGGGTGGACACCCTCATGGTCCTGCTCGGCCTGGTGGCGCTGGCGGAGACCGGCGCGATGTTCCTCCGGGACCTGGACCTGGCCCCGCTCGCGCTGCTCGGCGACATCGCGCTGCGCGCCGCCTGCTGGGTCGCCTTCGGGGTGCGGCACCGGTGGCCGGTGGCCGTAGCCGCCGGCACGCTGCTGGCCTGCTTCGTCTACTACCCGCTGTCCGTCGCCGACGGCGCCACGCCGATGATCGCCCTGGTCGTCGCCCTCTACACCGTGGCCAGGGCCGGCCAGCTGGCCGCCGCCGTCACGCTGGCCGGGATCGCCGTGCTGTGCGTCGCCTACGGCGAGACGCTGGCGGACGGCGGGGTGCGGCACGTGGACGACGTGGCGCTGGTGATGCTCAGCGGCTGGGTGGTGAGCCTGATCGCGCTGGGGCACTCCATGCGGGTGCGCGCCGCCTACCAGCACGAGGTGGAGCAGCGGATGCTGGCCGCCGAGCGGGAGCGTGACGGCCGGGCGCGCCAGTCGGCGACCGAGGAGCGGCTGCGGATCGCCCGCGAGCTGCACGACGTGTTGGGCCACAACATCTCGTTGATCAACGTGCAGTCGGCGGCTGCCCTGCACCGTAGCGCCAAACGCCCAGGTGAGACGGCCGAGTTGGTGACGGCGCTGGAGTTCGTGCGGGACGCCAGCAAGGAGGCGCTGCGCGAACTGCGCGCCACCCTCGGGGTGTTGCGGCAGGTCGACGAGGCCGCGCCGACCGAGCCGGCGCCCGCGGGTCTTGAGCGGATCGCGGAGCTCGCCGAGCGCGCCTCGGTGGGTGGGCTGCGGGTGCGGGTCACCACGGAGGGCGAGCCGCCGGTGGTGCCGGCGCAGATATCGCTGGCCGCCTACCGGATCGTCCAGGAGTCGCTGACCAACGTCACCCGGCACGCGGGCGCCACCACGGCCGAGGTGCACCTCGACTACGCGCCGGGCGAGTTGCGGCTGCGCGTGGACGACGACGGCGCCGGTGCGCCCGATGCCGGCGCGCTGGGCAGCGGCATCTCCGGCATGGCCGCCCGGGCCCGTGCGCTCGGCGGCGAGCTCACCGCCGCCAACCGCGAAGCGGCCGCCGGCTTCCGGGTCAGCGCCCGGCTGCCGCTACCGCTACCGCGGGCGTGACGGCGAGCCGGTGTTCGGCCGGTCGGCCGGCCCGGCCGTTCTTGCCCTGGCCGTTCCTGTCCGGCCGTCGCTCCGGGACTGGGTGTCCGCCGTGGTCCCGTGGTCCAGTACCGCCGGTGCGCCCTGCGCCCCGGCGACGTCGTCGAGATCGAGATCCCGGGGCGCCGGCCGCCGCACCAGGCCGGTCGAGGCGGAGGCCCCCGGTCTGGGCCCTGTCCTGCCGATCTTCTTCGGGCCCGCGACTCCCTCAGGCCTGGCGGCCTGGGTGGGGGTGCCCCCACCCGGACGAAGCCTGGGGGAGCACCGCGTCTGACGCCGCGGGCAGATCCGACAAGCTCGACAGGACAGGACCTAGTTGTATTGCTCTGCCAGGCGTCGGCGCACCTTGCCCCTCGCGGTGTCGGCCGCAGCCGAGAGCGCGGTCAACACCGCCCGCACCAGGGGGTGTTCGGCCGCGCCGGAGCGCACGGTGACCAGCACGTCCCGGTAGTGGTCGGCCGCCAGGTGGCGCAGCGCGACCGGCGGCCGGCGGTCGTACCACAGCAGGTCGGGCAGGAACGCCGCCGCGTGGCCGGCCGCCACCAGCTCCGCGTGCACCAGCATGTCGGCGCTCTCGAACACGACGTCCGGCTCGAACCCGGCCTCCCGGCACACGGCCGTCGTCCACTCCCGCGCGGGCGTGCCCACCGGCTCCATCACCCACGGCCGCCCGGCGAGCGCCGCGAGATCCGCCGGCCCCCGCGTGGCAAGACGCATCGGGTCGCGCCACAGCGGCCGGTGCTCGACCTCGGCGGCGCGGGCCTGCGGCCGGCCGGGGAAGACCTCGTCGACGACCAGGTCGCAGTCCCGGGCGAGCAGCGCGGGCAGCGCGGTGTCCGGCTCGGCCTGCGTGAACGTCAGCCGCACCCCCGGGTGGGTCTCGCGCAGCCAGCTCAGCGCGGACGGCAACAGCGCGAGCGCGGCCGTCTGGAACCCGGCCACCCGCAGCGTCCCCGTCACCTCGGCCAGCGACGCGGCGATGTCGGCCGCCGCCCGGTCGAGCCGCCGCAGCACCGCCTCGGTGTGGGCGACCAGGATCTCGGCCTGCGGCGTCAGCCGCACCCGGCGGCCGTGCGGCTCGAGCAGGGGCGCGCCGACCTCACGCTCCAGCTGCGACAGCTGCTGGGAGACGGCGGACGGGCTGTAGGAGAGGGCCGCGGCTACGGCCGCCAGCGTGCCGCGGTGCCGCAGCTCCCGCAGGATCTCGAGCCGGCGCAGGTTGTACACGGACGCGCCACCCCCATTCATCACCATCTCTGACGGGTGAACACCGGAAAGATTCACTTTACTGTCGAGACGTGGCCCGGCAGCGTGGAGCCATGGACATCGAGGCACTGCGCAGGGCGACCCCCGGGGTCGAGCGCCGGACGCACCTGAACAACGCGGGGGCCGGCCTTCTCTCGGGCCGCACGCTGCGGACGATGACCGAGCACCTGGAGCTCGAGGCGGAGATCGGCGGGTACGAGGCGGCCGATCGCGAGCGGGAGCGGATCGAGCGGGTCCACGCCGACGTCGCCGAGCTGGTGGGCGGGCGGCCGACGGAGATCGCGCTGTTCGACAACTCGACGCGCGCCTGGCAGGCCGGCTTCTACTCCCTCGCGTTCTCCTTCCGCCCCGGGGACCGGATCCTGACAGGGCGCGCCGAGTACGGCAGCAACGTGCTGGCGTACCTCCAGCTCGCGCGCCGCGCCGGCGTGGAGGTCGTCGTCGTGCCCAACGACGCCAGCGGGCAGCTGGACGTGGCGGCGCTCGCCGAGCTGATGGACGAGCGCGTCAGGCTGGTCGGCCTCAGCCATGTGCCCACCGGCGGCGGCCTGGTCAATCCGGTCGTCGAGGTCGGCCGGATCACGCGGGCGGCGGGCGTGCCGTTCCTGCTGGACGCCACCCAGTCGGTCGGCCAGTTCCCGGTCGACGTCGCCGAGATCGGCTGCGACCTGCTCACCGGCACCGGCCGCAAGTTCCTGCGCGGGCCACGCGGAACGGGCTTCCTGTGGGTGCGTCCCGAGACGCTGGAGCGCGTCGAACCCTTCGTCACCGAGATCGCCTCCGCCACCTGGGACGGTGGCCGCGGCTTCACCTGGCACGAGGGCGCCGCGCGCTTCGAGACCTGGGAGAAGAACTACGCCGCCGTCCTCGGCCTCGGCTCGGCCGTACGGCAGGCGCTCGACCTCGGCCTTGACGCCGTCGGCGAGCGGGCGCTGGCGCTCGGCGCCACGCTCCGCGCCCGGTTGGCCGAACTGCCGGGCGTCAGCGTGCACGACCAGGGCGAGCGCCGCTGCGCGATCGTCACGGCCAAGGTCGACGGCGTGCCCACGGCCGAGGTGGCCGCCGCGCTGGCGGCGCGGGGGATCAATGTCACCACCACACACCCCGAGCAGACCCAGTTCGACACCGAGGACCGGGGCGTGCACCCGCTGGTGCGGCTCTCCCCGCACTACTACAACACCGAGGCCGAACTCGACCGCGCCGTCGAGACGATCGCCGCCCTGGCCATCGCGTCCTAGGCTGAAGACCCATGCGACCTCCCGTCACCGCGGTGCTCGAAGGCCACCGCGCCCTGGAAGCGCTCGTCGCCGGGCTCACCGACGCGCAGGTCGGGGCGGCGTCCCCGCTGCCCGGCTGGACGCGCGGCCACGTGCTCGCGCACCTCACCGACAACGCGCGGATGTTCGCCCGCCTCGCGGAACACGCCCTGCGCGGCGAGCTCGTGCCGACCTATGACGGCGGCATGGCCGAGCGCGACGCGATCATCGAGGCCGCGGCCGGGCGCTCGGCCGCCGAGCACCGCGCCGAACTCGCTCGCCAGACCGCGCGGTTGACGGCGGTCTGGGACCGCGTCCGCGAGGCGGACTGGTCCCGTCCCGTCACCTTCCGCAACGGCTCGATCGGCACGACGGTCTTCGCGCGCTGGCGCGAGTCCTGGATCCACGCGGTGGACCTGGACCTCGGCGTGCGGCCCGACGACTGGCCCGCGGAGTTGGCCGCGCACGCCGTCGACTTCCTGCTCGGCCGGCTGCCGGCGGGCACCCGCCTCCGCGCCGAGGACGTGCCGCGCGAGTGGTCCGTCGACGGCGGCGCGGGCGCGGTCGTGGTCGTGGTGACCGGCCGGCTGCGCGACCTGGCGGCCTGGCTGGCCGGGCGCGCGCCCACCATCCCGCCCACGGCCGCCGCCGGGCTGCCCGACCTCGGCCCGTGGCCGCCTCACCCCGCCCCGGCCGCCGGCGGGACGGCGACGCGCCAGCCCGCGTTGTAGGTGTCCGGCACGTCGGCCACCGTCCACTCCCGTGCCTCGCGCGGCGGCTCCTCGTCCCTGAGCACCAGCGCGGTCGGCGTCTCGTCCCGGCCCGCCGTGCGGCAGCCGAGCGCGTGCGCCACCGGGATCGCCTGCCCGCCGCCGAGCGCGCACGGCGGCCCGACGCCGTGCCCGCGCAGCACCGCCGCGACGCGCGCGAAGTCCGCTCGGGCCTGCCGCTGAATCCCGGCGTGGGCGCGCAGGGCGGCCAGTTGGGGCGCCAGGTGGGCCAACACGACGACGGCGACGACCGCGTTGACGGCACCGGCCCGCCACGGCAACCGACGGGCCAGGTCCCGCGCGCCCAACATCGCCGGGATCGCCAGCAGCGCGTAGACCGGCAGCAGGAAGCGGGTGGCCGCGTAGTCGATGAGGAACAGGTAGGTGAAGGAGAGGGAGCCCGCGGTGACCACCGCGAGCCACAGGGCGTTCGCGGCCGGCAGCCGCCTGCCGACGTACAGACCGACGGCGGTGAGCGGCGGCAGCGCCAGCCACCACGCCAGCAGCGGCCACACCACGGGATCCCCCTCGCACGGCCGACACAGCAACGGTCCGTCGAGCGCGGCGGCGTGCGCCGGCAACGAGAACGTCAGCCCCGCCCCACCCTGGATCTCACTCGCCTCCCGCAGCCTCTCCCACACTCCACCGAACCGCGCCTCCGCCTCCACCACCCACGGCCCCACACCGGCCACCAACCCCACCACGACCGCGCGGGCGCTGGCCGTGTCAGGCCTGGCGACGACCGCGAGGGCGCTGGCCGCGCGGGCTGAGACGGCGGCCCACACGCGGCGCGACCACCGGGCGCCGTGCGGCGCGGCGGAGGTGGCGCCGTGCGGCGTGGTCGTGGCTCCGGCATCGGCCGTGTCGTCCGGCGCGGTCGTCGCGTGGCTGCGGCGCGGCGACGAGGTGCCGTCTGGGGCGGCCGGGGCTTCGGCGTCGCGCGGGCCGTTCGGCGTGGGCGGGACCGCGGCGCTGCGTGCGCCGTCCGGCGGGGCAGGGACCGTGGCGTCGTCCGCGCCGTCCGGCGCGGTCGTCGCCCGGACGCTGCCCGCGTCGGCGCGGGCGTTCGTCGTGGCCTGCCACGCGCCGTGCGGGCGCCGCCGACTTCCGGCCTCTCCGGCCGCTGAGGCCGCCGCGCGGCGGCCCCGCAGGCGGGCCGCGAGGCCCGCTACGCGCGGCCGTCCGGCGGCAGTCGCCACGCGGGCCGCCAGACGCGCCATGCCCGTTTGCCGGTCGGCTGGGGCCGTCGCGCAGCGATCCCGTGGGTTCACGGGGGACCTCGCGCCGCCGGAGGCCGTCGCCACGCGGACCGCCAGGCCCGCTGCGGCTGGCCAGAAAAGCAGCGGCAGGGCGAGCCAGAACGCGTCGCTGGCCCGCATCAGGCCCGCGGCCGTCACCGCCGCGGCCAGCGCCAGCCAGCGGCGCCGGGCGAAGGCGCCCACCGCGCCGACCGCGGCCATCGCCACGTAGTGGTTCGGCATCGCCGAGCCGCCGTAGAAGAGCGCGAACCACAGCGTGCCGTACGCCGCCGCCGCGACCGGCACCAGCGCGCGTCGCCCCGGGAGGAGCGCGAGCCACGGCAGATAGCCGAGGTAGAGCGCGAGACCGGCCGCCGCCGCGAGCCAGCAGCGCAGCGCCACCACCGAGTCCGTCACCGCCGCCACCGGCGCCACCAGCAGCGGCACCCCGCGTGACCGCGGCGCGCTGAACGGCGCGGTCGGGCCGAAGGACGGCCACTGGCTGACGTACACGATCTCGTCCCAGCCCAGCGCCAGCGACGGCGGCACCAGCAGCAGGGACAGCGCCGCGAAGCCGGCCGCCACGGCGGCCAGCGGCCACCGAGTAGGCGCCGGCTTCGCACCGATACGCGTGGGTTTCGTCATGGCACGCGCTTATCACGGTCGGCGCCACGGTCCCCGTAGGGCGGCCGTGCGATCGACCATGTGGGCGACGCCCGTGCGGACGCGGCGACCGGCCAACGCCGCGTCCTCAGGGGGACGTGGGGAGCTCGGAGTGGTGGACGGTGTAGCCGCCGTGGATCACGGGCGCGAACGGCGCCGGTGCCATGCAGGTGCCGGTACGTCCGGCCGTCAGGTTGCCGTCGTCGTCGATGTCGAGGTTCCCCACGCCCCAGGAGAACCCGAGGCGGTCATGCCTTGGGCCGGGCCCACCGTCCTGGACGCTGATGCCGACGCGTTGGCCGATGGTGTCGTTCAGCCTCTCGTCGTTGACCGCGGTGACGACGGCCGTGACGGTGGCTGTGCGGCCGCCGGTCACCAGGCAGTCGACCGCCGCCTCGGACTCCATCAGTTCCCCGGTGGACGCCACGCGGTGCGACCAGCTGATGGTGCCGTGGGCGTCGGTCGGCAGGCCGGGCTGTGTGCCGTCCGGACCGGGGTAGGGGCGCGAGAACGGGTCGGCGACCGCGTTGACGGTGAAGTGGATGGTGTCGTTCGGCGAGAAGGCGTAGTGGATGTCGGCTGATCCCCGCACGCGGGCGTTGTCGGACGCCCGATCCCGGTGCGCCCGTTCCGGGGCGCCGCCTGGCGTCGTCGCGGACGCGTGCGAACCCGTCGCCGTGGCCAGCGCGAGCAGCGCTGCCACCGCGGCGGCCCGGCGCGGGGTGAGACGGCGACGGTTGGTGTTGGGGGACACGGCTGAACTCCCTTGGCTCTCCGCCCCCTTGGGCCGGCCTGATCGGTGGTTGAAGCCTCGTCCCCGCGCGGGCCGGGAACCATCTGCCGATCGGCAGGAAAGAGGCATGGTGCCGGGCGTGTCTCGTATGCCGTTTGGCAGACGCCGCTCGGTGGACGCCGCGCCGGCACGGGAGTCAGGCGGGCAGCCCCTGCCACGCGGTGCCGCCGGCTTGTCGCCGCGGGCGGGTGCGGCGCCGGTAGTAGGCGACGGTGACGATCGCGAGCAGTGGTCCCCACAGCAGCAGCGGGGCGTACGCGGCTGTCATCACCCAGTACGCGGCGCCGTCGGGGGCGTCCGGGTGCGCCATGTTCTCCGACCCGTTCCAGCCGATCGCGCCCAGCACCGCCGCGGTGGTGACCACCAGCGCGCCGAGCCCGGCTGGTATCACGACCGCCCGGACGGGCACCCGGCGCCCGCCCAGCCACGGCACCCAGCCAGGTACCACCTCGCCCCACGGCCGCACCAGACCGAGGGCGAGGAGGCCGAGCGCCTCCGCCACGATGCTCAGCCCGATCAGGTAGAACGAGAACGGGCCCGGGAAGCTGTCCGGGCCGAGACCGCTCCCCTCGGCGAAGCCGGACGGCACCCCCAACGCGACGGCCACCCGCCACAGGCCGGAGGGCACCAGGGTGAGCGCCGCCGCGTGCGCGGCCCAGCGGACGGGTCGGGAGACCGGAACGGACGGGCCGCCGGAGCTGGCGCGGACCCGCCGACTCGGCGGAGCGGGCAGGGGCTTGAGGGGCGAGGTCATGGTCGGGATCCCTTCGGAACCGGCGTGGCGTGACCGGCTCAGCGTCCCGCCGCCTCCCGCCCCGCCACATCGGCGTTTCGGCAGACGCGCCGGGCCTGGCACGGTGCCGGGTCCCTGCCGAACGGCGGATACGCCCGCCCCGGCGGTGGACGTACGCTCGCGCCATGTCACCCCTGTGCCCTGGCCGCGTGCCGGTCCTTGAGACGGCCGCTGCCGTCGCCCTGGCGTCAGCGGCGGTCGCGGCCGTGACCCTCGCGGGGGAGACCGGTCCGTGGCACACCGTTCCGGCCGCCGTCACCGTCTGCCTCACCCTGTGGACGGCCGTCGCGATCCGGCACCGAGCCGTCCGCGCCCGCCTCGGCTGGCTGCTCGCGGCCGCGTCGACGCTGTCCCTCACCGCGACGCTCGCACAGCCGCGCCCGGTCGGTGAGGCCGCCGCCGGATGGAAGCTCGCCGAAGTGGGCGCGCTGCTGGCCCTGCTGGCGGCGACGGCACGGTGGGCGCCGGCCCGGGAGGCGGTTCTCGCCGCGCTGCCGGCAGGCGCCGCCTGCGCCCTGTGGCCGGCCGTCCTGCTTGACGGGCCGGTGTCGTGGCTTGAACGCGTGGGGGCGGCCGCGACCTGGCTCCTGCCGGTGTGCGTCGCCGTTGGGCTGGGGGCCTACCCACGGCGGCTGGCCCGCCGCACCCGCCGCGTGGTCGCCGCGGCGAGGCGGCGTCAGCAGCTGCAACTGGCCCGGGACCTCCACGACTTCGTCGCGCACGACGTGAGCGCCATCGTCGCGCAGGCGCAGGCCGCACGGTTCGTCGCGGACACGGATCCGGGCCAGGCGTTGCCCGCCCTGGAACGCATCGAGTCGGCCGGCCTGCACGCGCTGGAGACCATGGACCGGACGGTCCAGGCGCTGCGCGAGGCGGACGGCGCCCGGCCCACCACGTCCTCCCCCCACGACCTGGGGCATCTCCCCGACCTGGTCCGCCGGTTCCAGTTGGCCGACGGGACGCCCGTCCGTCTGGCGGCCGACCCGGAGGCGTCCGGCGCGCTCGGTCGGGAGGCACAGGCCGTGGGCTACCGGGTGGTCAGCGAGGCACTGACCAACGTCCGCCGGCACGCGACCGCCGCCGCGGCGGTGACCGTCGCCGTGCGGTGGGGAGCGAGGGGACGGGTGGAGGTCGAGGTGGTCGACGAGGTCACCGGAGACCACCCCGGGCGCGGGTGCATCCCCGGGACCCGCCGCCACGGCGGCCACGGGCTCGTCGGCCTGCGGGAGAGCGTCACCGTGGCGGGGGGCGAGCTGACCGCGGGTCCCCACGCCGGTGCCGGCCGGCACGGCTGGCGGGTCGTCGCCTCGTTTCCCGCTCTCCGCGACGCTCCGGGATCATGAGCCGGTGACGATACGCGTTCTGCTGGCGGACGACCAGGACGACATCCGGGGCGGCTTCCGCATGGTGCTGGACTCCCAGCCCGACATGTCGGTCGTCGGCGAGGCGGCCGACGGCCTCGCCGCCGTCGAACTGGCCCGCTCGTTGAAGCCGGACGTGCTGGTCACCGACGTCCGCATGCCGGGGCTTGACGGCCTGGAGGTCACCAGGCGACTGGCGGCGGTGACCCGGGTCGTCGTCGTGTCCACCTTCGACCTGGACGAGTATGTGCACACCGCGCTGAGCGACGGCGCGTGCGGTTTCCTGCTCAAACGTTCAGGACCCACCCTGCTGATCGAGGGCGTGCGCGCGGCGATGGCGGGCGACACCCTCATCAGTCCGCAGTTGACCGTGCGGCTGCTGAGCAGCCTGACCACCCCCGCCACCCCGACGGCACCGGCAGTCGCCCCCCTCACCGAACGCGAGACCGAGATCGCGGCGTTGGTCGCCCGGGGCCTGACCAACGCCGAGATCGGCGGCGAACTGTTCATCAGCGCGGGCACGGCGAAAACCCACGTCGCGCACATCCAGGCGAAGCTCGGCGTTCGTAACCGCGTCGGCATCGCCGCCTGGGCCTGGCACCACGGCGTCGCCAGGACCTGACGCCCGGGTCGGGGATGCTTCGGCCCGGCGCGCCAGCCCTACCGCCGCCAGAACTGCCGTGGCGCGTAGCCCTCGCGCCGCAGCCAGTGCTCCGTGTACACGATCCGCTCGGCCTCGACCACCACCAGCGGGGCGGTCGGTGGCTCGTCCAGCGGGCGGGAGCGCTCGACGTGGTCCGACTGCCAGCGGTAGGCCGGCCAGTAGTGGTCGAACTCCGGATCCTCCGGGGCCAACACCCTGGCGCGGCCGAAGAGTTGTGCGCCACGGCTGCTGGCCTGGCCGACCAGCGGCGCGAACACTCCGAGCGAGACGCGGGGGTCGGCCGCGATGTTCCGCATCTTCGGCGAGGTGGCCACGGCCGTGAACAGCAGCGTGAAGTCGAGGTGGAAGTAGCGCACGGGCGTGGCCAGTGGCCCGTTCGGGCCGGTCGTCGCCACGACGCACATGTTCTGCGACGACAGGAGGTTGAGGACGCGCTCCTCGAGACGCGCGCGGTCAAGCTTGCGGTCGGGCGCCGGGCCGGCCAGCCATGGGTTCGTCACGGGCATGGTCCAGCTTCCCACCGCCCGCGCCGCGCGCCCGCGTCAGGGCGACCCCGGCGAGCACCAGCAGCGCGCCGGCGGCCGTTCGCCAGCCCAGCGGCTCCGCGAGGAGCAGCATGCCGAGCAGCGTGGACCACAGCGGGATCAGGTAGGTGACGGTCGACGCCACGGTGGGCCCCGCCTCGCGGATGACGCGGAGGTTGAGGATGTAGGCGACGCCGGTGCCCAGCGCGCCGAGGGTGACGAGCGCGGCCGCCGCCGACCACCCCGGCCACGACGGCGGGCCGCCCAGCAGCGGGGCGGCGAGCGCCAACTGCGCCGTGGCGCACGTCAGCTGGCTGGTGGAGAGCGCGGCGGCCGAGCCGGGCCGGTCGGCGAAGAAGCGGCGCGTGTAGGCGAAGCCGGCGCCGTAGCAGAGGGTCGAGCCGAGGCAGGCGGCGGCGCCGGCCAGCGTCACGTCGCCGACGCCGCCGATGTCGCCGCCCAGCATCGCCAGCACCCCGCAGAAGCCGGTGGCGAGGCCGGCCAGCCGGCCACGCGTCAGCCGTTCGCCCGGCACCAGCGCCAGGGTGAACAGCAGCGTGGACAGCGGCGTGGCCGCGTTGATCATCCCGGCCAGCACCGAGCTGACCCGGGTCTCGCCGTAGGCGAGCAGCGCGAACGGCACCGAGTTCAGCATCAGCGCCACCACCAGGGCGTGGCCCCAGGTGGCCGGCGAACGCGGGAACGCGTCGCGCCGCGCCGCCGTGATGGCGGCCAGCGCCAACGCCCCGAACAGGCAACGCCACAGCGCCACCCACACCGGCGGCACGTCCGCGTCCACCGCGACCTTGATCAGCGCGAAGCTCGACCCCCACATCAGTGACAGGCCCAGAAAGCCCGGCAGCCACCGCGTCTCGTCGCGCCGCTCCACAACCGCCCCTCTCGCCCTCTCGTCAGCGTCGTGCCGGCAATGCTGCCGGCGCGCCGGCGCGAGTCGCCAACAAGCGGCGCGCGGCCCCCATGAGCGCCGCTCATGACCTACCGGCGCCGCACGGCGCAAAGTCGTTGCGACGCTCCGGGTGGGCGCGGACCATGAGTGGGATGAACGTCGGCATCACCCACCTGCGGGCCTTCCTCGCTGTCCTCGACCACGGCGGCTTCGGCAGCGCGGCCGACGAGCTCGGCATCAGCCAGTCGGCCATCTCCCACTCGGTGGCCGCGCTCGAACGCGCCCTCGGCGTACCCGTGTTGGTGCGCGGCCCGGGCCGGCCCCGGCCGACGGCGTTCGGCGAGCGGATCCTCACCCCGGCCCGCCAGGCCGTCGACGCGCACGCCACCGTCTGCGAGCTGGCCGCCGGCGCCCGCGGCGAGCCGGCCGGGACCATGCGGCTCGCCGCGACGCTGTCGGCCTGTCTCGGCGTGGTCCCGGCGCTGCTTGAGGGCTGGAAGGACGCGTTCCCCGGCGTTCGGGTCGAGGTGTTGGAGGGCGAGGACGACGAGGTGGGGGAGTGGCTGCGCGACGGCGTCGTGGAGCTCGCCATCCTCGTCGGCCAGGAGCCGCCCCCCGGAGTCTCGTTGGCGACCGACACCTTCCAGGCGCTGCTGCGCCGCGACCACCCGCTGGCCGCCGAGCCGGTGATCGACCTCGTGGACCTGGAGGACGACCCCTTCATCCTCTCCACCGGCGGCTGCCAGCCCTACATCGAGCGCGCCTACCGGCTGGCCGGCGCCCGGTTCCAATGGGCGCACGAGGTGCGGGACATGGGCACGCTGCTCGCCATGGTGCGCGGCGGCGTCGGCGTCTCCGTGGTGCCGGGGCTGCTGGCGACGCTGCTCGACCACCGGCTGACCATGGTCCCGCTCACCCGCACCGTCTCCCGCCACCTCTCCCTGACGGGCCCGTCCGACCGCCCCTGGCACCCCCTCGCGGAACGCCTCACCGCCTGGTGCCAGCAGGTCTCCTCGGCCGGCCGTCCGCCGTCTCGCGCGTAGCGTTCGCTTTCGATCGATTGCAACGGGAGTGTCGCCATCCTGGACATCCCCGCCGGGCGCGTCCCGTCCATCACCGCCGACCGCGCCGACACCACCGTCGAGGTCGGCCGGCTGGGCGGCCCCGCGGAGCTCAGCACCGCGCGGGGCGACATCCGGATCGCCGAGGCCACGCGCGGCACGGTGACGCTGACCACCCAGTCCGGCGACATCTCGGTCACCGCGGCCGCCGGCGTCTCGGCCGCCCTGGACGCCGGCACCGGCTACGGCCGCGTCAGCAACGCCCTCAGGAACGACGGCACCGCCGAACTCGACATCCGCGCCACCACCTCGCACGGCGACGTCACCGCCCGCAGCCTCTGAGCGCCGCGACGATGGCCTCGGTGGCCGCCGGCCCGACAGCCGGCCCGTTTACGCTGGCCGGCATGACCGCGACCAACCGCATCCGTGTCCTGCTCGCCGACGACCAGCGGCTCGTTCGGGCCGGGTTCCGGTCGATCCTGGAGGACGAGGACGACATCGAGGTCGTCGGCGAGGCGGCCACCGGGACGGAGGCCGTGGCGCTGGCGCGGGAAACCCGCCCGGACGTGGTGCTGATGGACATCCGGATGCCGGAGATGGACGGTCTCGCGGCCACCGGGGCCATCGTCGCGGACGAGCGTCTCGCGGACGTGCGGGTCGTCATCCTCACCACGTTCGACGTGGACGACTACGTGTACGGCGCGCTGCGCGCCGGGGCGTCCGGGTTCCTGGTGAAGGACACCGAGCCCATGGAGCTGCTGCACGGGATCCGGGTCTGCGCGCGCGGCGACGCGCTGATCGCGCCGGCGATCACCCGCCGGCTGATCGCGGAGTTCGCCAGCCGCAGGGCGCGCCAGCCGGAGCCGAGCCCTCGGCTCAACGCGCTGACCGAGCGGGAGCGCGAGGTGATGGGTCTGGTGGGGGCGGGGCTCACCAACGACGAGATCGCGCGCCGGCTCGTCCTCAGCCCGGCGACCGCCAAGACGCACGTCAGCCGCGTCATGACGAAGCTCGACGTCCGCGACCGGGCCCAACTGGTCATCCTGGCCTACGAGTCCGGCATGATCACGCCGGGCTGGCTGAGCTAGGGCCTGACCGTGGACCTGTACGTCTTCCTGCACGGCCGATGGCGCCGGCCGGCCTCGTGGTCGGAGACGGAGCGGCTGATCACCGAGCTGATCGAGAACAGCCCGATCCCGGAACCGCGCCCCGTGGCGGAGGCCGTGCCTGAGCACGTCGCGACGGGGCTGCGCGCGGTGCTCGCCGGCCTGCCGGCCCTTGACCGGCCGTACGGCGGGGTGACGGCCGAGTTCGGCTTCGCCGCTCGGCAGCCCGGCGCCGCCGACCACCTGGGCGGGTTCGTCAGCCTGCTGCGCGTCGTGGTGAACGCCAGGACCGGCCACGGCGCCCTCACCTGGCTCGTTCCGCAGGGCTCCACGGCGCGGCTGGATCCGAGCGTCGCCGACCAGGTGTGGATCTCGGACAACCCAACGCCGCCGTCGGTCGATCCCGAGGTCGTCGCCGACCCCTGCGTTCCGCGCTACCACCATCGGCGCAGCACCCTGCCGGTCGGCCTCCTCCGTGCCGCCGTGACGGAGTTCTGCCGTTCCCGAACCGGCGACCGGCCAGGTCGCGTCAGCTGGACCGCAGGCGACCTCGGTGGGCGGCGCCTCGACACGCCCACGCGGGAGGAGTACGTCACCCACTGCCAGGACCCGTGGTGCGAGAACCCGGAGCCCGCGCACCCACACCACTGACAACCCGGGTGGTACGGCGCCACGCCCGGCCGCAACCGCTGGGGTACGCCCGGTGTCAGCCGGCGGGGGACGCGGGCCGCCATGTCGTGCCGCGACCGTGGGGGACGTGGAAGCGGAGACCCTTGACCTGGCCCGGTGGCAGTTCGCCCTGACCGCCGGCGGGCACTTCCTGTTCGTGGCGCTGACCCTCGGTCTCGCGACCATCCTGGCGGTGCTCCAGACGTGGGCGACGGTGCGCGGTGGCGGCGAGACGCGCCTGCGCGTGGTCAGGTACTGGGGGCGGCTCTACGTCATCAACTACGGCGTCGGCATCGTCACCGGCATCCTCATGGAGTTCCAGCTCGGCATGGCCTGGGCCGGGCTCGGGCACTACGCGGGCGACGCGTTCGGGGCCTCGCTGGCGCTGGAGACCGTGCTGGCGTTCTTCGTCGAGTCGACGTTCCTCGCACTGTGGCTGCTCGGCTGGGACCGGTTCAACCGCTGGGTGCACCTGGCGACGCTGTGGGTGGTCACCCTCACCGCCTACCTGTCCGCCTACTGGATCCTCGTCGCCAACGGCTTCCTCAACCACCCGCGCGGGCACGCCGAGACGGCCGAAGGGCGGCTCGAACTGGCGGAGCCGGTCGCGCTGTTGACCAACCCCAACACGCTGCTGGCCTTCGGGCACATCACGGCGGGGGCGCTGCTCACGGCGGCCGTGTTCATGGCGGGGGTGAGCGCCTACCACCTGTTCAGGGGTGGCGAGGAGCCGGACGGCTTCTTCCGGCGGTCGCTGCGCGTCGGGGTCTTCACGGCGCTGCCGGCGCTGTTCGTCACCGTCGTCTTCGGCGGCACGCAGATGGCGGCGATCCGCGAGTGGCAGCCGGCCAAGGCGGCCACGTTCGACCACGACACCGCCGAACTCGCCCGCGTGCAGGCCGAGATGGTGGCGCGCTTCGGCCCGGGCGACTACCTGCCTGACGCCGCGGTGACCAGGGGCGCGGGGCTCACGATGCTGCTCGCCTTCGCGCTGCTGACGCTGCCGCTGCTGGCCAGCGGGCTGCTCGCGCTGTGGCCGTGGGCGGTGCGGCGGCTGCGGATCTGGCACCTGACGCTGATGGCGCTGGTGCCGCTGCCCTACGTGGCGATGATCGCCGGCTGGGTGTTCCGGGAGGCCGGCCGGCAGCCGTGGGTGGTGTACGGGCTGCTGCGCACTGAGGACGCCGTCTCGCAGGTGTCCGCGGTCCAGATGCGCCTGTCGCTCGCCGTCTTCGTGCCGCTGTTCGCCGCGCTGATCGCCGTCAACTGGTGGCTGCTGCTGCGTGCCGCCGCCCGGGGGCCGCGCCACGCGGACCTCCGCGTCGGGTGAGGAGGGGACCATGGAAACGCTTGCCGCGCTGCTGCTCGCGACCTTCGTGGCCGGCTACTTCGTGCTGGCGGGGGCCGACATCGGCCTCGGGATGCTGCTGCCGCTGCTCGGCCGGGGCCGGGCCGAGCGGGGTTCGGTGCTGGCCGCCGGCATCGGGCCGCTGTTCTTCGCGAACGAGGTGTGGCTGGTCGCCGCCGCGGGGGTGTTCGCCGGCTGCTTCCCCGCCCTGGAGGGGGAGCTGTTCGGCGGGCTGCTGCCGGTCCTCGTGCCGCTGCTCGCCGGCTGGCTGCTGCGGGACGCGGGTCTCTGGTGGCGGCGGGTGTCGGCGGCGCCCGTGCTCGACGCCCTGGTGGTGGCGGGGAGTTGGCTGTTGGCCGGCTCCTGGGGTTGGTTGCTCGCCTCGCTCCTGGTCGGTGGCGAACAGCCCCGGCCCGCGCCGGTCGTGACCGGCGCGCTGACGGCGGCCGTCGTCGCGCTGCTCTTCCTCGCCCACGGACTGAGCCTCTCCGTCCGCCGACTGGTCGGCGAACCGTTGCTGCGCGCACGACAGTTGGCCGGCAGCCGGACGGACGCCGCGTCCCGGCTGCTGACCCCGGCCGTGATGGCCGCCCTGCCGGTGCTGGCCGGCGCCCGCCTGCCGCTGACCGAGCACGCGGCGAGCGACACCGCCCTGTTGCTCCAACTCCCGGTTTCGTGCGTCGCGTTGCCGCTGCTGCTGGCGGCCCAGTGGTGGCTCGGACGCACGGCGAGAACCACGGCACACCACAACCACCACCCGGGGGAGAGCTGACCATGCGCACCCCACTCGCCGCCGCCGGCCTGTTCGTCGGCCCGCTGATCGCCCGCCGCGCCAAGCGGCGCTGACTCACCGTTCGAGGAGCACTCACATGTACACCACCCCATCCCAACCCTCGGCGGACCCCGGCGTGTTCGCCAGGATCGCCGGCTTCTCCTACCGGCGTCGCTGGCTCGCGCTCGTCCTGTGGGTCCTGGTGCTGGTCGGCGTCTGGGCCGGCGCCTCGGCCGCCGGCGACGGCTACCGCGAGGATTACTCGCTGCCCGGCACCGAGTCGCAGCGCGCCGCCGAGCTGCTGGCCGAGCACGGCTCGACCCAGGCCGGCGACAGCCTCAGCATCGTGCTGCACGACCCCGACGGGCTGCGGGGCGACGTGGCCGTCGAACGGCGGATCGCCGACATGCTGGCCGAGGTCGCCGAGCTCCCACGGGTCGCCCAGGTGGTGAGCCCCTACGACGACGCCACCGCCATCTCGGAGGACGGCACGGTCGGCTACGTCACCGTGGTCCTCGACGTGCCGTCGGAGAGCATGGAGCTCGCCGAGACGGAGGCGGTGCTCGACGCCGCCCGCACCGCCCAGGGCGAAGGGCTCCAGGTGGAGCTCGGCGGCGACGCGGCCAGGCAGCTCACCGAGGAGAGCGGCGGCGCCGCCGAGGGCATGGGCATCCTGGCCGCGCTGGTGATCTGCGTCTTCCTCTTCGGCACGGTCATCGCCGCCGGACTCCCGGTGATCACCGCGCTGTTCGCGGTCGGCTCCGCGCTCGGCCTGGTGGTGCTCGCCTCGCACCTGTTCACCGTCGCCGACTACACGCCCTACGTGATGATGCTGGTCGGCCTCGGCGTCGGCATCGACTACGCGCTGCTGATCTTCGCCCGCTACCGCGGCGAGCTGATCGCCGGCGCCGACCCGGAGCACGCCGCCGCCACCGCGCTCGACGCCGCGGGACGCACCGTGTTCTTCGCCGGCTGCACCGTGATCGTCGCCCTGCTCGGCCTGGTGGCGCTCGGCCTCGGCTCGCTCCAGGGCATCGCGCTCGCCGTGGCGCTGACCGTGCTGATGACGATGCTGGCCGCGCTCTCCCTGCTGCCGGCGCTGCTCGGGATCTTCGGAAAGCGCTTCGCCCGCCAGTTCACCGCCAAGGCCGCGAAGCGCGCCGCGAAGGGCAGGGCCGCCGAGGGGCGGGCGTGGCGGCGGCTCGGCGAGTTCGTGCAGCGCCGCCCGCTCGCCGTGCTGGTGCTGGCCGTGGTCGCGCTCGGCGCGCTCGCGGCCCCCGCGCTCGGCATGCGCCTCGGTTTCGCGGACGCCGGCAACGACCCGGCGGCCAACACCAGCCGCAAGGCGTACGACCTGCTGGCCGAGGGCTTCGGCCCCGGCTTCAACGGGCCGCTCGTGGTGGTCGCCGACGGCGGCCGTGAAGGAGCCGAGCAGGCGGCGGCCGCCGCCGTCGAGACGTTGAACGACATTGCGGGCATAGCCCACGCGGCCGGGCCCATCCCCACCGAGGACGGCGCGGTGGCCACCGTGATCGCCTTCCCCGACTCGGCACCGCAGGACGAGGCGACCGCCGAGCTGGTCTCCGAGCTGCGGGACGACGTCCTGCCCGAGCTCGCCGGGCGCACCGGCGCCGAGTACCTGGTGGGCGGCGCCACGGCGGCCGTCGACGACTACGCGGCCAAGGTCGCCGAGCGGATGCCGCTGTTCGTCGCCATCGTCGTCGGGGTGTCGGTCGTCCTGCTGATGGCGGTGTTCCGTTCGGTGCTGATCCCGCTCAAGGCGGCGCTGCTCAACCTGGTCAGCATCGGCGCCGCGCTGGGCGCGATGACCCTGGTGTTCCAGGAGGGCGCGCTCGGCATCGCGGAGCCGGGCCCCGTCGAGGCCTTCCTGCCGGTGATGATCTTCGCCATCGCCTTCGGCCTTTCCATGGACTACGAGATCTTCCTGGTCTCCCGGATCCACGAGGAGTGGGTGCGCACCGGCGACCACGCGCGCGCCGTGCGCGAGGGTCTCGCGCACACCGGCTCGGTGATCACGGCGGCCGGCGCCATCATGATCGTGGTGTTCGGCTCCTTCCTGCTCAGCGCCGACCGGATGCTGCAGCAGATGGGCTTCGGCATGGCGGTGGCGATCTTCGTGGACGCGGTGGTGATCCGCTGCCTGATGGTGCCGGCGGCCATGCGGCTCATGGGCCGCCGGGCCTGGTGGCTGCCGTCCTGGCTTGGTCGGCTGTTGCCACACTTGGCGGTGGAGGGGCGTTGACGTACCAGGTGGCGTAGGCGGCCTCGATGGCCCTGGGGCTCGGCACCCGGCCGAGCCCCAGCATCCGCGCGGCCCGCCGCATCACGCCGTGCACCATCTCGACGGTGCGTGGCAGTTGCTCGGCCAGCTGCGCGGGCGGGGTGGCCTGCACCACGTACGCCTGCCGGATCACGTCGGTGAACACGGACTGCACCCGCTTGTACGCCAGGTAGCGCGGCAGGTCGCGGGCGAGCGCGGCCGCGCTGCCCGGCAGGGCGGCGTCCATGGTCCTGGCCCAGCGCAGCAACAGCGCGTGCTCCTGCTTGGGCGGGTAGCGCATCAGGTGAAGGTGGGTGGCCAGGTCGTAGAGCGGGTCGCCGATGAGCGCCAGCTCCCAGTCGATGGTCCACAGCATGCCGTCCGACTCCGCCACGATCAGGTTGTCGCGGTGCAGGTCGCCGTGGAGCAGGCAGAACGGCCGGTCCGTCAGCTTCGCCGCCTCGCGGGCCAGCGGCCCGGTGGCGGAGAGGACGGTGGGGCCGATGCGCAGCGCCGTGAAGAGGTCCCGCATCAGCGGGCGGTGGACGGCGTAGACCCTTCGTCGGGTGAACCGGATCAGGGTCTGGAGGAACTGTCGGCTGCCGCGCGGGCGTAACACCGGCGGGCAGCGGTGGACGAGGGCGAAGGCACTTGGCCGGATCGTGGCCAGCTTGCCGAACAGATCGACCAGCTGGCCTAGTTCGGATCCGGTCAGTGCGGTTCCTGGTGGGCGGATGGCGGACAGCGGCTGGCCCTCGATGTAGCCGTGGACCCGGAGTTCGTCATCGGCGCCCACCAATCGGTAGACCGGGGCGATGCGTCGCATGCCGAGGAGGGCGAGCTCGATGAGCACGTCCTCCTCGTTCACGAAGCAGCGCGGGTCGAATCGGTGTACTCCGGGACGAGTCCGGCCCGTCTTGAGGCGGCCGAGCGCCGCGAGTTCGCCTTCCGCCTCCACGACCTGCCAGACGCGATGGTTGCCGCGCAGGGTAGGCCGTGGCAGCGATTGGCTCATGATGTGCTTCCCCCGGGAGCCGTTGGTACGAGTAGCAGCACGGTACGCCCCGTTCGGTTCGGCTGCCGATGGCTCAAAAAGACCTGTTTAGCCGAAGGACGGGGTGATCAGCGCCGTCAGCACCTGCTCGAGCGAGGTCACCACGTGTTCCGCTCCGGCCGTTCTGAAGTCCTCGACGCCCGCCTCACTGGTGGCGTAGCCGAGGAACGGCACGCCGGCGGCTTCCGCGGCGGCCAGGTCGGCGACGCTGTCGCCGATCATCAGGGCGTCGGGCGCCGCGGTTCTGGTCGACGCCAGGGCGCGCAGCAGGGAGTCGGGGTGCGGCTTGAGCCGGGAGACGTCCCGGGTGCGGCCGTGCACCCGGCCGCCGATGTATCCCGAGAGGTTGTGTTGCGCGAGGTAGCGCTCCGCGGCCAGCGGCGAGTTGTTGGTGGCGATGGCCACCTGCCGGCCGCGCGTGGACAGGGCTGCTATCAGGGCCGCGGCGTAGGGAGTTGGCTGGGCCGAGGCGGCGGCGGAGACCTCCTCGTGGGTGAGCGCCGCCTCGAGGCGCTGGACGACTCCGTGGCCCGGGCGCTGCCCGGCGATGCCCCGCAGCACGTGGTGCGGGTCGGGCGAGTCCCGTAAGTCGGCGGTCAGCAGCGCCGACAGGGCCAGCTCGGCCGCGAGGTCCCGCAGCCGTCGGGCGATCGACTCCGCCGATCGGACCGCGAACAGGCGGCACACCGGGCCGTCGAAGTCGAAGAGAACACAGTGTGCGTTACTGATGAGTCCCCTCATCTAACCGAGTGTGAGCGGTTGGGCAAGCGTTGACCAGAGGGACTCGAACCACTGCTGTGACTCTTCAACAAACGCGGTGTCAGAGGAGGACCTGAAAACCTTCGAGCTGAGGCCGAGGACGTCGTAGATCTCCATCTGCTCGTCCTCGTACTCCACGACGCGCGGCACCACCTGGTAGTAGGCGCTCAGCACCTCGCTCCCGTTGAGGAGGTAGAGCTTCTGCACCGGGGTGATGGGCACGGCCCTGATCTCGACGTTCACCTTGGGCACCAGCTGCATCTCGCCGAGCGAGGTCAGCTGGTGGCGCAGCGAGGTGGAGAAGGTGCGGGTGATCTGCCGCAGCCGGGCCAAGGGTCGGCGGTCGGACGGGTCCGAGACCAGCCGGGGGTAGGCGAGCGGCGCGTCCGGGTTGGGCAGCAGCACCCGGATGGAGATCGAGCGGGGCGTCAACTCGCCGGCGGAGATCGCGATCAGCGGCGCGGCGAGCG
The DNA here is from genome assembly GCF_004348315.1 of Streptomyces sp. 8K308. Taxonomy (GTDB): domain Bacteria; phylum Actinomycetota; class Actinomycetes; order Streptomycetales; family Streptomycetaceae; genus Streptomyces. The sequence goes on along the minus strand of NZ_SMKC01000006.1, from coordinate 12,732 downwards.
CCGAGTTGAGGGTCTCGGTGGTGAGGCAGAACGCGTCGATCGAGATGTCCTCGGCGTGGAAGGCGACGGCGATCCGGTCGGCCACCTCCGCGCTGGCCGGTCGTGGACTGTCCCGGCTCGGGGCGGAGACGACGGCGGGTGCGCCGCGGCCTCGGGTGCTGACGTACCCCTCGCGCTCCAGGATGGCCAGCGCCTGGCGCACGGTGGTGCGGTTGGTGCCGAACTCCTCCACCAACGCGCGTTGAGTGGGCAGCCGCTCGTGCTGTCGCAGCTCCCCCTTGCGTATCCGATCACGCAACACCCCCGCCAGGTGGTCGGGAGAGAGCAGGTCACCGGGGTGTTGCGGGGCCTCGCTTGCCGGGGCGATCTCCTGACTCACGCCGAACACCATACAACTTTCGGCCAGATCAGGAAGGTTGGAAAGAGGACGTTTCCAGTAGTCCGCCAACTGGGGAAAAGAAGCGTATAGTTGGCGTACAACTTAGACAACTTCCGGGAAGTTCTCCCGAGTTGACGTGATGTGAGGAGGAGTCATGATCGTCTCGACGGTCGCCGTGGCTGCCCTCGGCATCGCGGTGGAGCGGGCAGTCGACATCCAGTGGGGTCTGCCGGGTCTCATCGGCCTGCTGATCCTGCGGACAGGGCTGCGCAAGCGCAATTTCACCTGCGCATGCGTGGGCACGACGGTGCTGGTAACGCTGTTCGTGGTCGCGGTCTGACGAGGATGCGGATCGCGTAGCGAATCAGAAAACGTCAGGGCACCAAGGGCGTCGGCCCGTGCGGAAGAGCGCGTCCGCACGGGCCGGCGCCCCGTCCGTGTGCACGTCGACCAGACCGGCGTCTGTCAGCCGCGCGGCCGAGGCGTCGCCCAGGTAAAGAGCGGACAACGCGCCGGTGTCCAGCGTCAGATCGGCGCTCCTCGTGGTCGGCACGCAGCTCGCCCCGGCCTCCGAGGCCTCAAGCAAGTAGCGCCCCTCAGACAGCCCCAGGGGGTCGCGGATGTCCAGCACGAGCGCACCGCTGGCCGAGTAACGACGTGCGGTGAGCATGCCGGGGACGTCGAGCGGCCGCACCCACAGCAGGTCCGCGTCGGAGATGGTGGTCGCCGCCCGCTGGTTCGGCAGCAGCAGCGGCAGCAGCGCGTCCGGGTCGCCCTCGTCGCCGGTGCGCACCTCGGTCACCCAGTCGACGGAGAGCAGGAGCCGCCACAGCGCGCGCTCGGCGGCCGGCGTCGCGGCGAACAACTTCCGCACCTTGGCCACGTTGGCCGGCTGCGCGTCTCGCCACGCGTCCTGCACCTCGAAGATCGCGATCCCCTGCGCCTGGCCGGCCGGGTCGCGGAAGAGCACGTAGAACGGCTCCTTCCACGTGTCCGGGCCCCAGCGCAACGCGCCGGTCAGCCGCTCCCAGTACATCGGCACGTTGTCGACCGCGCCGGCCCTGGTGCGCCGGAAGCGCTCGTGCAGCCCCGGCCCCTCCTTCCGGGCCTCGGCGCCGTCCACGAACGCCACGGTGCCCTCGGCCTCCGGCAGCGTCCACCGCGGGTCGAGTGCCGCCAGCGGCTTCTCGACGCGCCACTCGACGCTCCGCGCCGCGGGACCGAACCCGAACCGGCCGTAGATCCGGAACTCGGCGGCAGCCAGCGTGGCCACCACGTCGCCGCGCTCCTTGGCCGCCGCGAGGTCCGCCGCCATCATCCGGCTGAGCAGCCCGCGCCGCCGATGGGTCGCCGTCACCGTGACGCCCGACACCGCGTCGGCCCTCACCACGCCGCCGCCCGGCACCGTCAGCTCCTGGTCGAAGCTGCGGAAGGTCGCCACGCAGCGGTCCCCGTCGAAGGCCCCCTGCGCCCGGCTCATGTCGCTGTGGACCCGCCGCTCCGCCAGCTGCTCCTCGCTCGGCGGCTCCGCGGTCAGGAACCCGGTGTACACCGCTCGGAACCAGGCGTCCTGGTCGGCGGCACTGTCGGCGACGTCGCGAATCTCCAGACCCATGCGGCCGAGGCTACGCGGACCCGCCGACCCCTGGCCAAGGGTTTTCGGTCCGGGGCCCGGCCCGCCGGCGCCGGCTGTCAAGCCCGTCACGTACCGATACGTTCACAGCTCTGTCGCGGCGTGACACGAAGATCGTCGAGACGCGGTGAGAACGGCTAGGCTGCCGAAGGGGGTTCTTCGCGATCGGCGGCGAACTCGGTGCCGAAAACGGCTGCCGCGGACGCGACCGGCCCCCGGAGGCACTTACGGTGGCTTGACGCATGAGGCCGCACGATGAGTACCGCCTCCTCGCACGGACCCCGCCGATTCCCCTCGGGCGGGGTCCGTGCCCATCCGTCGCCCTACACTGGGTCGCGTGGCGAGCACCGACTGGCAGACCGATCTGCGCAACCGCGGATACCGGCTGACCCCGCAGCGGCAGCTGGTGCTCGAGGCTGTCGACAGGCTTGAGCACTCGACGCCCGAGGACATCCTCACCGAGGTGCGGCGCACCGCCGGCGGGGTCAACATCTCGACCGTCTACCGGACCCTTGAGCTCCTCGAGGAGCTCGGCCTGGTGTCCCACACCCACCTCGGCCACGGCGCCCCCACCTACCACCTCGCCGAGCGGCACGACCACATGCACCTCATGTGCCGGGACTGCGAGAAGGTGATTGAGGCGGACGTGGACATGGCGGCGCCGTTCGCCGCGCGGCTGCGCGAGCGGTTCGGCTTCGACACCGACATGAAGCACTTCGCGATCTTCGGCCGGTGCGAGGAGTGCCAGGCCCGCGGCCGCTGACCGGTCGTACGCTTGAGGGCATGTCGTCGTACGCCAGCCCGTTGCTGTCCCTGCCAGGTGCCGTGCCCGCCGAGGGTCCCGACGCGGGGGTGGCCGCGCACTACGGAGATCTGTTCCGGGAGCAGCGCTCGCTCGCCAAGGGGGAGGGGTTCGTCGACCTCTCGCACCGCGACGTGGTGACCGTCGCCGGCCCCGAGCGGCTGAGCTGGCTGCACCTGCTGATCACGCAGCACGTCACCGAGCTCCAGCCGGGGCACGCCACCGAGGCGCTGATCCTCTCGGCCAAGGGCCACATCGAGCACGCGCTCTACCTGGTGGACGACGGCGAGACGACCTGGCTGCACACCGAGCCGGGACAGGCCGCCGCGCTGGTCTCCTACCTGGAGAGCATGAAGTTCTTCTACCGGGTGGACGTCGCCGACCGCACGGCCGAGTTCGCCGTGGTGTGGCTGCCGGCCGGTTCCATCGTCGAGACGCCGGCCGGGGTGGTGGTGCGGGAGACGCCGGGCGGGCGCGACCTGTTCCTGCCGCGCCCCGAGCTCGCGTCGTTCGCCGAGCGCGTCGGCTCGCCGGCCGGGGCGCTGGCGCTCGAGGCGCTGCGCGTCGAGGCGCACCGGCCGCGGCTGGGCCGGGAGACCGACCACCGCACCATCCCGCACGAGCTCGGCTGGCTGGAGTCGGCGGTGCACCTGCACAAGGGCTGCTACCGGGGGCAGGAGACCGTGGCCCGCGTGCAGAACCTGGGCCGGCCGCCCCGGCGCCTGGTCTTCCTGCACCTGGACGGCAGCGAGGTGACCATCCCGGAGCACGGCGACCCGGTGCGGCTCGCCGCCGACGGCCCCGAGGGCCGGCAGCTCGGCTTCGTCACCACCTCGGCCCGCCACCACGAGCTGGGCCCGATCGCGCTCGCCCTGGTCAAGCGGAACGTGCCGGCCGACGCCGAGCTCCTGGCCGGCACCACGCCGGCCGCTCAGGAGATCGTCGTCGAACCCTGACACCGCACCGGCGGAACCGGCCAGCGACCGTGGACGCGCTCGGCGGGTGCCCGCGACAACCGGTGGCCCAGCCGCTCGCTGTCCCGCCGGGCCGCACCCGCCGCTGGCTCAGACTTCCAAAAGCACGGTGAACGGCCCCTCGTTCGTCAGAACAACTCGCATTTTCGCGCCGAAGCGGCCGGTGGCCACGGTCGCGCCGAGCGCGCGCAGTTCGCTCACCACCGCGGCCACCAGGGGCTCGGCCACCTCGCCGGGCGCCGCCGCGTTCCAGGTGGGGCGGCGCCCCTTGCGCGCGTCACCGTAGAGGGTGAACTGGGAGATCACCAGCAGCGGCGCCCCCACGTCCGAGCAGGACTTCTCGCCATCCAGCACGCGCAGCGTCCACAGCTTGCGGGCCAGCCTGGTCGCCGCCTCCGGGGTGTCCGTGTGCGTGGCGCCGACCAGCACGCACAGCCCCTCGCCCACGATCTCCCCGACCGTCTCGCCGGCCACCTCGACGGCCGCCCCGGCGACCCGTTGCACCACCGCTCGCATGCCGCCCATCATGCCGGAACGTTCCGCCCGGGGGCGCCGCGCTCCGGAGCCATCCGGATGGGTGCCAAAGCGCTGCGCTCGATGGGTACACAGTGACACGATGCGTGCCACGGGGTACGTACCGCGCGCCACCGCACCGAAATGGGGATGAGGGGACAAAACCGCATGATCACACCGGGCGCCCTGTGGCGTGACGTCCAGCCCGATCTGCGGGCACTTAGGCTGGCCGAGCTGCGCGAGCTACGCCGCTCGGCGCAGCGCGAGGAGGCCGATCTCAGCTTCGTCCGGCGGCTGTTGCAGGGGCGGATCGACATCCTTGAGGCGGAGCGGCGCCGCCGGATCGCCCCCGAGGTCGGGCTGATCGACCAGCTGCCGCGCATCCTCGCCGACCCGCCGTCCCGACAGCGCTCCTCGGCCCGCCATGTGACGCTCTCCACGCCCGCGAGCGAGGAGTACCGGCGGTTGGCCGAGGAGATGCTGGGCGAGGTCGAGCTGTCCAACCTGGGCGGCCTCAGCGACGAGGTGCTGCACGACGCGCTCGCCAGGCTGGCCCGTTGGGAGGCCGAGGTGTCGCGCCGGCGGCAGGCGCTGCACCGCACGGCGGACGGCTGCGGGGCCGAGATCGCCCGCAGGTACCGTGAGGGCGAGGCGCAGGTGGACGACCTGCTCTCCTAGCCGACCGTGAGAAGGGCCCCCCGCGATGCCGTCCGAGATAGTCACCGCCCCCGTGCTGGCCGAGGTGGTCCGCTCCGGCTTCGTGGAGGGCGGGCACCGCGGCTCGCTGGTAGTCCTGGCCGCCGACGGCACGGTCGAGCTGGCCCTGGGCGACGTCACCGGGCCCTGCTTCCCCCGGTCGAGCAACAAGCCGATGCAGGCGGCCGCCGTGCTGCGGGCCGGCGTCGAGCTGGCCGGCGAGCGGCTCGCGATCGCCGCCGCCAGCCACGCGGGCGAGGACTTCCACCAGCGGCTCGTGCGCGAACTGCTGGCCGAGCACGGCCTTGACGAGGAGGCGCTGCGCTGCCCGCAGGACGGCCCCGAGCGGACCAGGGTGGCCATGAACTGCTCGGGCAAGCACGCCGCCATGCTCGCCGCCTGCGTCACCCGCGGCTGGCCCGTCGCGTCGTACCTGGACCCCGACCACCCTCTGCAGCGGCTGGTCGCCGAGACCGTCGAGGCCGCCACCGGCGAGCCGGTGGCGCACGTCGCCGTGGACGGCTGCGGGGCGCCGCTGCTGGCGTTCTCGCTGACCGGCCTGGCCCGCGCCTTCCGCGCCTTCGTGCTCGCCGAGCCCGGCAGTCCGGAGCGGCGGGTGGCCGACGCGATGCGCGCGCACCCCGAGTACGTGGCCGGCACCGGGCGGCTCGACACCCTGGTGATGCGCGGGCTGCCGGGCGCCCTGTCCAAGGCCGGCGCCGAGGGCGTGCAGGCGCTCGCGCTGCCGGACGGCCGGGCGATCGCGCTCAAGATCGAGGACGGCGCGGCCCGGGCCCGCGGCCCGGTGCTGGCCGCCGCGCTACGCCGGCTCGGCGTGGACGCCTCGGCGGTGCCGCCCGAGGTCGTGCACGGCGGTGGCCGCGCGGTGGGCGAGGTGCGGGCGGCGTTCTAGACCCCGCCGCTCTGGGCCCTGCGTTCTGGACCCCGTCCTGCCGGCCCGCCTCCCACAGGACGCCTGCTCCTGGAAGGATGGCCGGGACGGGGTGGGACCAGAGTGAAGGGAGCGGCCCCATGGACCTGGGGCTCCGTGAGCGGGTCTATGTCATCACCGGCGGCAGCAAGGGACTCGGCTACGCCACCGCCGAGGCGTTGGTCGCCGACGGCGCGCGGGTGGTGCTCGCAGCCCGGGACAAGGCGACCGTGGCCGCCGCCGCCGGTCGGCTCGGCCCCGACATCGCGGTCGGCGAGGCGGCCGACCTGGGCGACGCCTCCGCGGCCGAGCGCCTCGTGGCGCTGGCCCACGACCGGTTCGGCCGGCTCGACGGCGCGCTGCTCTCGGTCGGCGGCCCGCCGCCCGGCACGGCCGCGACCGCCACCGACGAGCAGTGGCGGGAGGCGTTCGAGACGGTCTTCCTCGGCGCGGTGCGCGGCGCGCGCACGGTCGCCAGGCGCCTGTCCGAGAGCGAGGAGGGCGGCGCGGTCGGCCTGGTGCTCTCCACCTCGGTCCGCTCGCCCATCGCCGGCCTCGGTATCTCCAACGGGCTGCGCCCCGGGCTCGCCATGGTGGCCAAGGACCTGGCCGACGAGTTCGGGCCGCGCGCGGTGCGGGTGTTCGGCCTGCTGCCGGGGCGGATCGCCACCGACCGGATGCGGGACCTGGACGCCGCCTTCGGCCCCGCGGCCAGGGAGCGCGCGGTCGCCGCCATCCCGCTCGCCCGCTACGGGGAGCCCGCCGAGTTCGGCCGGACGGCCGCCTTCCTGCTCTCCCCGGCGGCCGGCTACGTCACCGGGTCGATCATCCCCGTCGACGGCGGCGCGCTGCGCACGATCTGAGGCGCGCGACTCAGCGGTCAGCGGAAGAAGGCGATGCCGTCGTCCGGGAGGTCCTTGAGGTCGGCGACCCACTCCCGGGGGTCCACCGCCTTCTTCAGCTGCGCCGACATGTAGGGACGCAGGGGCGTGTCGGGGGTGGCCTTCTCGCCGACCCACATCAGGTCACCGTTGACGTAGCCGTAGAGGCGCTTGCCGCCCGAGTACGCGGGGGAGCCCGGGGTGCGGGCGACGGCGTCGGTGACGAGGTCGATCTGCGGCTTGCCCTCGGCCAGTTCGCCGTACCAGATCTCGGCCACGCCCTGGTCGCGGATCATCACGACCTCGACCTCGCGGTCCTTGATCCGCCAGTAGCCGTGCTCCGACTCCAGCGGGCGCACGCGGTTGCCCTCGTCGTCGAGCTGCCAGGTGTGCGAGACGTACTCGAGGAAGTCCCGGCCGTCGTGCGCGAAGGTGACCTGCTGGCCGAAGTTGCACGCCTCGGCGTCGGGGCCCTCTTGCTTTTCGAAACCCTCGGCCACCCCGGCGCCCTGCCAGGTGCCGAGCAGGAAGGCGAGGGGGACGAGGGAGGGGTGGAGGTCCGTGGGGATCTCGATCATCGGTTCAGCGCTGGCCCTGGTAGAGCTTCTTCACGACCAGGCCCGCGAAGGCGGCGGAGCCGACGACGACCAGTGCCATCAGGGTGATGAAGAATGCCTCGAGCACAGGGCCTCCTTGGGCCGGTCGTTACGTTGCAAGGTGAGTCTAGTAGCCCGCTCCGGGTAGAGCTCAGTGAGGGTACGCCGAGGGGGCTCGCCTCTTGCGTGCTCCCTTGACCGTTTTGTGATCACTGCGGATGAACGCGTTTGAGCCTTCGTGCGTCTAAGGGCGTGGAAAGGATGTGATCATGAATTGTCCGAACTGTGGCGGGACCATGCATCAGGGCCCACAGGGAGACTGGGTCTGCGGAATTTGTGGTACGTCACGTTAGTTCCGTAGCCACGTTACGGTGACGGCATGGCTGAGAAACTGGTGATCAAGGTGACGGCTGGGGCTGACGCTCCAGAGCGTTGCTCGCAGGCCTTCACGGTGGCCGCGGTGGCCGCCGCCAGCGGGGTCGAGGTCTCGCTGTGGCTGACCGGGGAGTCGGCGTGGTTCGCGCTCCCGGGGCGTGCGGAGGAGTTCGAGCTGCCGCACGCGGCGCCGCTGCCCGAGCTGATCGCCGGTATCCAATCGGGGGGGCGGATCACTCTGTGTACGCAGTGCGCCGCCCGCAGGGGGATCAAGGAGGAGGATGTGCTCGACGGGGTGCGGATCGCCGGCGCTCAGGTCTTCGTGAGCGAGATCATGCCGGGCGGCGTACGGGCCCTCGTCTACTGAACCTGCGACCGGAGCTTCACGGACACTTCACGGACAGCGGGGCTGTCCGACGCAACGGGGGGAAACAGCGAAGGCCGCGCCCGGGTCGGGCGCGGCCTCCGTCGCGTACTGGTGCCGTCGATCGGTCAGACGGCGATGGCGACCTCGACGAGGCCGCCCTGCTGGGCGACCACCGTGCGATCGGCCGTGGCGCCGGGGACGAGGGCGCGCACCGTCCACGTGCCCTCCGCCGCGTAGAAGCGGAACTGGCCGGTCGCCGAGGTCGGCACCTCGGCGGTGAACTCGCCGCCGCTGTCCAGCAGCCGGACGTAGCCCGTCACCGGCTCGCCGTCCCGGGTGACCGAACCCTGGATGGTCGTCTCACCGGCCTTGATCCCGGCGGCGTCCGGGCCGCCCGCCTTCGCTCCGCACATCGCTGTCTCCCTTTCGACTTCGGGCTTGGGGGCCGGGCCTACTTGGCCGGGCCGGTCTCGACCGGCACGCCGACCAGCGAGCCGTACTCGGTCCAGGAACCGTCGTAGTTCTTCACGTTCGGCACGCCGAGGATCTCGTGCAGCACGAACCAGGTGTGCGCCGAGCGCTCACCGATCCGGCAGTAGGCGATGGTGTCCTTGCCCAGGTCCACGCCCTCGCCCTGGTACAGCTCCTTCAGCTCGTCGTCGGAGCGGAAGGTGCCGTCGTCGTTGGCCGACTTGGACCACGGGATGTTCCTGGCCGACGGGATGTGGCCCGCCACCTGGGACTGCTCCTGCGGCAGGTGCGCCGGGGCCAGCAGCTTCCCGACGAACTCGTCGGGGGAGCGGACGTCCACCAGGTTCTTGGTGCCGATGGCCGCCACCACCTCGTCGCGGAAGGCGCGGATCGAGGTGTCCTGCTCCTTGGCCTTGTACTCGGTGGCCGCCCTGGTCGGGACCTCGTCGACCAGCTCGCGGGCGTCGAGCTCCCACTTCTTGCGGCCGCCGTCCAGCAGGCGGACGTCCTCGTGGCCGTAGAGCTTGAAGTACCAGTAGGCGTAGGCCGCGAACCAGTTGTTGTTGCCGCCGTAGAGGACGACGGTGTCGTCGTTGGCGATGCCCTTCGCGGAGAGCAGCGCCTCGAAGCCGGCCTGGTCGACGAAGTCGCGCCGGACCGGGTCCTGGAGCTCCTTCTTCCAGTCGATCCGGACGGCGTTCCTGATGTGGTTCTTCTCGTAGGCGGAGGTGTCCTCGTCCACCTCCACGAGCACGACCTTCGCGTCGTCGATGTGCTCCTGCACCCAGTCGGCGTCCACCAGGACGTCACTGCGGCTCATGCTGTTCTCCTTCGGCGATCTGCGGAACCTGCGGGGCGGGGCGCACGGGGCGCGGTGCGGCACCCGGGCGCGGGAGAGCGCGCAGCGCGAGAGGCGCCGCACGGGGATGAGGTGGGCCGTCAGCCGACGCGGCGACAGAGCATGGCGGCGACGCGGCAGAGGTCGACCGCCCGTCGCTTGGTGAGGCCCCCGGCGGGGGTGCCCGCAGCCTGTCGCGTCATGGGGGCGATCGTAGCCGGTCGGATGCCGGTTATGTCACCGCCGTTCCAGATGCTGAGACATGGGTGACTGTCATGTGGAACGGCCGGTGTCTCCCCGGTTCCCGTGGGGCTAGCCGAGGCTCATGTTCGAGCCGCTGATGGTGATCCGCACCCCGTCCTCGGTCGGGTCCACCGAGTCCAGGTTCACGCCGTCGGGCAGCCCCGTGATGGTCCGCCCGGTGTCCAGCTGCTCCCGGATCGCGCCCTGGATCTGCTCCCCGCCGACGTCCGGGATGTCCGAGTCGTCCACCGAGAGCCGTACCGAGTCGCCGTCGAGCACCAGCTCGCCCGGCACCTCGCCCACGTCGAGCGTCTGGCCGAACGCGGTCGCCTGCAGCGTCAGCAGCAGCTGCCCGTCCCCCGCGTAGCCGAACTCGACGCCGAAGCCGCTGTCGCCGGCGGCCAGCAGCTCGCCGTAGGCCCTGGTCATCTCCTCGTAGGAGATCAGGCCCTCGCCGTCGGCCCGCTCGGCCGTGGCGCTCGAGAAGTCGCCGGCTATCTCCACGTCCCGCAGGTCGGCCGAGAGCTCCGAGATCAGCAGCGCCTGGCCGTCCACCTCGGCCTCGTAGTCGTCGAGACCGAGGGTCACGTGGTTCAGGTGGCGGCCCAGCGCCTGGGTGAGGAAGGGGAAGCCGTTGATGGTGACGCTCGGCTCGCTGCTGAGCCCGAGCGTGCTTCTGGCCTGCGAGGCGACCTCGCTCTGCGCGACCCGGACCGCCACCCGGTCGGCGATGACGGCGAGCACGGCGAGCACGCCCAAGATGATCAGACTTATTCGCAGTGCGCGCATCGGGCCTAGATCCCCCATGGTCCATCGGTGCACCCGGTCATTGGTGCGAAGTGCCGCGAGCGTAGCGCGCGCGAATGATCCGCAGGAGGGTGGGCCGACGCTTGCAGCACGCCCGTTACACGCGGCCTCGGCGCCGTCAGAGCAGTGCGAGCGCGAGCAGATAGCCGGCCGGGGCCGCGGCCGTGAGCGGCAGCGCGACGCCCGCGGTGAAGTGCACGAACCGGGAAGGGAAGTCGTAGCTGGCCACCCGCAGCCCGATCAGCGCCACGACGCCGCCGGCCGCCGCGAACACGACCGCGTCCGTGCCGAGGTCCGTCAACGGCTCCGCCACCGCGCCCGCGCCCGCCGCGGCCGCGAGCGCCAGCACCGGCCAGACGAACGGCACGCGCAACGCCGCGAACAGCGTCGCCGCAGCCACCCCGCACGCCGTCATCGCCACCGCGCTCCCCGAGACCGTCGCGGCGGCTAGGTGCCCGGTGGCCACGCCCGTGAGCAGAGTGGCCGCGGCCGTCGCCGTCAACGAGTCGAGCCGCTCGTCGGCCGAGCCCCGGTGCCGCAGCTGGAGCACGAGGACCAGCAGGAACCACACCCCGAGCACCGCGAGCAGCGCCTCCGGCTGCCGGTCCTCGTCCACCACGAGCAGCGCCGCGTCCGCCGCCAGACCGCCGGCGAACGCCAGCGCGATGCCCTGCCGCGCCGGCCACATCCCGTTCAGCCGGAACCAGCCGGCCGCCGTCACCGCCTGCAGCACCACGAGCGCCGGCAGCAGGGCCCACCGGCCGAGCGGCGCCGTCGCCGCGAAGAGCCCGGACAGCGCGACCGTCAGCAGCGCCGGCTGGATCCCCGGGCTGATGATCGGCGACCGCGCCCGATGCCGCCCCGCCACCGGCTGCCGCTCCGTGTCGGCGCGCACGTTCACCATCCCGTTCACGTCCCGACCCCCCTTCACCGCGCGCCGCCCGCGAAGGGCGGCAGCACCTCGACCGTGCCGCCCTCGGGCAGCGTGACCGTCTCGTGGGTCCGGGGGCCGACCTGCTCCCCGTTCACCAGGAAGGAGCAGCGCGTCAGCACCCGCGCGAACTCGGGCCGGTCGGCGTGGCGCGCCCTGGCCGCCTCAAGCGCCCCGGCGAGCGTGGCGGCCTCGTACGCCTCCTCCGCCGTCCCAGCGGCGGCCTTGGCCGCCGCCCAGTAACGGATCGTGCCGCTCGCCATCCGGCCTCTCCTCGTCTCTCACGTCTCTCGGGTTCCGTCGGGGTGTGCCGCACCATGATGGACCGGCGGGCGCGCGTGCGGGCGCACGGGTACACGCGCCGGCCCGCGCTCTCGCGGGCGGCAGTGTGATACGCGCCCCTGCGCAAGGTGAAATGTTTCGGCTATGCTGCTCGCGAAAGAAGGATCCGGGCACTGACGCCATCCCGGGTCCTTCCGTGTTTTCTGGGCAGAGCCGCTCGAATCGTCCCCGCGCCAGGACTGAGGAAGGAACGCCCCCGCTATGAGCTCGCTGCTTCTCCTGACCAACGCCCTTCAGCCCTCGTCGCAAGTCCTCCCCGCACTCGAGCTGCTGCTCCACAACGTACGCGTCGCCCCCGCCGAGGGCCCGGCCCTGGTGGACGCCCCCAGCGCCGACGTCATCCTCATCGACGGCCGCAAGGACCTGCCGCAGGTCCGCTCCCTCTGCCAGCTGCTGCGGTCCACCGGGCCCGGGTGCCCGCTGGTGCTGATCGTGACCGAGGGCGGTCTTGCCGCCGTGACGGCCGACTGGGGCGTCGACGACGTGGTCCTCGACACCGCGGGCCCGGCCGAGGTCGAGGCGCGGCTGCGGTTGGCCACCGGCCGCCAGCAGCTGTCGAGCGACGACAGCCCGATGGAGATCCGCAACGGCGACCTGTCGGTCGACGAGGCGACCTACAGCGCGAAGCTGAAGGGGCGGGTGCTGGACCTGACCTTCAAGGAGTTCGAGCTGCTGAAGTACCTGGCGCAGCACCCGGGCCGCGTCTTCACGCGGGCGCAGCTGCTGCAGGAGGTCTGGGGCTACGACTACTTCGGCGGCACGCGCACGGTGGACGTTCACGTCCGTCGACTGCGGGCCAAGCTGGGGCCCGAGCACGAGTCGCTGATCGGCACGGTGCGGAACGTGGGCTACCGCTTCGTGGTCCCGGAGAAGGAGAAGGCGGCGGAGGACGCGGTGACGCGTGAGGCCGAGGCCCTGGTAAAGGAAGCGGCGGCCCGCCACAAGTAGACGAC
>NZ_SMKC01000069.1 GCF_004348315.1 Streptomyces sp. 8K308 | reverse complement strand
GGTGCGGCCTGGGGGGTGCTGCGGCTGAGCCGGGCGCTGATGGGCGACCAGCCGGACGCGGCCCAGCGGGGCGCCGACCTGGTGGGCGTGGCGGGGGCGGTGATCACGCCGATACCCGATGGGGGATATGGCGAGGTCCTGCTTGACGTCGCGGGGCTGCGGACCAAGTACGCGGCGCGGAGCCGGCGGGCCATGCCGGTGGGCGCCGAGGTCTGGGTGGTGGACGTGCTGTCCGCGACGTCGGTCGAGGTGCGCGCGGTCGAGCGCTGACCGCCAGGGCGCCCGGTGGCGCGCGTGGGGGCACGTGCGGGGGTGCGTACACCGCCGGCCGCCGGTCGATCCGGGCGAGTCCCGAGGGGGGATCCAGGGGGATCCGGAAGAGAAGAGGCACTCATGAGTACTGTCGTCATGTCCGCCGTGGGGGTGGTCGTCCTCCTGCTGCTGCTCGGCCTGCTGGTCGTCTCGCGCTACAAGGTGGCGGGGCCGAGCGAGGCGTTCGTCGTCACCGGGCGGGTCTCACGCGGCGCCGGCGGCCAGAAGGTCGTGGTCGGCTCCGGCGTGTTCGTGGTGCCGCTGGTGCAGCACCGCCACGTGATGGACCTGTCGAGCCGGCACATACCGGTCGCGGTGCGCGGCGCGGTCACCCTGCGCGGGGTGAAGGTGGACCTGGACGGGGTGGCCATCGTCAAGGTCGGCGGCACCGAGACCGCCATCCGCTCGGCCGCCCAGCGGTTCCTGCGCCAGCAGGAGGGCGTCGTGCCGTTCACCCAGGAGGTGCTGTCCGGCGCGCTGCGCGCGATCGTCGGCCGGATGTCGGTGGAGGAGGTCATCAGGGACCGGGCCGCGTTCGCCGCCCAGGTCGCGGAGGAGGCCGAGGCCAGCCTCTCCGGGCAGGGCCTGGTGCTCGACACCTTCCAGATCCAGGACATCGCGGCCGAGGGCAGCTACCTCGCCGACCTCGGCCGGCCCGAGGCCGCCCGGGCCAGGCAGGACGCGGACATCGCCGAGGCCGAGGCGCGGCGCACCGCCGAGCAGGCGCGGCTGCGGGCCGAGGAGGAGATAGCGATCGCCCAGCGCACGCTCTACCTGCGGCAGGCCGAGATCAAGGTGGAGACCGAGGCGGCCGCCGCCAGGGCCAACGCGGCGGGGCCGCTCGCCGAGGCGGCCAGGCGCCAGGAGGTGCTGGCCGAGCAGGAGAAGGTGGCCGTCAGGCAGGCCGAGTTGACCGACCGGCAGCTGGACACCGAGGTGCGCAAGCCGGCGGACGCCCAGCGCTACCGGGCCGAGCAGGAGGCCGAGGCCCGGCGGATCGCCGAGGTGGCCGCGGCGCGGGCCGAGGCGGAGCGGGCCAGGCTGACGGGTGAGGGCGAGAAGCAGCGCCGTGCCGCGCTGGCCGAGGCACACCGGTTGGAGGGCCAGGCCCAGGCCGCGGCGATCGCCGCCGTCGGCGCCTCGGAGGCCGAGGCGATGCGGCGCAAGGCCGAGGCCTTCGCCGGATACGGGGACGCCGCGGTGCTGCAGATGCTGGTCGAGGTGCTGCCGCAGGTGGTGGCCAAGGCGGCCGAGCCGCTGTCCGCGATCGACAGGATGACCGTGATATCCACCGACGGCGCGGGCCGGCTACCGCGCGCCGTGGCGGACAACGTGACCCAGGGCATGGAGCTGCTCGCCTCGACGACGGGCGTGGACGTGGCGGCGCTGCTGTCCCGCCTGGCGGCGGGCTCCCCCGCGGGGAGCGAGGCGGACGGCGCGGGCTCCCCCGCGAGGAGCGAGGCGGAGAGGGCGGCGACGTCCTCCGACCGGCTCGGCCTGGCGGCCGAGCGCATCGAGGTCTCATCGGAGGCGTGACCGGCTGTCGGGCCGCGGACGCTCCGCGAGGGGGGCGGCCGCGGCGAGGCGGGTCGGCCGACGACGGTCGCTCCGCCCGGCGTGGTCAGAAGTCCCGGGCCGGCCAGTCGAGGAGGCGGGCCCCGATCACGGCGGTCTGCAGCGTGTAGCGCTGGAGCGGATCGGCCGGGTCGGAGCCCGTCAGGGCGTGGATGCGTTCGAGCCGGTAGGTCAGGGCCCGGACGCTGAGGGAGAGCCGGCGGGCGGCCTCGGCGGCCACACAGCCGGCGCCGAAGTAGACGTCGAGGGTGCGGACCAGCGGTTCCGCGCCGCCCCGTGCGGCGGAGAGCGGCCCGAGCACCGTGCTCACCAGGTCGGCCATCGCCTCCCGGTCCCTGGTGAGCACGGGGAACACCAGCAGTTCGGCGGCGCGCAGCACCGCGCCCTCGATGAGGGCCCGGTCGGCGAGTTCCAGGGCGCTCAACGCCTCCTCGTAGGACTGCACCACCCCGCCAGAGCCGGGGTGCGGTCGGCCGAGCGCTATCCGCAGCCGCTCCTCGTCCCCGCCGGCGACCTGCATCCGGTCCGCGAAGTACTCGAGGACCTCGGGGCGGTGCCCTGGCGCGATGCAGACCAGCCGGCCGTCCTTGGTGGTCAGCAGCACCTCTCGGACGCCGAACCTGCCGACCAGCGCGTCGTCGACGCGTCTGGTGACCACGTGGGCCTCGTCGTAGGGGCCGGCCGCCTGGGCCACCGCGACCGCGTGGGTGTGCGCGAGGCGCAGCCCGTACCGCTCGGCCCTGGCGGAGATGCTGCCCGGCTCTCCCCTGCCGTGCAGCAGGTCGTCGATGAACTCGCGGCGCGCCGCCTCGTCCCGCCGCACCGCGAGCAGCTGCGCCCGCTCGAAGCCCTCGGCCAACGCGTCGACCGCCTGTTCCGCGGCGGCCAGCACGCCCTCGGCGGTCAGCCCGACCTGGCGGACGCCACGGGCACCGGTCACCCCTGGCAGCTCGGGCCACAGCGTGCGGGTGGCGGCCAGATGGACGCGCACCAGCTCGCGCAGCGGCAGGCCGTCCCGTGCCGCGCGCTCGCCGAGCGCCCGGCGCGCGCGCAACTCGTCTCTGGTGAGCCGGCGGCCGGTCGCGGAGACCTCGGCGAGGATCTCCGCGTACCCGTCCAGAAAGTCGTCCAGTATCGCGTCCAGTCCCGCGGCCACGTCGCCCTCCTCGGAATGCCGGCGGTTCTCCCCCGGGCAACGATGCCATCAGCGCGGGCGCGGCCGGTCAGCCGGCTGCCGGCTCCGGCGCCGGGACGCACTCGAAGAGGTACTGGCCGCCGGTCAGCGGGACGACGGAGAGCGGAGTGAAGCCGGCGGTTGCGAGCAGCCGGCGCATGTCGGCCTCCGCGATGCCGCGGGTGCCCGACTCGCAGATCACCATCTGGGACAGCACGTGTGGGGCGGCGAGCTCCGCCTCGAGCATGGGCTCGATGGCCAGCAGCCTGGCCGTCGGGTTCCCCGCCATGGCGCGGCGGATCACGGTCAGGGCGCGGACTTGCCGCTCCATGGGCCAGTCGTGCAGCACGTTCTTGATCAGGTAGCGGCCGGCGCCGGCCGGGATCTCGGTGAAGATGTCGGCCGGTTCGAACGAGATCCGGTCGCCGGCCGGACGCGGCCGGCGACGGGCGCGCTCGCAGACGCTGGGCCGGTCGACGCACACCCCGCGCAGCGTCGGGTGCGCGTCGAGGACGCGGCCGAGCATGGTGCCGTCCCCGCCGCCGACGTCGACCACGGTGCGGACGCCGGAGAAGTCGTACACCGAGGCGAGCTGGTCCGCGACCGGGCGGCACAGCTCGGCCATCGAGGCGTCGAAGACGCGTTCCTCCTCCGGGCTGGCCGTCAGGTGCTCGTAGAGCGAGCGACCGAAGACCTCAAAAAAGGCGGACTCGCCCGTCCTGACGGTGGTCGCCAGGGCGCGGAACGCGTCGTCGTAGGTCTCGGCGATCAGCATCACCGTGTTCCGCAACGAGTCGGGGTGGTCGGAGCGCAGCACCGCGGCGTCGTCCGTGAGCCGGTAGGCGCCGTCCGCCTCGCGCCGCAGGACGCCGGCAAGCGCCAGGGTGCCGAGGAGCACGTCGAGCGCCTCCGGGTGGCTCTCGGTGCGCTTGGCGAGCTCGCCCGACGACAGCGGCCCAGCGGCGAGCAGGTCGGCGATGCCAAGACGGGCCGCCGCGGCCAGCGCACGGGCGATGGTGCCGCCGGCGGCCAACGCCAACATCTTGGGAACGCCATCCATTTTCCCCGCGCCCCCTCCCCGGACCGGCTGCTCGGGAGCGAGGGCCCCACCGGCCTGCCTGTGCGAATCCGCGCGCGTCTCCATGCGATGCCGCCACCCTCCGTCGACGTCTGCCGGTTCTTTCCGCCTGCTGGCTCCCCGTCCGCCTCGTTGGAAAATCGCATCGCACGCATCACCACCCGAAGGGGCGAAACGGAGGCGCACGCCGCCGCGCGCGCTCCGCTCGCCCCCCCGCACTCCCCTGAGTGCCCCTTGCCGCGACCCGCTACGGCCGGCGGCTCACTCGCTCACCGCCCAGCGCTGGTTGGCCCCCGAGTTCGGCGGCCAGGTGGTGACCGGCGAGTTGTCCGCCGTGGCCTGGCCGCCGACCTCGAGCAGGTTGCCGGTGGCCGCGTTGACGAACGTCCAGGTGCCGTCCCCCGTCGAGGAGGCGATCCACTGGGCCGCGCGGTCCGGCCGGCCGCGGTCCCGCTCCAGGACCGGCGCGCCGACGCGCTCCGCGAGCCGCCGCCCGTCGACCGCGCTGGTCACCACGTAGCGCTCGCCACGCCGCTCGACCCGCCAGAGCTGGTCCTGGCGCGACTCGTCCGCGGTGCGGATCACCACACCCGTACCGTCGTCCGAGACGGTCAGCGCCCGGCCGCTCTGCACCCCGCCCAGGCGGTACTCGTGGCCCGGCTGGAACGCGGCGGCGTCCCCGGCGACGCCGGAGACCCCGTCCACGACGAAGGTGGTGACGGAGTCGGCCGGCACCGTGTAGCTGGCCGCCCGGTCGGTGACCCGGATCGGGTCCTGCTCGACGAGCGCGCCGTCCGCGCTGGTCACCACGGGCGTCACCGTGGCGTCCCGGGCGACGCGGCCGAACGCGGACAGGTCGAGGGTGACCTCGCGCGCCACGTCGCCGTCGTTGACGTGCACCACGGTCGCGCCGCGGCCGTCGGCCGAGACGGCGGCGGTGCTCGCGGGGTCGTCCACCTGCACGAGGCGGTCGCCGGGCTCGATGTAGTGGGTGAAGTTCCGCGCGGTGTTGAACTTCTGGTTGGTGTAGATCGGGCAGGACTCCAGGGTGTCCTCCTCCGTGCAGCTGAACGACAGCTGGATGCTGCCCCAGTTGCCGCCCCGCTCCGACTCACCCCCCGGCCTCATGTTGTCGTAGTCCTCCACCGGCTGCCAGAACACCCAGGCGCTCGGCTCCAGTTCACGCAGGTCGTCGACCATGTGCCGGGCCAGGCCGAGACCCGGTTGCATGGACTCGAAGTCCTGGCCGTCGCCCCAGTCGCCCTCGACCTCGCTCATCCACAGCGGGGTCTCGGCGGCCTTGGCCAGGTCGCGCACGGTGGTGCGGGAACCGGTGCCGTAGGTGTGCACGTTCAGCTGCTCGACCAGCTCCCGCACCTCGCTCGGGTAGGCCGCCCAGTTCCGGGCGAACGTCCCCGGGTTGGTCTCGTCCATCGCCGCGATCACCGCGTCGGTGCGGGTGCCACGGGAGTCCAGCTCCTCGGCCAGCGCGCGGATCACCTGCTGCTGGAGCTCGGGGCCCATGTGGGCGCCCTCCTGCCGTCCGCCGACCGGCTCGCCGTCCTCCCCCAACCGGGTTCCCCAGTACGGGGTGTTCGGCTCGTTAAAGGGATCGATGGTGTCGACGTCGATGCCGTGCGCCCGCTCCAACCGGTCGACGGCGCCCACCAGGTAGGCGGCGAAGTCGTCCACCGAGTCGGTGCGCAGTTGGTCGGCGCTGGAGTCGAAGCCGCCCGAGACGTAGCCGCTGACCGTCATGAACCAGGGCGGCGAGTTGCTGAACGCCTCCCAGTGGTCGATGTCGTCCTTGATCCGGTCCACCCACCACCGTTGGGTGGCGTCGGCGTCCGGGTTCCAGTCGGCCGGGTCGTCGGCCGACCACCAGTCGATGTCGTCCCGGGTCGTGCCCTCGGGCGCCCGCCACCAGCCCTCGACGGCGCCGCCGGCCCTGAGGTAGTCGGTGACGTCCGGCGCGTTGCCGCCGCCGACGTTGTAGCGGGCGATGTTGAGGTTGAGCCCGTCCTCGCCGAAGACGAGGTCGGCCAGCTCCTCCCTGATCTCGTCGGGGTAGTCGCCGGTGGCGTTGGCGAACCAGACCAGGCTGGTGCCCCAGCCCTCGAACGCGTCGCCCTGGTAGGAAGGGTTGGGGCGGATGGTGACGTGGTCCGCGGCGTCGACCGACTCCTCCGCACCCGCCTGACCGGCGGCGAGGCCGCTCACGGTCAGCACGGAAGCGCCGAGGCAGCAGATCAGCCGGTGGGCTCTGACGGGTCTCTTCACCGGGCTCCTCCGACGATGCCCCGGCCTGCGGGCCGGGGAGGAATTGGGCTCCTGCGGAGCAGGGCAGGAAACGGGGTTTCGCCGTCAGGGCGAGAGACCGTCCGCAGGAGCGGGTAAGCCGCAAGCTGTGCGTTGCGAGAACCAGGCGCGCACGCGGTGCCGGTCGAGAGCCTGGACGGCACACCCGAGCTTCCCTCAACGATCCGGGCAGGTTCCGTCCCGGCTGGTGTTGAGGGAGTAAGACCTTGTGGGTCGCTGGCCTGTGGGGCTTCCTGAGCTGGGAATCCTCCTGCTTCAGGTGGGGGAGGGTTCAACACTGAACGTCCCTTCGTTGGGTGGGACGGTGGCGCGGAGCCGCGCCACCGGTCGCGACCGCCCTACCGTCGGAGGACGGTCACGCCCCGGGGCGCGAGGGGGAGGGAGCCGGTCAGCGGCTCGCCCGCGACGCCCGGGAGTTCGACCTCGTGATCGGTGCGGTTGATCAGGAACCAGTACTCCGCGCCGTTCTGGTGACGGATGGTCAGCTCGACCTCGCCCCGTGTCGTGCCCGGCAGCTCACCGGTGACGCCGGCCTCGGCCAGCAGCCGGGTGAGCACTCCGGTCAGGCCGCCGGCCCCGAGCCGGGTGGAGACGTAGGCGGCCGAGCCGCCGCCCGGCACGGCCCGGCGGGTGATGGCCGGGCGGCCGGCCTGCGGGCCGGTGCGGTAGCCGGCGAGCACCTCGACGGCGTCCTCGTCGGTGACGGTGATCTCGTCCGTCCACAGCGTGCCGGTCGTGCCGTCGTCGAGCTCGACCGACTCGCCGTCGAACAGCGGCCCGAACTCCTCGACGCGGATACCGAGCAGGTCGCGCAGCGGACCCGGGTAGCCGCCGAGCCAGGCGTGTTCGTTCTCGTCGACGACGCCGGAGAAGTAGGTGGTGACGAGGTGCCCGCCGGCCTCCGCGAAGCGCGTGAGCTCCTTGGCGAGTTCGGCCGGCAGCACGTGCAGCACGGGCGCCACCACCAGCTCGTAGCGGTCGAGCGCGGTGCCGGTGGGCACCACGTCGACGCGCACGCCGAGGGCGAGGAACGCCGAGTACCAGTCCAGGGCCTCCTGCCGGTAGCGCAGCAACTCCGTGGGGTGCGAGTCCTGTTCGCTGACCCACCACGACTCCCAGTCGAAGAGGATCGCGGCCCTGGCCGGTCGGCGCCCGGACCCGGCGACCGGCGCCAGGTCCTCGCGCAGCACCCGGCCGAGTTCGACGACGGCGCGGAACACGGCGCTGTCGCTGCCGGCGTGCGGGACCATCGCCGAGTGGTACTTCTCGGCGCCGGCCGCGGACTGCCGCCACTGGAAGTAGCAGACGGCGTCGGCCCCGTGGGCCAGGTGCAGCAGCGAGTCGCGGGCCAGCTCGCCGCGCCGCTTGGCACGGTTGACCGGCTGCCAGTTGACGGCGCTCGTGGAGTGCTCCATCAGGAACCACGGCCGCCCGCCGGCCAGGTTGCCGACCAGGTTGGCGGAGAAGGACAGCTCGTCGAGACCCTGCGGCCCCGGGTGCACGTAGTGGTCGTTGGAGACGAAGTCGACCTCGCCGGCCCAGTCGGCGTAGTTCATGCCCTTGGTCTCGCCCATCACCATGAAGTTGGTGGTCACCGGCACCTCGGGGGTGATCCCGCGCAACACCTCGCGCTCGGCCCGCAGGTGGTCCTTGAGCGCGTCCGATGAGAACCGCTTGAAGTCCAGCTGCTGCGTCGGGTTGGGGTGCGAGGCGGCGAGCCTGGGCGGCAGCACCTGCGCCCAGTCGGTGTAGCGCTGGGACCAGAAGGCCGTGCCCCAGGCGTGGTTGAGCGCGTCGAGGTTCTGGTAGCGGCCGCGCAGCCAGGCGCGGAAGGCCGCGGCCGCGTCGTCCGAGTAGTCGTAGATGTTGTGGCAGCCGAGCTCGTTGTTGACGTGCCAGGCGGCCAGCGCCGGGTGTTCCGCGTACCGCTCGGCGAGCGCGGTGACCAGGCGCAGCGCGTGCTCCCTGAACACCGGGGAGGTGGGCCGCCAGTGCTGGCGGGCGCCAGGCCACAGGGTCTCGCCGGTCCTGGTGACCGGCAGCACCTCCGGGTGCGCGGTGGTCAGCCACGGCGGCGGTGAGGCGGTCGCGGTGGCGAGGTCGACGGCGACGCCGTTCTCGTGCAGCAGGTCCATCACCTCGTCGAGCCAGGTGAAGTCCCAGGTGTCCGGGCCGGGTTGGAGACGGGCCCAGGAGAAGATGGCGAGGGAGACGATGTTGACGCCGGCCTCCCGCATCAGCCGGACGTCCTCCTGCCACACCTCGCGCGGCCACTGTTCCGGGTTGTAGTCGGCGCCGTAGCCGAGGCGGGCCCCGGGCGTTGGCCAGCGCAGCCAGTGGGGCGAGCGGGCGGTGGTCATCGTTCTCCTCGGGGGACGCTGAGTTCGTGGGGCGGACTGGGTAGGGCATGACAAGGCCGGGTGGAGGGGCCGGCCCGGCCCCTCCACCCGTGCGTGGCGCGTGCTACTCGGTCATGGAGAAGCCCTGTTCCTGGCCGTAGGCGATCAGCCGCTCCTGCCAGTCCGCGAGCCCCTCGGCGAGGGTGGTGCCGGAGACGTACGCCTGGCCTGCGGTGTCGTTGAAGATGGAGTTCGCGTAGACCTGGTACGGCAGGTACGACCAGCCCTCGACGACGTTGGCGGCGGACTCGGCGAAGATCTGGTTGGCCTGCTGGCCGCCGAAGTACTCGAACTCGGCGTTGAGGAACTCCTCGGACTCCAGGTCGGCGACGGTGGCGGGGAAGGCGCCCTCGGCCAGCCTGGTCTGAACGCCGTCGCCGGCGTTGGCGTACTCGATGAAGGCGTAGGCGAGTTCCTTGTTGGAGCTGGCCGACGGGATGGTGAGCGCGCTGCCGCCGTTCTCGGCGCTTGCGGTGCCACCCTCCTCCCACTGCGGCAGCGGGGCCACCCGCCAGTCGCCGGACGCGCCGGGCACGCCGGACTCGAAGTTGGCGGGCATCCAGGCGCCGACGTTCAGCGTGGCGATGGTGCCGTCGGACAGGCCCTGGTACCACTCGTCGGTCCAGCCGCTGATGTCACTGACCAGGCCCTCGTCGATGAGCTGCTGCCAGGTCTCGGCAAACTGCTGGGACGCGGCGTCGCCGGTGAGGTCGATGCCGACGTTGGTGCCGTCCACGGTGAAGGGCTTGCCGCCGGCCTGCCATATGGCGCTGGTGGTGAAGCCGGGGTCGCCGGTGTCGGACGTGATGTACACGTTCGGGTCGGCCTCGTGCAGGTCACGGGCGGCCTGCACGTACTCGTCCCAGGTGGTGGGCACCTCGACGCCGAGGCGGTCGAAGACGGACTGGTTGTAGAACATGGCCATCGGGCCGGAGTCCATGGGCAGGCCGTAGATGCCGTCGCTGCCGGCGTGCACCGCGTTCCACGGGCCGGGGGTGTAGGTGCCCTCCAGGTCGGAGGCGCCGAAGGAGGACAGGTCGGTGAGGTTGTCGGCGATGGCGTACTGGCCCAGCGCGAAGTACTCGATGTGCGCCACGTCGGGCACCCCGCTGCCGGCCTCCATGGCGTTGCTGAGCGCGGTGTACTGGTCGTTGCCAGTGCCCGCGTTGACCAGGTTGACCGTCACGTTGGGGTAGGCCGCCTCGAAGTCCTCGACGACCGATGTCAGGGTGGGCTCCCAGGCCCAGACGGTGATCTCGCCGCCCTCCTCGAGGGCCGCCTGGACGTCGTCGGGCGAGGAGCCGCCGCCGGAGCCGCCGTCGTCATCGGAGCCGCAGGCGGCCAGTCCGAGGGTGGCGATCGCGAGCACGCCGGCAAGGGCGGTGCCGCGCCGCAGGTGGCGCTTGGTGCTGGTCATCGTGGTCACTCACTTCGTTGTCAGACCCGGAGGGTGGAAAGGAGGGGGTGGAGCCGGGGATCGTAGGGACGAGGGAATCGGTGGGGCGGCGCGGGGCCGGGTCCCGCCGGTCACTCCTTGACGCTGCCGGCGGCCAGACCCGACTGCCAGTAGCGCTGGAGCAGGAGGAACGCGGCGATCAGCGGCAGGATGGTGAGCAGCGAGCCGGTGATCACCAGGTTGTAGATGACTTCGCCGCCGGCCGTCTGCGCCTGCGCGCTCCACGAGTTGAGGCCGAGGGTCAGCGGATACCAGTCCGGGTCCTTGATCATGATCAGCGGCAGGAAGTAGTTGTTCCAGGTCGCGACCATGGTGAAGAGCAGCACGGTGACGATGCCGGGGGCCAGCAGGGGCAGGGCCACCTGGAAGAAGGTGCGCACCTCGCCCGCGCCGTCGATCCTGGCCGCCTCCATGAGCTCGGTGGGGATGGCCTCGGAGGCGAAGACCCACATCAGGTAGAGGCCGAAGGGCGAGATCAACGACGGGATGATCACGGCCCAGGGGGTGTTGGTGAGCCCCATCTCGCTGAACATCAGGAAGGTGGGGACGGCGAGCGCCGTGCCGGGCACCGCGACCGCGCCGATGATGACGGCGAACACGGCGCGCCTGCCGGGGAAGTCGTGCTTGGCCAGCGCGTAGCCGCCGAGCACGGCCAGGAAGGTGGCGCCGCCGGCACCCAGCGCCACGTAGAGCAGGGTGTTCAGCAGCCACCGGGTGAACATGCCGTCGTTGTAGGTGAAGGTGTCGGCGATGTTGCTGAACAGGGCGAAGTCGCCGTCGAACCAGAGGCCGAAGGAGTCGAAAAGCCCGGCCTGGGTCTTGGTCGAGTTGAACAGCAGCCAGGCCAGCGGGACCAGCGTGTAGAGCAGGACCAGGCCGGTCAGCAGGGTGAGCAGCAGGCTACGACGGGGCCTGTCACGGCTGTGCCGCTGGGGGCGCAACCGGACGGCGGCGCGGCGGGGGGTGCCGTCGCGGGTCGCGGAGACGGTGGTAGCGGGGGCGGAGGCGCTCATCGCCGGATCACGCTTCCTTTCGCATGCCGCGGAGTTGCACGACGTAGGCGATGACCATGGTCAGCAGGCCCATGACGATCGCGACCGTGGCCGCGTAGTTGTGCTGTTGCCCGGAGAAGGCCAGCGAGTAGGTGAAGAGGTTGGGCGTGTAGTCGGTGGTGATCGCGTTGGGCGCCAGGTTCTGCAGGATGCTGGGCTCGTTGAACAGCTGGAAGGTCCCGATGATCGAGAAGATCGTCGCGATGACCAGGGCGCCGCGGATGGCGGGCAGCTTGATCGCGGTGATCACCCGGAGCTGGCTGGCGCCGTCGATCTCGGCGGCCTCGTAGAGGGAGTTCGGGATCACCCGCAGCGCCGAGTAGAAGATCAGCATGTTGTAGCCGACGAACTCCCAGGTGACGATGTTGCCGATGGAGGCGAGCACCAGGTCGGGCGAGAGCGGGTCTGGCAGCGAGACGCCGAAGGCGTCCTCGACGTTGCCGACCAGGCCGAAGCGGGAGCCGTACATGAAGCCCCACATCATGGTGGCGACCACGGCGGGGACCGCGTAGGGCAGGAAGATCACGACGCGGAAGAAGCTCTTGCCGTAGAGCCGACCGCTGTCCAGGGCCAGGGCCACCAGCAGGGCTATGAACAGCATGATCGGCACCTGGACGACCAGGAACAGGGACACCCGGGCCAGCGAGTCCCAGAACTGCGGGTCCTCCAGGGCGCGCTGGTAGTTGTCCAGGCCGACGAAGCTGTTGCCGCCGATGAGTTGGTCGCGGTAGAGGCTCAGGTAGATCGAGTAGGCGATCGGCGCCAGGAAGACGAGGGCGAAGACGGCCATGAAGGGGCCGACGAAGCCCCAGCCGATCCAGGAGCGCCTGCGCTGGGCCCGGCGCCCCGGGCGCCGGGACGCGGCACGTCCCGCCGTGGCCGGCGGCGACAACGTTGTCATGGATTTTCCTCGCTGCTCGTCCGGGTGTCCGCGCGACGGTGTTTGCGCAAACATCGGACGTGTGCGGATATGTACGCCCAGTATGTTTACGTAAACATCAATTTCGCGTGATGTTTACACTGCCCCCTGGGGGGCGTCAAGAGCTGAGAGGCCTGACGAGACCTACGTAATCAAACAGAGACGCGCAGACCCGCACAACGTGGCACGATGAGCGACAGCAACGGACGGGAGGACGGCTGGTGCACATCAGAAAGCGGCGAGTGTCCATGGCCGACGTCGCACGACTCGCCGGGGTCTCCTCGCAGACCGTCTCCCGGGTCTCCAACGGCCACCCCGGCGTGGTGGAGTCCACCCGCCAGCAGGTGCTCGCCGCCATGAAGGAGCTCGGCTACCGCCCCAACAGCGCCGCCCGTGCCCTGAAGCGCGGCGAGTTCCGCACCATCGGGGTCATCCTCTTCACCCTCGCCACCACCGGCAACGTCCGCACGCTGGAGGCCATTTCGGCCTCCGCCGCCGAAGAGGGCTACGCCATCACGCTGTTGCCGGTCGCCGTCCCCACCCAGGACGGCGTGCGCGGCGCCTTCACCCGCCTCGGCGAGCTCGCCGTGGACGCGGTCATCGCGATCCTGGAGGTCCACCTGCTGGACGCGGCGACCGTCTCGCTGCCGCCCAACGTCCAAGTGGTCGTGGTGGATTCGGACGCCGGCGACCGCTACAGCGTGGTCGACACCGACCAGGCCGGCGGCACCCGCGAGGCCGTGCGCCATCTGCTGGAACTCGGCCACCGCACCGTCTGGCACCTGGCGGGCCCCGAGGAGTCCTTCGCCGCCCAGCGCCGCGCCGCCGCCTGGCGCGCCACCCTCACCGAGGCGGGCCGCCCCGTGCCACCCCCGGTGCGCGGCGACTGGTCCGCCGAGTCCGGCTACCGGGCCGGCCTCCGGCTGGCCGAGGAGCCCGACTGCACCGCCGTCTTCGCCGCCAACGACCAGATGGCGCTCGGCCTGCTCCGCGCGCTGCACGAGAGGGGCCGCTCGGTGCCGGGCGACGTCAGCGTCGTCGGCTTCGACGACATCCCGGAGGCCAGCTCGTTCATGCCGCCGCTCACCACCATCCACCAGGACTTCGCGGAGCTCGGCCGCCGCTCCGTGGAGGGCGTGCTGCGCCAGGTGCGGGCCGACACGCTGGAACGCGGCACCACGCTCGTGCCGACCTGGCTCGTACGACGGGAGAGCACGGCCCCGCCGCCTGCGGGACGCGGCATCGAGTAGTTGCGTGGGCCCGGTGGGACTCGAACCCACGACACACCGGACCTAAACCGGCGCCCTCTAGCCAACTGGGGTACGGACCCGCAGCCCTACTCTACCGGCCGGGCCCACGTACCCCGCGCCGCCGGAGAGGCGCAGCGCGCGGGGCGCGCGTGGGTCGGCGTCTGGCCGTGGCAGGACGGACAGAGGTACCTGAGGTTGCTCAGCCGGTCGTCCCACGGCTCGCCGTTGATGTGGTCGATCTCCAACGCCAGCGGCCTGCCGCGCCAGCGATCGCCCGTTCCGCACACCACGCACTGGTAGGGCACCGACTTCTCCTGGAGCGCCCGATGGAGAAGAGACCGCCGTCTCCTCGATGCCCCTGCCTCGCGCCGCACAAGGATCTCGTCGGCGGAGAGCCGATTTCCCGGCGTCCGGCCACGGTTGTGCCCCCGCCCGGTGAAGTGGGCGGTGGATATCCCGTGCCGGGTGACCTCCCGCGTGACACGCGTGCGGTGCGCTGACGTGACGGGCGCCCGAGTGCGCGCAACGTGGCCGCGACACTGGCCGAGTTCGACACCGCCTCTCGCAGCCTCGCCTCGTCGATGGCGCGGTTCTCGGAGAAGTGCGAGATGTCGATGGTGAAATGTTCGGCGCGCCTCCGGAGATACGTGTAGACGGATCCAGACGTCGGAGCCCCGAGCCGGTCCGCCATCTCGCGCATGCTGCGGGATTGACCGGCTGCTTCACGCAGACTCTCCGCCGAGTACGACCGGCGCGGTCGCGGTGGCAGCGGCTCCTCCCGGAAGTGGCGCACGTCGATCCCGTGGTGTTCGAGTCGTCGCCTGAGGTACCGTGCCGTGCCGTGGTCCAATGGCCGTTCCAGGCGCCGCAGCAGGTCGACGAGGCTCGATGCCTGGCCCGCCACCAGGAGAAGGACCTCACGCGTCAACGGAGGTCGCGGACGCACTTCACTCCACCGCACCGGCGCGGCCACGCGCCCGGTATGTATCGGTCACCGCGTGGCAGTTGGGACACAGCGGGCGGAGGTTCTCCGGACGGTTGTCCCAGTACCGTGCGTTGATGTGGTCGACCTCCAGCCGCAACGGCCTGCCTTGCCACTCCGTCCCCTGACCACACTCGCAGCACTCCACCCTGACGCCCGCGCGAAGCAGCGCCGAAGTCGATCGCCAGGGGTACGCCGATCGACTGGAGCCCCCAGGGCCAGCGGGGACCTGCCTCGGCCTGCGATTCGCCTCCCGGGAGCCGCCCGCCGAGGTTGGAAGTGGGTGGTGTCGATGCCGAGGGCGCCGATGCGCCGCGCGATATGGGCGTGATTACCGCCTACCGGGCTGATACCGAGGCGGCGCACCACGTCCGCCACGCTCGAGGCCTCACGCACCACCGCGCGCAACCGGCGCTCGGTGTGCCTGAGCCCCTCCGCCTCCAGATGGGAGGCATCGATTCACCAGCGACGCAGCAGCGTGCGCAGATACGCCCGTGAGCCGGTGCTGGGCTTCCCGCCCAGCATGCTGACGACTTCGGACAACGACACGGCAGTACCGACGGCTCGCTCGACGGCTTCCCGGGTGTACCGAACAGACACATGCCCTCCCTCGACCGGACGTCGCTGGTCTCGCCCGGTCGCACTGACCAACGAGAAGGCGAAGGGCCGGTTGCGGTCACCACCCGGCGAGGCGGGTCAGGGTGTGAATGGCCAGGCCGGCCAGGGCGCCGATGATCGTGCCGTTGAGGCGGATGAACTGGAGGTCACGGCCGATGTGCAGCTCGATCTTGCGGGAGGTGGTGCGGGCGTCCCAGGAGGCGACCGTGTCGGTGATCAGCGCGGTGATCTCCTTCCGGTAGCCGGAGACGACGTGGACGGTCGCGTCCGTGACCCAGCCGTCCAGCTTGGCGCGCAGCCGCTCCTCGGTCGTCAGGCGGGCGCCGAGGGAGAGGATCGCGGCGCGGGCGCGCAGCCGCAGGGCGCTGCGTTCGTCCTCGGCCGCGGCCAGGATCATGGCGCGCACCGTGCCCCAGGCGGAGGCGATCAACTCCTGGATCTCGGGCCGGTGCAGCAGGTCGGCCTTGAGCCGCTCCACCCTGGCCCTGGTCTCCTCGTCCGTCTGGAGTTGGTGCGCGAAGTCGGTGAGGAAGCGGTCGAGGGCGGCGCGCGCCGGGTGTTCCCTGGAGTCGCGCATCTCGCCGGCGAAACGCAGCAGTTCGCGGTAGACGCGGTCGCCGATGCGGCGGTCGACGAAGCGGGGGGTCCAGCCGGGCGCGCCGCCCTCCACGGCGGCGAGCACGGAGTCACGGTGCTTGACCAGCCAGTCGTGTGCCTGGGCGCAGAGCAGGTCGACGGCACGGTGGTGGCCGCCGTCCGCGATGACGCGCTCCAGGACGCGGCCGAGTCCCGGCGAGATCTCCACCGCGTCCGCGCGGCGGGTGATGGCCTCCCCTATCACCGCCTGCACCTCGGCGTCGCGCAGCACGGTGAGGCCACCGCGCACGCCGGTGGCCAGCTCGGCGGTGACGCGGTCGGCGTTCTCCGGCCTGGCGAGCCAGCCGCCGAGCCGGCCCGCCAGGCCGATGGCCCGCAGCCGGGCCCTGACCACGTCCTCGGCGAGGAAGTTCTCGCCGACGAAGTCGCCGAGGGACTCGCCGAGTTGGTCCTTCCTGGTGGGGATGATCGCGGTGTGCGGGATGGGCAGCCCGAGCGGGTGCCTGAAGAGGGCGGTGACCGCGAACCAGTCCGCGAGCGCGCCGACCATCCCCGCCTCTGCGGCGGAGGCCAGGTAGCCGGCCCAGGCGCCGGCGCCGGCGTGCTCGGCCCAGGTGGCGAGCCCGTAGACGGCGGCCACGAGCAGCAGCAGCCCGGTGGCCACCGCCTTCATCCGCCGCAGGCCCCGCAGCCGCGCCTCGTCGCCCGGTGTGAGACGGCCGCCTGGCCGGGCCTCCCCGCTGCCGTCCACCAGCTTCGTACGATCTGCCACTCGTACATTGTCCCGGCATCCGTCCTGGTTTCCGCGCGTGACCGGTCCCTCACCCGGGCGGGTGAGCCGGGGTACTCCGACCGTGGGATCATGAGCGGGTGGGAGTGGTGAGTGGACGGCGGGCATTCGGCCTGTTGGCGGGGCTGATGGCCGTGGTTCTGGGGGTGCTGGTCGCGGTCGGCACCGGGCAGGACGCGTCGGGTGTCGGGGAGCGCGCCCAGAAGGTGATGCCGGAGTCGCACCCGACACGGAGCGTGACACCGGCGGCAGGCGCCGAGTGGGTGGGCACCTGGTCGGCGGCGCCCACAGGACCTGAGCCCGGCACGGAGGCGGGCCTGCCCGACCGGTCCCTGCGCAACGTGGTGCACACCTCGGTGGGCGGCGGCAGCGTGCGCGTGGAGCTGTCCAACCAGTACGGCGGCAGACCGGTCAGGTTCACCAACGTCACGGTGGCGCTCTCCGTCGGCGGCGGCCCGGGCGCGGTGCCGGGGAGCATGCGGCGGCTGACGTTCGGCGAGGGCACCTCGGTGCTCGTGCCGCCCGGTGAGCGGGTGCTCAGCGACCCCGTGCGGCTCGAGGTGGCGGCGGACTCGGACCTGCTGGTGACGGTGTACGCGCCGGAGGCGTCCGGGTCCGTGACCTACCACCGGATGGCCCAGCAGATCAGCTACGTGGCGTCGGGGGACGCGGCCGGTGAGGAGTCGGGCGCGTCGTTCACCGGGGTCGCCGAGGTCTGGCGGTACGTCAGCTCGGTGCAGGTGCTGAGCCAGTCGGCCGAGGGCTCGATCGCGGTGCTCGGCGACTCCCTGACGGACGGCATCACCTCGATGGTCGGCGCCAACCGCCGCTGGACCGACCTGCTGGCGGAGCGGCTGCGTACCGAGGCGGACGCGCCGCAGCTCGCCGTGCTCAACCAGGGCATCAGCGGCAACCGGCTGCTGCTCGACGGCGACCTGACCCGGCAGTACAACGGGGCAAGCGGGCTGCGCCGGCTCGGTCTCGACGTGGTGCAGCAGGCGGGGCTGCGCACGGTGGTGCTGCAGCTTGGCATCAACGACATCACGGCCCCACCGCAGCAGACGGACCCGGCGGCCATCGTGGCGGCGATGCGCCAGGTGACCGCCGAGGCGCACGCGGCCGGCCTGTGGGTGGTGGGTGCCACGCTGGCGCCGTTCGGCGGCCACCACACCTACACCCCGGAGCGCGAGCGGGTGCGCCAACTGGTGAACGCGGAGATCAGGTCGGGCGGCGTCTTCGACGCGGTGCTCGACTTCGACGCCGCGCTACGCGACCCGGCCTTCCCACAGTCGCTGCTGCCCGCCTACGACTCGGGCGACGGGCTGCACCCGAGCGACGCCGGCTACGCGGCGATGGCCCGCGCGGTGTCGTTGGCCGACCTGGTCAGGGACACCGAGGAGCAGGCGCTCTAGGCCCGGTCCGGGCCCGAACGCCGCGCCGGCCCTGGCCGCTCCTACGGGTGAGTCGGCAGGGCCGACCGGGTGACCGGCGGGCCGGGGCTCGGCGTCGCCGGCGCGCGGGTGCCCTAGACGGTCGGGTATGAGACGAGGACACCCCGACCGGCCGATGCCCTCGGCCGGGGCCAGGTGAGCCGATGAGGGACGGCGAGACGGGCGAGCGGCCCGGCGGTCGCGCGCCGCGCCGGCCGGTCTTGGCGTCGAGGGGCGGCGGTGGGTCGCCCCGCCGGGGCCGGCGCGCGCGGCCGCGCAGGCACGGGCTGCGGCGCCTGCTGCCCACCTGGCGGATGCTGTTCGCGGGCACCACGCTGTGCGTGCTCGGCGGCTCTGGGTCGCTGGTCGC
This sequence comes from Streptomyces sp. 8K308, assembly GCF_004348315.1. Lineage (GTDB taxonomy): Bacteria > Actinomycetota > Actinomycetes > Streptomycetales > Streptomycetaceae > Streptomyces. The sequence goes on along the minus strand of NZ_SMKC01000069.1, from coordinate 7,939 downwards.
CGCCTACCTGCTGGTGGACATCCCGGAGCCCCGGTCGACCGCGGCGGCCGAGGCGAACGTCTACCGCTACGCGGACGGCTCGCAGTTGGCGGTGGCCGGCGAGGTCAACCGGGAGAGCGTGCCGCTGTCCCGGGTGCCCGAGACCGTCAGGCACGCCGTGCTCGCCGCCGAGGACCGGAACTTCTACGACGTTCCGGCCGTGGACGTGACGGCGATGATCAGGGCGGCGTGGAACATGGTGCGCGGCGGCGAGAAGCAGTCGGGCTCCACCATCACCCAGCAGTACGTGAAGAACTACTACCTGGACCAGCGGCAGACCGTGAGCCGCAAGGTGAAGGAGCTGATCATCGCGGTGAAGCTGGGACGCGAGGTCAGCAAGGACGACATCCTGGAGGGCTACCTCAACACCAGCTACTTCGGGCGCGACGCCTACGGCGTGCAGGCCGCCGCCCGCGCCTACTACGACAAGGACGTCGACGAGCTCGACACGGCGGAGGGCGCCTATCTGGCCGTCCTGCTCAACGCGCCGAGCGCCTACGACGTGCGCACCAACCCGGACAACGAGCGGCGCGCGGTGGCCCGTTGGGAGTACGTGCTGGACGGGATGGTCTCGGAGGGCTGGCTCGCGCCCGAGCGGCGCGAGCGGCTGACGTTCCCCGAGCCGCGCGAGTTCAGGCCGGCCGACAGCCTGTCCGGGGAACGCGGCTACCTGGTGGAGGCCGTGCGGCAGCACCTGGTGGAGACCGGCGTGGTGAGCGAGGAGGAACTGGCCAAGGGCGGCTACCAGATCACCACGACGATCGACCCCGAGCGGCAGCGCGCGCTCACGCGGGCCGTCCACGAGCGGCTGCTCGACGGGCTCTCGGCCGACGAGCCGCCCGACTCCTACGCGCGGGTCGGCGCGACCTCGGTCGACGTGGCGTCCGGCCGGGTGGTGGCGATGTACGGCGGCCGGGACTACACCGAGCAGTTCGTCAACAACGCGACGCGACGCGACTACCAGGCGGCCTCCACCTTCAAGCCGTTCGTCTACGCGGCGGCGTTGCAGCACCGTGCGCGGACCGTGGACGGCAGGCGCGTGGGCCCCGACACCGAGTACGAGGGGGACAGCGGCCGCGAGGTCGTCGACCGGGAGGGCGAGGGCAGCGGCTGGGCGCCGGAGAACGAGAACGGCGAGGACTTCGGCACGCTGACGGTCGCCGAGGCGATGGACCGCTCGGTGAACGCGGTCTTCGCGCAGCTGGGCGCCGACGTCGGCCCGGCGAAGGTGCTCGAGACGGCCGTGGACCTCGGCATCCCCGAGACCACCCCCGGCCTCGACGGGGCGCGGGGCTCGATCTCGCTCGGCACCGCGACGCCGAGCACGCTCGACGTGGCCGAGGCGTACGCGACGCTGGCCGGGCACGGCACGCACCGGGACGCGACGCTGGTGGCCGAGGTCACCAGGGACGGGGAGCGGGTCGAGCTGCCGGAACCGCGGGCGGAGCGGGCGGTGTCCAGGGAGGCGGCGGACGGCACCACGGCGATGCTGGCGGGCGTGGTCCGCGACGGCACCGGTCGGGCCGCGGGCGAGGCGGGCCGGGACGCGGCGGGCAAGACGGGCACGGCGGAGGAGGACCGGGCCGCCTGGTTCGCCGGGTACACCCCGGAACTGGCCACCGTGGTCGCGGTGTTCGGGCAGGACCCGGAGTCGGGTGAGCAGCGGGAACTGTACGGCGTGGCGGGCCGGGAGCGGATCAGCGGCGGCGGCTTCCCGGCCGAGATCTGGGCCCAGTACACGCGGGAGGCGCTGGCCGGCGAGCCGAGGCGGTCGTTCGACCTGGCCGGCGTCGAGGAGGACGACGCCGAGCGGGACGGTTCTGAGTCCCCGTCGGCCGAGGAGTCGGGCGGTTCCGAGGAGCGGGGCGGATCCGGGCAGCGCACGGGCCCGGCCGAACCGCGGGAGCCCGAGCGGACCGGGCCGCCGCCCGGTGGCGAGTCCCCGGCGGGGACGCCGCCGGCCGGCACGCCGGGGCCCGGCGGGGGCGGCGGCGGCACGGGCGCGCCGGACGAGGCGCCGGGGCTACCACCGGCGGCCCTGCTGCCCGAGGGGTCCTACCGGGTGCGGGTGCCGGTGATCGGGGTCGTCGGCTTCGGCTAGTCGCCTTCGGACGGCGGATGTTGGGCCGGCGGCACTAGAGGTAGAGGCCGGTGGAGTCCTCGGTGCCCTGGAGGCGCTCGGCGGCGACGGCGTGCAGGTCGCGCTCGCGCATCAGCAGGTAGGACACACCGCGCACCTCGACCTCGGCCCGGTCCTCCGGGTCGTACAGCACGCGGTCGCCCGGCTCCACGGTCCGCACGTTCTGCCCGACGGCGACGACCTCGGCCCAGTCGAGGCGGCGGCCCACCTGGGCCGTCGCGGGGATCACGATGCCGCCGAGCGAGCGGCGCTCGCCCTCGGCGGAGTCTGCGCGGACCAGCACCCGGTCGTGCAGCATCCGGATGGGCAGCTTGTCGTGGGAGGGTGCGGAAGAGCTCACGTGATGACCGTATCTCAGGTGGGTGACGTCGGAACTACCGGCGTCGACGGCGGTTGGCCGCGACCAGCAGGCCCACGGCGGCGACCGTCAGAAGCGCCACCGGGATGAGGCGGTCGAGGCGTGGGGCGCCGTCCTCGGTGACGAACCGCGAACGCACGCCGGTTACGGTGCGGTTGACGGCCTCGACCGCCCGGCCCGCGGTGCGGTCGATGTTGGCCGCGGCCCGCGTCCGCAGCTCGTCCGCGATGGTGCTCGGGTGCACGCGCACCCCGATCTCGTCCAGCGTCCTGGCGAGGTTCTCCCGCCGCCGCGCGATCCGCGCCTCGATCTCCGCCGGTGTCGCCGGTGTCCCGGCTGCCTCGGTCACGCTGCCGCCCTTCGTCGTCGTCCGCTTGATCCGCTTGCTCGGCACAGTGTGTCAGCTCGATGCGCGGCGTGCCTGTCGGTCCCCCCGTTTAGGCTGGGTGGCGTACCAGCTCGCCAGTGAGACCGGCGAGCACGCGAGACACGAGGGAGCCGCCATGAGCGTGCGTCTGCAGCCGGGTGACCCGGCCCCGGCCTTCACCCTGCCCGACGCGGACGGCCGCCCGGTGTCGCTGGCCGACCACGCGGGTCGCAAGGTCATCGTGTACTTCTACCCGGCGGCCCTGACGCCGGGCTGCACCAAGCAGGCGTGCGACTTCACGGACAACCTGGAGCTGTTGGCCGGCGCCGGATACGACGTGATCGGGGTCTCCCCCGACAAGCCGGAGAAGCTCGCCAGGTTCAGGGAGCGGGAGGATCTGAAGGTCACGCTGGTCAGCGACCCTGACAAGGCGGTCCTCACGGCTTATGGTGCGTTCGGCGAGAAGAAGCTGTACGGCAAGACCGTCACGGGCGTGATCCGCTCCACCGTCATCGTCGACGGGGACGGCAAGGTGGAGCGCGCCCTGTACAACGTGAAGGCCACCGGCCACGTCGCCAAGCTCATCAAGGACCTCGCCGTCTCCGGTTCCGAGGGATGAAGCCCCGGAAACCCTGCGATGCGACGATCAGGTGAGTTCGACGAGATCGGCGATCGAGTCCACGACGTGGGTCGGCCGGAACGGGTAACGGTCGATGTCGGTCTTCCTCGTCAACCCCGTCAAGACGAGGAACGTCTCCATCCCGGCCTCAAGACCGGCCAGCACGTCGGTGTCCATTCGGTCGCCAACCATGGCGCTGGTCTCCGAGTGGGCCCCGATGGTGTTCAGGGCTGTCCGCATCATCAGTGGATTGGGCTTGCCCACGAAGTACGGCTCCTTCCCGGTGGCCTTCGTGATCAACGCGGCCACGGAGCCCGTCGCTGGCAGGGCTCCTTCAGGGGACGGGCCGGTGTTGTCGGGATTGGTGGCGATGAAGCGGGCACCAGCGTCAATCAGCCGGATCGCCTTGGTCAGCGCCTCGAACGAGTAGGTCCGGGTCTCCCCCAAGACCACGAAATCGGGCTCGGACTCACTCAACACGTAGCCGACATCGTGCAGCGCGGTGGTCAACCCGGCCTCGCCGATGACATAGGCCGTACCACCGGGGTGCTGGGTGTCCAGGAACTTCGCGGTGGCCAGGGCGGACGTCCAGATGTTCTCGACGGGTACCTGAAGCCCGATCCGAATGAGCCGGGCGGACAGGTCACGCGCCGTGTAGATCGAGTTGTTCGTGAGGACGAGGAAGGGCTTGCCCGACTCACGCAGGTTGTTGATGAACTCCGTGGCTCCCCGCACCGGGACGCCCTCGTGCATCAGCACCCCATCCATGTCGGTGAGCCACGAGTCGATGGGCCTGCGTTCAGTCATGGGTGAGGACTCCTGTCATGTGCGGACTGGTGCGGCGACCATGCTATTCCGCCGGGTACGGATCACTTCCATACGATCTCGATCAGATCAGGTCGGAACATGCCGCGCTGCGCCCCGCCCTTACCAGCGGGCTTGATCATCACGGCCTCGACACTTCGCATGATTTCTTGCCGCTTCATATCTGGGGTGTACGTCTCCCACTCTCGAAGAACACGCGCGGCGGCGAGACCAGCACACTCCGGCATCGCGGAGCCGCCACCCACCCGCTCCCTGTGCTGCCGCTCCAGATCTTCAAGCCGTCGGATCTCGCGTGCGAACTCCGCGAGTGAGAAGAGACCGTCGGCACGGAGCTGACGGGCCTCGGCCTTGTCGGCCTCGATCTGCCTCAGCGTCTCCTTGGCCCTCATCAGCTCGGGGTCGCCTGCTGCGGCATGGGGCACATCGCTCGCCCGCGTCCTGAGGTTATCGAGAAGGACCGCTTCGACGTGGTCCTCAACGGGCGGGCCGCTCCGCGAGAGCTTCCCGCAACCGCCATCCGCCTTGCGACAGTAGTAGTAATACCCGTACTTCTCGCAGCTGGCGGTCCCTCGCGCGTACACCCCGGAAGACAGCCCGTTCCCGCATCGGGCGCAGCGAGCGATGCCGGTCAGCAGGCGCTTCGTCACCGTGCTCCCGGCCGTGCGCCCCTGCCCCGGGTTTGCGCGCGCGTCCAGCACGTCAATCAGCTCTCGCCACTCCGCAGGCTCGAAAATCGTCTCCCACCGCCCCTTGACCGGCGTTCCGTCCGTACGCTCGACCAGGTACTCAACGGGGTCTACTCGGCCCGACCGCTCGCGGACCTCCTGCGGAACGTACGAGCGGTACCCACAGAGACGAGGGTTTCGGAGCACGTACCGCACGCTGCTGTAGCTGATCGTCTTGCCTGGTGGAGTCTGTGGACCGCGCACGCCCTGCCGCACCCACTCCTGATGCACAGTCGCGAGCCTCTTCCCTCGAACCACATCCGCCCGGGCCTTTCTGAGAAGTTCGGCTTCCCGCTCGTCGATGTGCTCCGCGTCCTTCCAACCGAATGCACGCTGCCCCTTGTGAGGCTTCCCATCGGCGGCCTCGGCGAGCTTCTGTCGAGCGACGCGACGCGCGGCATCCGCGGAGAACTTGTTGGCGACAGTCACGTATACGCGAGCCTGGAAACGCCCCTCCGCGGTCGACAAGTCGCAGTCGTCCACGGTGGTAGCGAAGATCATCGGACGTCGGGCCTGTTCGTAGACGTCGATAAGACGTTCAAGGTCGCGAGGCTGACGTGCGATTCGATCGACGCTGTACGCCAGGACGCCGTGGATAACGCCTGCCCCAAGGTCGAGGATCAGCTGCTCGAAGCCCCTGCGCTTCACATGACGCTTGTACGCGGACGTGTCGTTGTCCTCGTAGATGCGGTGCACCCTGCACCCCACCAGCTTGGCCAACCCGACCACGTCCTCCTGCTGGCGGATGATTCCCGCACGCCCATCGCGTTCATCGCCGACGTATCCAACATCCGAGGTTCGGACATAGCCGCCCACCATAAGCATGTGTTGCCTCACCAGCCTCACCGTCACGAACAGGCCTCACTATACGTTTTTGAAGCACATGGAGGTTCAGGACGTACAGCTTTGAATCCGGCCCCCCGTCTGGGCGTGCTGCGGATGCGGCGGGGCGCGTGGCGAGGGACCTTCGTGGTACCGACCCGGAGGTTCCTGCCATGCGCATCGCCTTTCCCCTGAAGCTCACCCTGTGTGCGGCCGCCATGACGGTGGTGGCCGCGGGCACCGTCCTCGCCGCAGATCCCGAACCGCCGTCCGGGGCGGCCGAGGTGCGGGTGAGTCCGGCCGAGGCCGCGCCAGGCGACGAGGTGGAGCTGCGGGTGCGCGGCTGCGCCGGCGCCTCGGCCACGGCCGGCTCGGAGGGCTTCGTCGCCGAGGCCGTGCTGGCGCCGGCGACGGGCGGCGAGCTCTTCGGTGAGGCGCGGGTGCGGTCGACCCTGGAGCCGGGCGGCTACCCGGTGGAGGTGGAGTGCGCCGGCACCAGCCTCACCGGCCAGCTGACCGTCGTCGCCGCCGCCCCGCCGGGCGGCCAGCCGCGGCCCACCGCCGAGGAGCGGCCCGAGCGGCCCGCCCCCGCGCATCCGACCGGGCCGGTGGGCGCGGGCGGCGGCGGCACGGCCGGCGAGTCGTCGCCGGCCGGGGCGAGCGTGCCGACAGGACCGGCCGGACTGACCCTGCTCGCCGGCGGACTGCTCGCCTGCGGCGTGGTGTTCCTGGTTCGGCGGCTGCGCGGCGCGCGGCGGTGACGCGCGCCGGGGGCCGGCTGTTCCCGGTGCTCACCTGGACGCTGGTACTGCTCGGCATCTGGCTGTGGGCCCGGGACGTGACGGAGGGCCGACTGCCGCTCGGCGGCGTCGGCGTGCCCTGGGCGGTGGCGGACGGCGGCGCGGGACCGCCGCCGGCCCTGAGCCCGCTCGCGGGCTCCGCGCCGCCACGCACCCTGGAGATCGAGTCGCTGGGCGTGCGGGCCGACGTCGTGGAGCGCGGGATCGACGCCGCTGGCGGCGTCGAACCGCCGCCGTTCAGCAGCCCCGATCTCGTCGGCTGGTACGCCGGCGGGCCGACGCCCGGCGCGGCCGGCTCCTCGGTCCTGGTCGGCCACGTGGACACCGAGCGGGAGCCGGCCGTCTTCCACGCCCTCAGCACGGTGGAGCCGGGCGCCGAGGTCCTGGTCACCCGGGCCGACGGCAGCGTCGCGGAGTTCACGGTGCGGGGCGTGGACCTGGTGGAGCGCGCGGAGTTCGACGCCGAACGGGTCTACGGCCCGCAGGGAAGGCCGGGCCGAACGGACGCCGAGCTGCGGCTGATCACCTGCGGCGGCACGTTCGACCGCGAGCGGGGCAGCTACTCGGCCAACGTCGTGGTCACCGCGTACCTCACCGGGACGGAGCCGTGAGCTCCGCGAGCTCGCCCGCCAGCGCGCGGAAGGCGCGGCCCCGGTGGCTGATCGCGTTCTTCTCCGCCGGGCTCAGCTCGGCGCAGGTGCGGGTCTCGCCCTCCGGCTGCAGGATCGGGTCGTAGCCGAAGCCGCCGGCGCCCGCCGGCGCTCGCCGCAGGGTGCCGACCAGCCGGCCCTCCGTCACCCGCTCGGTGCCGTCCGGCAGCACCAGCGCGGCGGCGCAGGCGAAGTGCGCGCCCCGGTGCTCGTCCGGCACGTCGGCGAGCTGGGCGAGGAGCAGGTCGAGGTTGGCGCGGTCGTCGCCGTGCCGGCCGGCCCAACGGGCCGAGAAGATGCCGGGCGCGCCGCCGAGCACGTCCACGCAGAGGCCCGAGTCGTCGGCGACGGCCGGGAGGCCGGTGGCCTCGACCAGCGCGCGGGCCTTGAGCAACGCGTTCTCGGCGAAGGTGACGCCGGTCTCCTTCACGTCCCCCACCTCGGGGAACGCGTCGGCGCCGACGAGCTCCGTGGTGACGCCGGCGGTGCCGAGGATCGCCCGCAGCTCGGTCACTTTGTGGGCGTTGCGGGTGGCCAGTACGAGTCGCTCCATGCGCCTCATTATCGCTGCGGCGGGTTTCCCCCCACCCACCC
>NZ_SMKC01000692.1 GCF_004348315.1 Streptomyces sp. 8K308 | reverse complement strand
CCGCGAAGGCGCGCAGCGCGAGACCGCCGCCGCCCTCCGCTTCGAGGAAGGTGTGCCACAGCTCCGTGCGCTCGTCGAAGCTGACCGGGTTCACGTGTGGCGTCCAGGTGACGGGCCCTTCCGGGGTGAGCAGCAGCCGGGTGGGGAGCTCGATGGCGGTGACCGGCTGCCCGTCGAGGAGGGTCGGGTCGTCGGCGTCCGGCTTTCCGCCCGGCGGCAGGCACCGCAGGCTCAGCGCGGCCCAGTCGAGCAGGTCGGGGAGGCCGAAGCCGATGCCGGGCCGCCCGGGTGGCACCGTGAAGGACAACACGGTCGCGCCGGAGGACCAGGCCGGCCGCCCCGCGTCGGCCGTCGTCACGTCGTCGGCCGAGGCCTCGGCCACGTGCTGCGGCGGCAGGTGGAAGACGACGAGTCCTGGCCGCTTCCGGTCCTCGACGACCAGCCGGCCGCGCCGCGGCGTGAGGTTCACGAGGTCGACGGGGACGAACAGCATGTCCTGGGGACGGTGCAGCAGCAGGCGCCGGGCGTCGGGCACCTGTCTCTTATACACAGC
>NZ_SMKC01000691.1 GCF_004348315.1 Streptomyces sp. 8K308 | reverse complement strand
AGAGGTGTATAAGAGACAGGGCGGGGGCGGTCGGGTACGCGTGGGGCACGCCCGACCGGCGCTCCTCAGGTGTTGCGTTTGTATGGCTTCTTCAGCTTATGGGGCGTCTTAGCGCTGTAGGGGGCTCTACGAGGCTCTTGGGGTCACTTGCTCCTTCTCAGTGTCAGTGCCCTCAACTATGTTCGTACTCACAGCTAGGGGCGGTCACTCCGTCTCTTGAACCGGGGGATTTCGATATGCCTATGCAGGGATCTGAGGCGGCGGAGGCGGGGAGCTCCGCGGGGAAGCCGGCGCCGCTGCGGGTGGACGCGCAGCGCAATCTGCGGCATGTGCTGAGCGCGGCGCGGGACGTGTTCGGTGAGCAGGGTTACGGGGCGCCGATGGAGGAGGTGGCCCGTCGGGCGCGGGTGGGCGTCGGCACGGTGTACCGGCGCTTTCCCAACAAGGAGGCGCTCGTCAGATACATCGCGGAGGAGGAGACGCAGCGGTTGACGGCCAGGGCGCGGGAGGCGCTGGCCGGAAACGACGAGCCGTGGGGGGCGCTGGCGGGGTTCGTGCAGCGGTCGGCGGCGGGCGGTGCGG
>NZ_SMKC01000690.1 GCF_004348315.1 Streptomyces sp. 8K308 | reverse complement strand
GACGTGGCCCGGCCTCCGGCACCAGGTGCCGGAGGCCGGGCCACGTCGCTTCCCTCATGCCCTCACATCAGGCCGCACGCGGCAGCGGCAGCCACTCGGGCAGCGCGTCCTCCGCGAGCGCCCCCACCGCCAGCAGCAGCGCGTCCGCCGGCGTCGGCTCGAACGGCTCTGACAACAGCCGCATCCCCGCCTCCGCGGGCGTCCGGTCCGCCTTCCGATGATTGTCCTCGGCACAAGCCGCCACCGTGTTCAACCACGTGTCCCGCCCACCCTGCGAACGCGGCAGCACATGATCGATCGTGGTCGCCCGGCGACCGCAGTACGCGCACCGATGCCGGTCACGCACCAGCACGCCCCGCCGCGACCACGGGGCCCGTTGTCGGAACGGCACCTTCACGTAGCGCCTGAGCCTGATCACCTGCGGCACCGGAAGATCCACCGCCGCGGCCCGCACCCGCAGCCCCGGGTGCTCGTGCTCGACCACCGCCTTGTGCTGGATCACCAGGACCACCGCCCGCCGCAGCGACACCGTCGACAGCGGCTCGTAGCTCGCGTTGAGCACAAGGGTCTGCCGCATCCCGCCCACCTTCCGG
>NZ_SMKC01000689.1 GCF_004348315.1 Streptomyces sp. 8K308 | reverse complement strand
GGGTGGCGGGAGCCTACGCCCGGAAGGCCCGAAAGGCGCCGGTCGTGCACGCATCCGTGGAATCCGCCCGTGAGCGACTACCCGGCCGCCGTGGAGCATGAGGGTGCCGCCGCAGGCGCACGGGCGTCCCGGGATCTCGACGGCGCGGCGGGCGAGTCCCAACGCGTGCTCGACGTGGTCGGCGGCGGTCTGGGCGACCTGCTCGATCGCGGCGCGGTGTCCGAGGGTGAGCGGGTGGAAGATGCCACCGGGGAGGCTGACGAGCCGGTCGAGAAGCCATGCCGCGGCGGTGGGTGCGGTGCGCTGTCCGGTGTAGCGCCAGCGCCGGGGGGCGGCCGCGTCTTGGTCGGCCGCGCGGTCGAGACGGGCCCGGTAGTCAGCGGTCCAGGTGCCGGGACGGCGCGCTGCCGGGGGGACGTGGCTGCGCGCGGGGATCTGGATCTCGGCGGCGATGTGGTCGGCGGTGTCGACCAGGGCGCGCTCGATCTGTCGGGCGGTGTCGAGGACGTGGAGGCGGACGGGGGCGCTCCGGTCCATGGGGTCGTATTCCTCGGGGGTGCGGAGGTAGGCGTTGAGGCTGGTGGGGGCCACGCGTCGTGGG
>NZ_SMKC01000688.1 GCF_004348315.1 Streptomyces sp. 8K308 | reverse complement strand
CCCCCACCACCATCCGGATGCCCAGCGCGTACCGGTCGGCCGAGTGTCAGGCCGGCGCGGCCGCCCCGGCCGGGCCCACGCGTGCCCCGAAGCGCCGCGAGGCCCGGGGAGACGTTCCCGTTAGCGACCGTGGCGTCCGCGCCGGCCGGCCGACGGCCGCGGCCCGGCGTGCGCGCGCCCACCGCCCGCGTCGCCCTGCCCGGTTCCGACGCGGCGAACCGGATCGACAGGCGACCACGACGTCAGGACGTTCCGTCGCTCGGCGGACTCCCCCCCGCCTCCGACGGCATCGACGCACCGCGAGACAACCAGCAACCAACCGGAGGAAGACCAGCGATGAGCCGCACCAACCACCCCCCACACCGGCGACGCGCGCGCCGCGCGGCGTTCGCGACCGGCGCCCTGGCCGGCGCCTTCGCCATCACGCTCAGCACGCTCGGCATGGCCTCGGCGAACGACGACCCCGGGGTTCTGGCGCGCGTGGACAACCCGTACGTCGGCGCCGACGTGTACGTGAACCCGGAGTGGTCGGCCCGCGCGGCCGCCGAGCCGGGCGGTTCCGCGATCGCCGACGAGCCGACCGGCGTCTGGATGGACCGGATCG
>NZ_SMKC01000687.1 GCF_004348315.1 Streptomyces sp. 8K308 | reverse complement strand
TCATGGCGGTGGGCTTCCTCTCCGGCATCCGGTGGGACGGGAGCGAATCTAGCCCCAGGTACGGGTTCGGCGGCCATGCACCGAACGACGTTCGGTGCGGGAGGCAGAATGACGGCCATGGACGACACAGATTCGGCGATCCTCACTCATCTCCAGCGCGACGCGCGGCTGACCAACCGGGAGCTGGCGCGCCTGGTGGGCGTCGCTCCCTCGACCTGCCTGGAGCGGGTGCGGGCGCTGCGGGCCCGCGGGGTGATCACCGGCTACCACGCGGCCGTCGAACCGCGCGCGCTCGGCCGCTCGCTCCAGGCGCTGGTGTTCGCGCGGCTGCGACCGTTGAGCCGGGAGGTGATCACGGGCTTCGAGAGCTATCTGTCCCGGCTGCCCGAGGTGCTCTCGGTGTACGTGGTCTCGGGTGACGACGACTTCGTGGTGCACGTGGCGGTGCCGGACATCGAGCACCTGCACGCCTTCCTGATGGACCGGTTCAGCGCGCGCCGCGAGGTGATCGGCTTCCGCAGCTCGATGATCTACCGGGAGACCGCCGGCACCCGCGTCCTCACCCCGCTGCCCGGCAGGCCCTAGGCGGGGGCCCGGACAGGGGCTGTCTCTTATAC
>NZ_SMKC01000686.1 GCF_004348315.1 Streptomyces sp. 8K308 | reverse complement strand
GCGATGACCGACCTCATGGCCCGCCGCCTCACCGGCGAAGCCACCATCACCTGGCGCGACCCCACATACCAGAATCAAATCCGCAACACGGGATAAAACATCAGGAGAAAACGACCTCTAAGACCGCGGAGTGGGCTGATCTTCGTCGACCTCGGGACCTGCTGCCGGGGCCCCGTTGAGTTTGATCTCGCTCATAGCCTCGTCCCGAGCGCTGAGGGGCACCTGCTGCGGTCGGCCAATGAAGCCTGTGAGCATTATCCAGGGGCGGACCAGGAGCTGGTCGAGAAGTCTCGGCTCCTCATCTTGGCAATGGTTACGACCTGGCGGTGGTGCCGGGGCGACCAACTGCCTAATGGACGCCACTGGGCCGTGGAGGGGCTCAACCAGCTCCGGGCCGCACTCGCCCGCTGAGCCACGGCCGACCAGTCGAACAGGCCGCACCCGTTCCTCGGGCTTCCTGCGCGACTGGCTCCTGTAACCGGCCGCCAAGGCGCGCTGGAGGCCGGCACCCGCTACGGGTGCCGGCCTCCGGCTGTGAAGCGGACCCGCTGTCAGCTCAGGTCCAGGTCCAGGTAGTCGATGTCGGTGACCTCCACGTCCAGGCCGGCCGCGCGGCG
>NZ_SMKC01000068.1 GCF_004348315.1 Streptomyces sp. 8K308 | reverse complement strand
CTGCTGCGCCTCGCCCCCGAGCTGCGGTTCTTCGTCGCGACCGCGCGCCGGGGCGAGCAGACCCGGATCTCCACCGATGGCGTCTCCTCGCTTGGCCACGTCATCGAGTCGCTCGGCGTGCCGCTGACCGAGGTCGGCCGGCTGGTCGTCGACGGCCGCGAGGTGCCGACCTCCCACGTCCCGGCGGACGGCGAGACGGTCGAGGTGGCCCCGGTGGCGCGCCCGCAGCGGGTGCCGGGCGCGCCGCTGCGGTTCCTGCTCGACGTGCACCTCGGCACGCTGGCGCGGCGGCTGCGGCTGCTCGGCGTCGACGCGGCGTACGAGTCCACGGACATCGGCGACGCCACCCTGGCCGCCCGCTCGGCCCGTGAACGCCGCGTGCTCCTCTCCCGCGACCGCGGCCTGCTGCACCGCCGCGAGCTGTGGGCCGGCGCGTTCGTGCGCAGCGACCGCCCGGACGAGCAACTGCGCGACGTCCTGGGCCGGTTCACGCCCCGCCTGGCCCCGTGGACCCGCTGCACGGCCTGCAACGGCGAGCTGCGCGCGGCCGACAAGTCGGCGGTCGCCACCCGCCTGGAGGGCGGCACGCGGCGCACCTACGACGTCTTCGCGGAGTGCGGCTCCTGCGGCCGCGTCTACTGGCGCGGCGCGCACCACGCCCAGCTGGCCCGCATCGTCGACGAGGCGGTGGCGGAGTTCGGCGACGGGGGCGCGACCGGCTGAGCCGCCATTCGTTGGCGCAACCCACAAACGAGAGTATGGTTGGCGACACCAACATTGGCCTGTCCAACGAATGGGGCCTTCTCGCCATGCCCACCACCACGGTCGCCACCCTCGCCGACCGCACCGAGATCGCCGACCTCTTCGCCCGCCTGTCCCGCCTCCTCGACGAGGGCCGCTTCGACGACGCCCACACCGTCTACACCGACGACGTGGTCGTCCACTCCCCCCGCGGCGGCGAACTGCGCGGCCTCGCCGAGGTCACCGCCCACCTCCACCGCCAGCACCCCGAGGGGGAGCGCACCCACCACCTGCACGGCGACGTCCTGGTCACCCTCGACGGCGACCGGGCCTCGGCCACGGCGAACCAACTCGCCTTCTTCTACCGGGACGGCGAGCCGCCCTACCAGCAGGCCGCCACCCGCCTCACCTACCGCGCCGTCCGCACCCCCGCCGGCTGGCGCTTCGACCAGGCCGACATCGCGCTCACGTTCCTGCGCACCCCGAGCTGAGCGCCGCGTAAGCCTCCCGCAGCCGCTCCCTCGGCCCTGTCAGGGCGACCGGGTCGAGCAACCCGGCACGCTCGTACCGCTCCAGGATGTTCAGCATCTCGGGAAACATCCACGGCGCGGGAGGCGCGGCGAGAAAGCGGTCGAGCGTACGGAGGGCCGCCTCCCGGTCCGGTCGCATGCAGTGCAGGAGAACGAGGTTTCCCAGGGCCACGTCATTGCCCTCGGAGTCCTCGGTGAGGAGGTCAAGGGCCCGTCGCAGTACGCGTCCTCCTCGGCATCGCCAAGGCGCCGAGCGGCCAGCGCGCGGGCGAGGCAGGCCCAGGCGTGGTCGGGTGCCCGCCCCAGCGCTTCGGCGAGGTCGTCGAGGGCGGCGCCGGCGGCGCGGGAGAGCAGCCGGGCCTCGCCGCGTCTGATCAGGGCCCAGGTGTGTGTGGTGCCCCACTCGTGGGAGTCCTGGGTGAGCCCGCCGAGCCGCAGGGCCCGGTCGTAGTCGCTGATCGCGTCGGCGTAGGCCCTGGTCGCGAGGCGGCTGTGCCCCCGCTCGGCGTATGCCGTCGCCATGCCGGGATCGAGCCGGATGGCCTCGGCGAAGTCGGCGATGGCCGCCTCGTGATCGCCGGCGAACTGGTGGGTCTCGCCCCGCCCGTGGTGCAGCCACGCCTTGTCGGGATCCAGCTCGATGGCACGGCCGTAGTCACGCAGGGGGGCCTCGAAGATCCCAGCCGAACGGTGGATCTGCCCACGTGTGCCGAAGGCCCAGGCGTAGTCGGGGTCGAGTTCCAGCGCGCGATCAAGGTCGGCGACCGCCTCTTCGGGCCGGCCAGCGAGCCGGTGTGCCTCCCCACGCTCCGCGTACGCCCACGGGTTGTCAGGGTCGCGTTCCAGCGCGCGATCAAGGTCGACGACCGCGAGGTCCATGCTTCCCGCCAACCGGTATGCGGACCCTCGGCTGGCGTGCGCCCACGCGTCGTCGGGTTCCATATCCAGAGCCCGATCGAAATCCCGCACCGCTTCCTCGATGAGTCCGGCCGAGTTATGGGCCGCGCCGCGGTTCCAGCGGGTCCACGCATCGTCCTTGCCGAGGCGAATGGCCTTGTCGAAGTCGGCGACAGCCGCCTCATACCACCCGGACAACCTGTGAACCATGCCGCGTTGGGCGTGTTCCCAGGCGCTGTCGGTCTCCAGATCGATGGCCCGGTCCAGGTCACGCAGCGCCTCCTCGTAACGTCGCAGGCCACTGAAGAGGCTGCCGCGAACCCCCAGGGCCCAGGCATAGGAGCCGTCGAGCTGTATGGCGCGGTCCAGGTCGCGGAGCGCGTCGTCGTAACGCCTAAGAAGACGGCAGGCGTCCCCGCGGTAGGCGAGCGCCCACGCGCTGTCCGGAGCGAGTCGGAGAGCCTCGTCGTACTCGAGGACGGCCTCTTCGTACTCCCCCTTGTCGTAGTGCAGGCGGCCGCTGAGCGTGTAGGCGGCGGCTCGGGCCGCGGCGTCGAGTTCCGGGGCGACCACCAGCAGGGCCAGGACCCGCTCCGTGGGCTGCTCGGACTCGACAGCTTCAGTGAGTCGCCGCGCCCAGTGGGCCAACTCCGAGGCATCGGTGTCCCGCCAGGCGCGCTCCAGCGTCTGCACCCACTGCCGCAGCGCCGAAGTGCGTTGGCAGACGCCAACCGTGTCCGCGACGGCCGTCGGCAGGGCGGCGGCCGGGTTGGCGCACAGGCGGTGGTACGTCTCGCCCTGCCGCGCCTCACGCCAGCGCGCGCGATGCCAGTAGCCCTGATCGCGGTGCGGCGTAAGGTCCGCCTCCAGGGCCTCGCGGCGCGCCCGGTAGACGTCTGACAGGGTGGCCTGCTGTGCCGCCCAGCGCGTCGGGTACTGGCCGCGCTGGTGCCGGAGCATCAGCGCCCGCACCGTGTCGTGGTAGCGGTGACGGCCGTCGTGGTGGCCGACGAACGGGAGGTTCCGCAGCCGCGGGTACTGATCCGCGGCGCCCTCCGGCGCCAGCGTGCGGTAGACGTCCTCGTCGAGGTGGAGCGGCAGGGCACAGGCGAGGGTCGCGGCGCGGCGGTCCGGGTCGTGCTCCCACTTCAGGAACCGCTCCACGGCCGTCTCGGCCGGGTCGACCACCTCGCCGGGCGTGGCGGGGCGCGGGTGGGCCAACATGTCGAGGAGGACGGGCAGTCGGCCGGAGAGCCGCAGGATCACCTCGACGGTGTCGGGATCGGTGACGCCGCGTGCCGTGAGCAGATCTCGCGCCTCCTGCTCGCTGAACACGTCGAGTGGCACCTCGGCGGCATCCGACGCCCAGTCGGCCCAGTGGCGCGGATCGAGCCGGCCCTGACCCGACAGCACCACCACGACATTGGCCTCCAGCACGCCGTGGGTGTCCTCCTGGATCACCTGCCGCAACCAGCCGTCAAGCAGCGGGCCGAGCCGCTCGTACCCGTCGAAGAAGAGGACGAGCAACGCCCGTTCGCGGGCAGCCTCGGCGAGGTCGGTGAGGAAGACGGGGGTGAGCTGCTTCACCGGCGACAGCACCAACTGCACGTCCTCGGGCGCGCGCAGCCGGGCCGACGTCCAGGACCTGGCCCGGTCGATGCTCAGCGCGACCGTCGTGGGATCCATCGCCCCGGTGACCGCACCGAGCTGCGGCACGGCACCGGCCGCCGCGAGGCCGGCCTGCGCGGTGACGAGCCCGCCGACCGACGGCACATCGGCCGCCGGCTCCGCGGCCGCCTGCCCGCGCTCGACCTCGTGGCGCCGCTGCCGGTACTCCTTCAGCCGCTTCTCGAACCGCTCAAGCGGCTTCCCATCCCGGCGCAACCGGCCGGCCACCGCCGCCATGGCCTCGATCACGTCGTGCACCTCGTCGCCCACCGTCACGGTGGCCGCGCCGCGCTCCCTGGCCTACTGCTCCCACTGCCGGATCAACGAGGTCTTGCCGACGCCGCCGTTGCCGTGCACGTGGAAGAGGTACCGGAAGTCCGGGCTCTCCGGGTCGCGCCCCAGATTGCGGCGGAAGACGTCGAGCTGCTGCTCCCGCCCGATGAACCCGCTGCGCCGCCACTGCCGGTTCAACTCCTGCCGCGACAACCGCCGTTCGGCCACCCGCGCCCCCTCCTCCACGACCCGACCGCCCAGCCTGCCGCAGAGCGCTCACGCCCGGCAACGGCCCCGGTCAGTTGCGGCAGCCGCGCCTACTCACGTCCCGTCTCAGCCGATGGTGTCGATCGGGCATCGAGCGACCCCTGCTCGCTCGATACGCGCGTCAGCCGTCACGAGCGTGCACCGCGCGTGCTCAGCGAGCGCGACATAGGCCGCGTCATAGGCAGAGAGGTCCTGCCGCAGATCCCAGACCCGATCGAAGAGCACATAGCCGGGTGTCCTTCTGATCAGAAGCGAGGCTGCCAGGGCAAGCGCTGTCTGCCCTTTCTCAGCCGTGATCTTCCCCCCCTGTACCAGGCCCCGCATGGCGTGAGCGACCTCGAAATCGATCACCGAGGGAGCAAGCAGCCGCTGCCCGGTCAGACGTTTCGACGCCTCTCGGCCAAGGTTTCCACCGTGCGTGAGCGCAAGCACGACGGTAGAGGAGTCGACGACGATCACAGACCGCGCCCCTCGTCGATGTGACCCAACAGCTCGTCGATCGAGTAGTCGGCCGTCGCCGACTCACGGGCCCTGGCCAGTATGTCGTCCACCGTCGGCGTCCTCACCTCCTCGATCAACCGCTGCCGCAGGTACTCGTTGAGCGACTGATGGGCATCCACGGCACGGTGCTTCAAAGCCCTGTGAACGTCGTCGGGCACGTCCTTGATCTGGATGTTCGCCATGACATCCAGGTTAGCGTGCGTTCCGCATGCATGCATGCGGAACGCATGCTATCCGCGACCGCGGCGCCGTTCGGGCCCGGGAGGGGCCGGACGGCGCCGCGGCGGCGGTGGTCAGTCGCGGGGGAGCGTGTCGAGGAACGCCGACCACGAAGCGGGGGCGAACCTCAGGCGCGGCCCGGTCGGGGTCTTGGAGTCCCGGACGGCGAGGTGTTCCCGCGCCGGGGACTTCACCTCGACGCAGGCGCCGTTACCCCCGGAATACGACGACTTGGTCCAGGTGCGCGTGCTGCCGTGCTCGATTGCCATGTTCTCCGCTCCGGTCAGTTTTATCGGTGGGGATGTCCTGCCGACGCGGCGACCGTACTAGTCAGGATGGGCGCGAGTTGCGCTGCTTCACCCGACCGGATGGTTCGTCCACGGCTTTTCCCCAGCGACCGGAAACATGGGTGTACGCTGCCCGGCCCGCCGTCTCCCGGGTACTAACTCCCGTACTCCTCCGTGATCTTGGCGATGAGCGTCCGCGACTCCTCGGGGCTGAGCGCCTGGGCTCTGAGGTGTTCGTACATCACGCTGTAGTGCTGCACGTCATGCGGCTTCTCCAAATAGAGATCGCTGGTGCCGCCCTCCAGATAAATGACCGTGGAATCGGTCGCCTCGGGAAACTCCAGGATCGTGTACTGGCCATTCACACCCGGGTGCGCGCCGGCGGTGAAAGGCATCACCTGGAGCGTGACGTGCGGCAGTCGCGAACATTCCATCAGCCGACCCAACTGGTCGATCATGGTGGCGCGCCCGCCGACCTGGCGGCGGAGCGCCGCCTCGTCCACCACGGCCCACAGCCGCAGTGGCTGCCTGTCGTCCCAGACCCGCTGCTGGCGCCGCATCCTGACCTGCACCCGGCTGGCGACCTCGTCCTCGCCGACCTCCGGCAGCGCACCCGATATCACGGCGGAGGCGTACGCCGGCGTCTGCATCAGCCCCGGCACCACCTGTGGTTCGTAGACCCGTAACGAGGAGGCGTCGGCCTCCAGGCCGATGTAGACGCTGTACGTGGGCGAGAGTTCGGCGAAGGCGTGCCACCAGCCCTGCTGGCGCGACTCCTTTGCCATCTGCATCAGGGAGTCGACCAGACGACGGTCCTCGACCTCGTAGACCCCGCAGAGGTCGCGGACGTCACGCGGGCTGATGCTGCGCCGCCCGTTCTCCAGTCGGCTGATCTTCGACTGGGAGACCAGCAGCCGGTCCGCCACCTCCTCCGCGGTCATCCCGCGGTCCTCGCGGAGCCGCCGCAACTCCTGGCCGAGCCGGCGTCGCCGGACAGTCGGATTGACATTGCCCGCCACGAACTGTGCACCTCCGTCGTGATCAGCTGACTTCCTAACTCAGCAGACTGCCATTCGACGGGCGTCTCCGCTGGGTATTGGCGACAGAACGTGCGCGGGAACAGGCAGGGGGTGTGACGACGGCCGTCGTTCCTCACGGCCCTCGCCACACCCCGTGCCCGAAACGCGGCTCCCGGTCAAGTCAAAGAGGTGCTGCGCTCAGGGGTGCTTGCGGTGGTGCGTCGTGCGTCGTGCGCGGTGTCGCGTCGTGCGCGGTGCGCTCAGTGCGCGGTGCGCTCAGTGCGCGGTGCGCTCAGTGCGACAGCGAAGGACGTACTGCGGCTCGCGTCACTCCTCTCCGCCGAATCTGCTCAGGAGCTTGGCTCGACTGTCCGACCACAGCCATGGCCGTCGGCGCCGGTGTGCGCGCCGCCTTGCGCGGCGCGGCGCTCGGCTGTGCGCGCCGGGCGGCGGCGGCCGCCACCTGACCGGCGACACCGTTCTGCACGTCCATCACGGCGTGTGCCACGAGGCCGCCCATGGGGTCGTGCCTGATGAGGTCCCGGAGCCGGGAGCGGGAGGACCGCCCCTCGTTCCCGGGGTACAGGTGCTTACCCAGGCCGACCGCGTGAGCCAGCGCCGCCAGGGCCGCGGTCCGCGCGTCCGGCGGGGTGCCGGTGCGGATCGCGGTGTCCAGCCGAGACCGGATCTGTCGACTGACCGCGGTATCCGTCGCCTGGTACCTGGTCGTCGGCAGCACCCCGCACATCTGGTTCTCCACCGCGGCGACCATGCCGCAGCGCTCCAGGTGTGTGAGATAGGTTTGGCGTAGCCCGAGCCTGGGCCCGCCGATCCAGTGGACGGCCCGCACCGGGCTGCCGCGCCTGCGCAGCAACTCGAGGGCGGTGTCCAGGGTGGGATCTCCGGTCGGCCGTGGCAGTATCACGGCTATTCGGTCCCCGTCAGGGGCTATCCGCCCGGCCAGGGCCAGCTCGACGAGCTGCGCCCCGGCAAGGCCGAGGTCGAGCGACTGTGGCTGCGCTGTGGTACCCGTGGCCGGGTCCAGAGCGAGCAACAGCAACTCCTCCGGAATGGTTCTACGACTCCTGCCCATCCATGCCTCCCCGCGTGGATGAAAGACAGGGTGACGCCTCTCACATTGTTCTGTCGAGAGTGCGTGGTTGATTTGTGATGGAACCCGTAGACATGTCGTTGTCGTCCAAGGGGTCAAGCCGCCCGTTTCCGCCATCGCGGGCGTGGCGTACCGAGGTGCACAGGACCCGGCAGACTGGTAGAGCGAGCGGTTCGGATCATGAACAACTGCAGGGAGGCATGAGTGTCGGGCGAGTCCCCGGACATTTCGGGACGGGATCGGGAGCGGGAGTCATCGGTGAAGACGCCTGAGGGGCTGGAAAGGTTTCCCGACGACGCGAAGGTTCCCGAGGCCGACACGGACTCGCCAACGGCGAGCGAGGCCGGCCATCAGCCGGCTACGAGCCGCGCGACGCCGCCGGCGGCGGCCGAGCCGGCCAGGGCGGAAGCGGCCCCCGCGCCAAGCGCGGGCGACCGGCCCCCCACCGACGAGCCGGCGACCGACGCCAACGACGAACCGGCGGCAGCCGGCACCAACGAAGCAACCACCACCAAGCCGGCGACTGCCGCAGCCGACGAGGCGCCAGCGGACCGCACGGACGCCACCGAGGCCGACCAGCGGCCGCACGCGGAGACCGCCACCGAGGCCAACAGACCGGCACGGACGGACAGCACGGACACCGCCCAGGCCGACCAGGCACCGGCCGCGCCAAGCACCGGCACCCAGACCGGCGACCAGAACCAACCCCGGACGCCGGCCCCAGCCGGCACCAACGAAGCAACCACCACCAAGCCGGCGACTGCCGCAGCCGACGAGGCGCCAGCGGACCGCACGGACGCCGCCGGGACCGACCAGCGGCCGCACGCGGAGACCGCCACCGAGGCCAACAGACCGGCACGGACGGACAGCACGGACACCGCCCAGGCCGACCAGGCACCGGCCGAGGCCGCGCGGACGCCGGCCAGGGCCGACGCGGCAAGCGCGGACGACCGACACCCCACCCATGAGCCGGCGACCGACGCCGACGACAAGCCGGCCGTGGCCGGCCAGCGGCCGAGTGCGGAGCCGGCCGACGGGGACGGCGACGAGTCCGCCGGCAAGGCGAGCGGTGGCGGTGAGCGGACCACCGTGCTGCGGCTGCCGGAGCAGGCGAAGGATGGCGTCGACCAGGCGACGACGTTCCTGCGCGCACCGGCCAGAACCGAGGAGGCCAAGGAGGCCAAGGAGGAGAAGAAGGCCGTCGACCAGGCCACGACCTTCCTCCGGGTGCCGGCCGACAGCAAGCCCAGGACGGACCAGGCGACGACGCATCTCCGGACTCCGTCCAAGCCGGACACCCCGCCCACGCCCGCCGCGCAGGCGCCGGCCCAGGCACCCGCGCCGGCACCCGCGCCCGTTCCGCCCATGCCGTCCGTCGCGCCGCCGCCGGCGGATTCGGAGCGGGATCCGTTGGAGTTGCTCGCCGCGCTCACCAACAAGCCGGCGCCGCCGCCGACGGCGCTGCGGACGACGTTGCGGCGGGTCAAGATCTACACGCCCCTCGCGGTGCTGCTGCTGGTCGTCCTCGTCGTCGCGCAGTCGCTTCGGCCGCTGCCCGAGCCGGGGCTGCGGCTGACCGCCGCGGAGAGCTTCACCTTCGACGGCGAGGCGCCGTCCGTGCCGTGGCCCGCCTCCGGGCAGGCGGCGTTGGAGGTCGAGGGCCTGGGCGACTTCGGCACGTCGGGCGAGCAGGAGCCGGTGCCGATCGCCTCGGTCGCGAAGGTGATGACCGCCTATGTGATCCTCCAGGAGCACCCGATGGAGCTCGACTCGCCCGGCGCGTCCATCCCGGTGGACGAACAGGCCGAGCAGGACGCCGGGTTGAGCGACGACGGCGAGTCGACGGTGGAGGTCACCGCCGGCTCGGAGATGTCGCAGTACGAGGCGTTGCAGGCGATCATGATCGCGTCCGCGAACAACGTGGCGCGGTTGCTGGCCCGTTGGGACGCCGGTTCGGAGGAGGAGTTCGTCGACAAGATGAACGAGACGGCCGCCGAGCTCGGCATGGAGAACACCACCTACACCGACCCGAGCGGTCTGAGCTCCGACACGGTCAGCACCGCGGAGGACCAGGTGCTGCTCGGCCGGGCCGCGATGGAGGACCCGGTGTTCCGGCAGATCGTCGCGCAGCTCTCCTACGACGACAGCCAGGGTGAGAACCACTCGAACTGGAACCAGCTCGTCTCGCCTGGCGACGTGGTGGGCATCAAGACCGGCACGACGACGGCCGCCGGCGGCAACCTGCTGTTCGCCGCGGTCCAGGAGATCGACGGCGAGCAGCAGATGATCATCGGCGCGGTGCTCACCCAGCCGCCGGACCCGGTGGACAACTCGATCCTCATCGGCGCCCTGAACGCGGGGCGGGAGCTGATCGAGTTCGCACAGGAACGGTTGCGCGGGGAAACGGTGTTCACCGCGGGGCAGGAGATCGGCTACGTGGACGACGGGCTCGGCGGGCACACCCCGGTGGTGGTCACCGAGGACGTCCACGCGGCCGGTTGGGACGGCCTCGAGGTGCGGGTCGAGTTGACGGCGGGCGGGGACGGCGTGCCCGGCACGGCCGACGCCGGCACCGAGGTGGGCACGGTGAGCGTCGGTGGCGCCTCGGTGCCCGTGGCGCTCGGCGAGGACCTCACGGAACCCGGGTTCACCGACAGGCTGCTGCGCCTGGGCTGAGGTCGCGCTAGAGTCGTTGGCCCGGCGGCCGGGGAGGCGCGAGGAAACGTCCCTCGTCCCCTCCCCACCGGCGGGTCTGAGGCTATGGCTTGACAACGCATGGGGCACCGACTGTGGCTCGGTCACCGCAGGATGAGGCGGCGTGGCGGGACCTGGACCCCGCCACGCGAGAGCGGCTGGACTTCCTGGACCCGGAGGACTTCACCGTGGGTCCGACCGCTGAGGCCGCCGCGCAGTGGGAACGGTTCACGGCGATCCTGGACAAGGCCGAGAGATACCGCTCGCCACGGTGAGCCGGCGCGGCCGGCCGACAGCGCGCCGGCGGCCGGCCGAAGGTGAGCCGAAAGGGAAGGCCCATGAGCACCATGAGCACCTCAGCCGGAATGTCCTATGTCGAGATAGGCGTGGGCGACGCCGAACGCTCGCTCGACTTCTACCGCGGAACGCTCGGGCTGCGGCGCGCGGCCGAGGCCCCGGAGCCGGCGGCGGCCGGTACGCACTGGCTGGACGCGGACGGCGCCCTGGTCAAGCTCGTCGAGATGTCGGCGGCGGAGCGGGCGTCCGAGGCGGACGACCTGCAGCGCGGGATGCGGCACTTCGGCCTCAGGGTCGGCGACGTGTTCCGGCAGGCGGAGCGGCTGCGCGCGGCGGGCGTGAAGTTCACGGTGGAGCCGACGGCCGCCGTCGGCGGCGTCAACCTGGCCTTCTTCCGTGACCCGGACGGGACCCTGCTGGAGATCATTGACGGCCACCTCGACTACCACTCCGTGGTCACCCCGGAACTGGCGGACCACGAACGCCGGTTGGCCGAGGCGCGGCCGGCGGGCGCGGGCCCGGTGTTCGACCACGTGGCGGTGACGGTGGCCGACCTGGACGCCACCCTGGCGTACTACCGGGACACCCTGGGCTTCCCGGTGATCGGCCGGCTGGTCCACGACCAGGACCCGCGCGGCTTCGTCATCGACTACCTGCGGGCCGGGCCCGCGGTGCTGGAGGTGTTCTCGTTCACCGCGCCGACCAGGCCGGCGCCCGAGGAGGACGACGGGCGGCGCGGGCTGCGGGCCATCGGCCTCGCGGCGGACGAGGGCTTGGCGCGCGTCGATCCGGACGGCGTGCCGCTGCGGCGGGTGGCGCGAGCGCCGAGGTGAGGGACGGCCGCGGGCGGGCGTGGCTTAACCTTCGCTGGACCCAGCGTGATTCGTGGCGTGCCGTGATTCGGACGTGATTCGCGCGTTTCTCGTAGACACTCATAGACATGTCATAGAAAGTCTTCCCGCCATGACACAGGACCTCAGCCAGGTGCGCTTTCCGGACGGCTTCGTCTGGGGCACGGCGACCGCGAGCTACCAGATCGAGGGCGCGGTGCACGAGGACGGGCGGCTGCCGTCCATCTGGGACACCTTCTCGCACACCCCGGGCAAGACCGCGGGCGGCGACACCGGGGACGTCGCGGACGACCACTACCACCGCTATCCCGAGGACCTGAGCCTGCTGGCCGACCTGGGCGTGAGCCACTACCGGTTCTCGCTCGCCTGGCCCCGCATCCAGCCCGAGGGGCGCGGCCAACTCAACGGCGCCGGCGTCGACTTCTACCAGCGGCTGGTGGACGGGCTGCTCGAGCACGGCATCAAGCCCTGGGTGACGCTGTTCCACTGGGACCTGCCGCAGACCCTGGAGGACGCCGGCGGTTGGCCGGCCAGGGACACGGCCGAGCGGTTCGCCGAGTACGCGGCGCTGATCCACCAGCGGCTCGGCGACCGGGTCGAGGACTGGACGACGCTCAACGAGCCGTGGTGCGCGGCGTTCCTCGGCTACGCGAGCGGCCACCACGCGCCGGGCCGCACGGACGGCGCGGCGGCGGTGCGGGCCGCGCACCACCTGCTGCTCGGCCACGGACTCGCGGTGCGGGCGCTGCGCGCGCAGGGGGCGACGAACCTGGGCACCACCGTCAACCTCTACCCGGTGGACCCGGCGACGCCGGCCGACGCCGACCGGGACGCGGCGCGCCGCATCGACGGGCTGATGAACCGCTTCTTCCTCGACCCGCTGCTGCGCGGCTCCTACCCGGCCGACGTGCTGAAGGACCTG
The DNA here is from genome assembly GCF_004348315.1 of Streptomyces sp. 8K308. Classification (GTDB taxonomy): domain Bacteria; phylum Actinomycetota; class Actinomycetes; order Streptomycetales; family Streptomycetaceae; genus Streptomyces. The sequence goes on along the minus strand of NZ_SMKC01000068.1, from coordinate 14,220 downwards.
ACCGAGGTCACGGGCACGGACCACGTGCGGGACGGCGACCTGGCGGTGATCTCCACGCCGATCGACTTCCTCGGCATCAACTACTACTCGCGGCACGTGGTGCGGGCCGGCACCGCGCGCCCCGGGCACCCCTCGCACTGGGTGGGCTCGGAGGACGTGGAGTTCGTGAAGCGGCCCGGGGTGCCGGTGACCGAGATGGGCTGGGAGATCGACCCGGACGGCCTTTACGAGACGCTGACCCGGGTGTGGCGGGAGTACGGGCCGCTGCCGCTGTACGTGACGGAGAACGGCGCGGCGTTCCCGGACGAGGTGACGCCCGACGGCCGGGTGCGTGACGAGGACCGCCGCTCGTACCTGGAGCGGCACTTCGCCGCCGCGCACCGGGCGATCGGCGAAGGCGTGGACCTGCGGGGCTACTTCGTGTGGACGCTGCTGGACAACTTCGAGTGGGCGCACGGCTATTCGAAGCGGTTCGGGCTCGTCCACGTGGACTTCGAGACCCAGCGACGGACGTTGAAGGACAGCGGCCACTGGTTCTCGGAGATCACCCGCGCCAACGCGCTCTAGGGCTGGCGCGGAGCAGGGCTGGCGCCCAGACCGCCCCGAAGGGGCACCGGTAGAGACACCACCTGGGCCCCGGGGCGGTCGGCGCCGCCACCGAGGGCTCCTGCCCCCGGGGCGGCTGGCGCCGGCCCCGAAACCCCGCCGCGACACGGTCGCGGGCGACTCCGACCGGCCCATGGGGCAGCTGCGGGCGGCAACCCGGAGCGGCTGGGACGGCCGTACAGCCCTCGAGCTTCCGGCACCACGCCGGGGGCCATGCTTCGCCGTCCGACAAACCGCCTCGAAGGCGCACCCGTAGAAGCACCACCGGAGCACAGCGCGCCACGGCCCGCCCTCGGGGCGGCCACGGGCCGCAGCCCGGGGCGGCCGGCGCCGTCCCGAAACCTCGCCGCGACAGGGGCGCGGACGGCCCTACCGGCACGCGGGATGCCCGGGCGGCGCGGGGGCGACGGTTCGCCGCCCGCTGGGAAGGAGGGCCGGGCGACAGCCCGGGGCAGTCGGTCGCCCCCGCAGGGAAGGGGGCCTCGGCCCGGCGCCGCACCGGCGGTTCGCCGTACCGCACGGCCTACGGAATGCCCGCCCGACAGGCCGTCGGGGCCGCGCTCCTGAACCGGCGCGCCGGGCCACCCGGCTGGGCGTCACCAGGCGGCCCGGGCGGCGGTGCGCCTGCCCCCGGAAGGGGCCCGGGCCCCGGTGCCGGACCGGCGGTACGCCGCGACGTGCCGGGGACGGCGGTCAGCGCGCGTCGCGCCGTCGCGTCAGTTCGCGCAGTCGTCCAACGCGGTGGCAAGCGTGTCGCGTTCGGCGGTCGTGATGGTCAGCTCGTAGAAGTCCTTCACGGTCGTCCAGGCGATGGCGTAGTCGCAGTGGAAGTCCTCGGCCGGTGGCAGCCACTCGTCCGGGGACTGGTCGCCCTTGGAGCGGTTGCTCGCGGCGCTGACCGCGAGGAGTTGGGGGCGGGTGAGGTCGTTGGCCAGTTCCTCGCGCCGGTCGTCGGTCCACGCGTCGGCGCCGGAGCGCCAGGCGTTGGCGAGCGGGACGATGTGGTCGATGTCCAGGTCGCCGGCGTCCTCGAAGGTCTCGCCGTCGTAGGCGCTGACCCAACTCCCGGACGTCGGCTGGCAGTCGTCGTCCACGGTGACGTCGGCGCCGTCGCGGGCCAGCACGGTCTGCCGGGTGGTGCAGCCGTCGGTGGTGGTCCAGTGCGGGAAGGCGTCCCGGGAGTAGCCGGTCATGGGGCGTGGCTCGGCGACGGTGAGTCCGTCGAGCAGCCGGCGGGCCTCATCCGGGGTCGGCAGTCCCGGGAGGAGGTCGCCGGCCTCGGAGCCGCCGGGGCCGCTGGAGGACTGGGCCGCGTCGTCGTCGCTCTCGTCGACCACGTCTTCGAGGGCGCAGCCGCCGACGGCGAGGGCGAGCGCCGCCGCGCCGATCGCCCTCGCCACTATGTGGGTTCCGCCGCCTCGCATGGTGATGCCCCTCCCGCTCGCCGGGTTCGCGCCTGACAGACCTGCCAGAACGGTAACCTCCGTTCAGGCGCGCGCCCTTTGGCGGATCCCGAGGTAGAGCAGCGCGGCGCCGGCGAGCAGCAGCGGCCACAGCAGGTAGCGGCCCGACATCAGCAGCAGCGCGAGCACCGCGATCAGGGAGACGAGCGCTGCCGCCCAGCCGCCGCTGCGGCGGGGCAGCAGCTTCAGCGCGGCGGCCACGCCGACGGCGTAGACCGTGACGAAGCAGCCGGTGCTCAGCAGCACCAGCGGCCGTGGCCCGAGGTCGAGCGCGGCGACGGCGGCCAGCGAGAGGGCCGAGCCGCCGGCGATCACGGCCAGGCTGCGGCGCGGCACCTCGCCGGCGACGCTGCCGCGCGCCAGCCAGGGCGGCAGCGCGCCGTCCCGGCCGAGAGCGGCGCCCAGCTTGGCGGCGCTGGCGAAGTAGGCGTTCATGGTGCCGAAGCAGAGCAGCAGCGCGGGCCCGGCGGCCAGCAGCCGGCCGTCGCCGCCGAGGGCGTGGGCCATCAGCTCGCCGAGCGGGGCCTCGGTGTCGGCGGCGGCCGGGCCGAGGACGGCGACCACGGCGAAGGCGACGGCGAGGTAGATCAGTCCGACGACCAGCACGGCGACGGCGGTGGCGCGCGGCAGGTCGCGGGCGGGGTGGCGGAACTCGCCGGCCAGGTGCGTGATCGCCTCCCAGCCGGCGAAGCTCCACACCAGCAGGGTGGCGGCGGTGCCGACGGCCGCCCAGCCATGCGGCGCGAAGGGCTGGAGGTTGTCGGTGTCGGCCTCGGGCAGCGCCAGCAGGGTGGCGCCGAGGACGAGCGTCACCAGCAGCCCGGCGAGGACGAGTTGGAGGCGGCCGGTGAGCCGGAGACCCGCCGCGTTGGCGGCGGTGACGGCGAGGATCAGGCCGGCGCCCGTGGTCACGACGGTGGAGGTCCCGCCGCCGACGACCGCCTCCACGTAGGCGCCGGCGAACAGGGCGGCGGCCGGCGCCCCGGCCGGCACGGCGAAGAAGAAGCACCAGCCGACGATGGCCGCCGCGCGGTCGCCGAAGGCCAGCCGGGCGTAGGTGGAGACGCCGCCCGCGTCGGGGTGGCGGGCGCCGAGCGCGGCGAAGGTGGCGGCCAGCGGGGCGGAGAGCGCGACGAGCGCGAGCCAGGCGAGCAGGGAGGCGGGGCCAGCCGCCTCGGCGGCCAGCGCGGGCAGCGCGATCACGCCGGTGCCGAGCACGGCGCCGACGTACAGGGCGGTGCCCTGGGCGGCGGTGAGCCGGCCGCCGACGGGTGCGGCGGGCGGGGCGACGGGCGGGCGTCGCGTCGACGGTTCGGTGGGTGTGGTGGTCACCCCGGCAGCCTCGGGCCCGGGACGATCGCACGGCCATGGGCGGAAACGACGTGGTGCGATAAATTCCCGCCATGAGTGCGAACGGTTCCGCGCGGCGGCACGTGGTGGCGCTGGCCGTGACCGACGGCCTGCCCACCTTCGAACTCGCCGTGCCCTGTGAGGTGTTCGGCATCGACCGGCCGGACATCGCCGATCCCTGGTACGAGCTGCGGATGTGCGCGGGCGAGCCGGGTCCGCTGCGCACGGCGCACGGGCTCGTAGTGCCGGCGCCCTACGGCCTCGACGGGATACCGACGGCCGACACGGTGGTGGTGGCCGCGTGCGGCGTGGACCGCGCCCAGGATCCGCCGGCCGGTCTGGTGGCCGCGGTGCGGCGGGCGCACGAGCTCGGCCGGCGGATCGTGTCGCTGTGCGCCGGGGTGTACATCGTGGCCGCGGCCGGACTGCTCGACGGCCGGCGGGCGACCACGCACTGGATGTACGCCGAGGACTTCGCGCGCCGCTTCCCCCACGTCGAGGTGGACCCTTCGCCGCTGTACGTCGACCACGGCGACGTGCTGACCTCGGCCGGCACCGGCTCGGTCATCGACCTGTGCCTGCACCTGGTGCGCGCCGACCTCGGGGCGGCGGCGGCCAACGAGGTGGCCCGCCGGATGGTGGTGCCGCCGCACCGGGAGGGCGGCCAGGCTCAGTACGCGCGGCAGCCGCGCCGCGGCTCGGCGGCGGCCGGCAGCGGCGGCGTCGGGCTCGGCTCGGTGCTCGACTGGGCCCGCGCCCGGCTCGAACAGCCTTTGACGGTTGCCGAGTTGGCACGGGCGGCGGGGCTCGGCGAGCGCACCTTCGCGCGCCGCTTCCGGGAGACGCTCGGCACCACGCCGTTGCAGTGGCTGCTGCAGGAACGGGTGCGTCTCGCACAGGAGTTGTTGGAGACCACGGACGCCCCGATCGAGGCGGTGGCGCACCGCACGGGCTTCGGCACGGCGCCGAACCTGCGGCACCACTTCCGCCGGCTGGCGGGGGTGGCGCCGGCGACCTACCGTGAGGTGTTCCGGCACCGGGCGGGGCGCCCGCCGGGCGCGGCGCCTACTCGACGATCAGCGTGACCGGCACGTTCCCCCGGACGGCGCGCGAGTAGGGGCAGACCTGGTGGGCGCGCTCCACCAGCTTCTCGCCCGGTTCGCCGGCCAGCCCCTCGGGCAGCTCGACGCGGAGCGCGACGTCGAGCCCGAAGCCGACCTCGTCCTTGCCTACGGTGACCTCGGCGGTCACCGACACCTCGCTGACGTCGATCTTCTCGCCGCGCGCGATCATGGCCAGGGCGCTGGAGAAGCAGGCGGCGTAGCCGGCGGCGAAGAGCTGCTCGGGGTTGGTGCCCTTGCCGTCGCCGCCGAGGGCCGGCGGGAGGGCGAGCGCCAGGTCGAGCTGCCCGTCGGTGCTGACGGCGCGGCCGTCCCGCCCGTTGGCGGTGGCCGCGGCGGTGTAGATCGCCTCCATGGTGTCCCACTCTCTCTCGTCGTCCGTCGACCCGTCGTCGACCAACGCCGCATATGGTTGCACGCCATTCAGTTGTGCGCAATCGAGTAGGGGGCGACTCGGCTACCCTGGAGCCATGACCTCCGAGTACCTGCGCCTCGACCAGCAGATCTGCTTCGCCCTGAACGCGGCCTCCCGCGCCTTCGGCAACGTCTACCGCGTGGTGCTCAGGGACGTGGGTCTCACCTACCCGCAGTACCTGGTGATGCTGGTGCTCTGGGAGCACGGCGAGCTGCCGGTCAAGCGCATCGGCGAGCTGCTGCGGCTCGACTCCGGCACCCTCTCACCACTGCTCAAGCGCCTCGAGGCCGCCGGCCTGGTGCACCGCAGGCGCAGCGCCGACGACGAGCGCTCGGTCACCGTCAGCCCGACCGAGGCCGGGGCCGCGCTGCGCGCCGACGCCGAGGCGATCCCGCGCCGGATCGCCGAGGCCACCGGTCTCTCGCTGGCCGAGGTCGTGGACCTGCGGGAGCGCCTTGGCAGGCTCACCGCCGCGCTTGACGCGGCGGTGCCGTTGATCCCCGCCACCCGCGCTTGACCCTGCCACCGGTGTCAGCTCCTAGCTTCGGCCCCATGAACACCCCGACACCCACGGGTCTCGGCCGCGTCGCGCGCGGCTCGGGCCCCGGACTCCTGCTCGCACACGGCGCGACCGGCTCGATCGACGGCAACTACGGCCCGCTCCTGGACGGACTCGCCGCGCGGCACACCGTCGTCGGCCCCGACTACCCGGGCTCGGGCCGCACCCCGCGCACCACGGAGGAGTTGGACCTCGACCGCCTCGTCGACGACCTGGTGGCCACGGCCGTCGAGGAGGGCCTCGAGACCTTCGCCGTCCTCGGCTACTCGCTCGGCGGCGCGCTGGCCATCCGCGCCGCGACCCGGCACCCGGAGCGCGTGACGGCGCTCGTGGTGACCGCGGGCTTCGCGCACGCCGGCCCCCGGATGCGGCTGCTGGTCGAGGACTGGCTCGCCCAGCTCACCAGCGGCGACACCGAGCGGTCCGCGCGCTGGGCGGCGCTGCACGGCCCCGGCACGCCGTTCCTCGACGGGCTCGACGAGGCCGGGCTCGCCGCGCTCGTCGAGGCCTGCCGCGCCCCGGCGCCACCCGGCGCGATCGACCAACTCGGGCTGGTGGACAGCCTGGACGTCCGCCCCGACCTCGGCCGGATCACGGTGCCCACGCTCGTGATCTCCACCGCCCACGACCTGCTGGTGACCCCGCACCACCACCGCGAGGTGGCGGCCGGCATCACGGGCGCCGGGTTCGCCGAACTCCCCTCGGGCCACCTGCCGTTCGTCGAGGCGCCCGAGGCGTGGCTCGCGCTGGTCACGGGCTTCCTCGCGCGGGCCCACGCCGGCTGACCGCGCCCTCTGGTCCGCGCCCGGACTCTCGGGCCACTATCGTCGCGGAAAGAGGTGATCTCCATCGCTCTCGTGGCGCGGACCTTCTACCGGTATTTATGTGACAATCCGGACTGCACGTGGCAGTCGCAGCTCACCGGGTATCAAGAACGTGCACAGGAACAGTACGAACGGCACGTCGACCAGCACCACGACGGGGACGTCGCCTCCCCCTGCGCCCGCTGCGCGGGCGGCGGCCACGGCGCGGGGGAGCGGCGCGGCGACCCCGGAAAGCGGAAGAGAGCGACCCAGGCATGACCACGACCACCGAACTGGCCGCCAGGACCACCCCCCTCGCGCTCAAACAGTGCCCCGACTGCGGCGCCACCTGCCCCGACGACCGCGAGGCCTGCCTGGCCTGCGGGCACCGGTTCTGACCTGGCCTTCCCGGCCCCACTCGAACGGGTGAACATGGGCCGTTCGGGCGGCATCACTTCCCCCCGCCGGGGCACGCCGACCGTGGCGAAGGACCTGTTCGCCCGCAGGGAGCCCTGAGCGCCTACGCGACTCCCAGCGCCGACCGCACATCCGCCCGCGCCAACACGTCGACGCACCAGGCGAAGTGCCCGTCCCGACCCTCCGGGTCGTAGGCGCAGGCGCTGGCCACGGCGTAGGCGCCCAACTGGACCAGCAGCCACTCGCGGTCGTACCCCAGCGTCTCGGCCAGCCGGCCGGCCAACGTCTCGTGGTGAACGGCCGCCTCCGGGCCGTACATGTCGAAGAACGCGGCGGCCGTGGCGGCGTCGAAGGCGTTGTCGCCGGCCGTCGTGAGCAGGCCCCAGTCGAGCAGCGCGGTGGGCCGCCCCGCCGCGTCGACCAGGATGTTGGGCGGGCAGATGTCGCCGTGCACGATCCGCTCGGCGGATCCCGTCTCCGCCGCCCCGTCGAGGCGTTCGAGCAGCCGGTCGAGCAGCGCGTCGAAGCCGGGCACGGCCGCGGCCAGCACCGGCCGGAACGCGGCGGCCCGCCGCCTGACCAGCTCGGGCAGCGAAGGGCGCGCGGCGATCCGCTCGCCCATCAGCAGCAGCGCACGGGTCGCGGGCCCCGCCGTGGTGGCGGCCAGGTCCTTCACCACCGCGACCACGGCGTCGTGGGCGGCGGCCGGCGCCAGACCGGCGGCGCTCAGCGGGGTGCCGGGCAACTCCCGCTCCACGGTGAGGGCCCGGCCGTCCCGCTCCGCCACCTCGACGATCAAGGGCGTGGCGAACGGCAGCCCCTGCGCGGCCAGTTCCTCGTAGAAGGCGATCAACGGCCGCAGCTCGTCGGCACCGCGCTCGCGCCACGCCTTGCCGATCAGGCCGCCTTCGAGCCGGTAGACGGAGCCCTCCATCCCCTCGCCGACGAGTTCGGCACGCGACAGGTCCATGGTCGACGAGGGTAGTACACCCCATCCGCCCACCTCCGCCGACCGACGGCGTCACCGGTCTGGGCGTTCAGCGGACGCGCGCCGTTGACGACCCAGAAGTGGTGTGACGGCACCCGCGCACTTTCACGCGTACCACTGGCAGGGGGAGCGCCGCGTCTACGACCAGGAGGCCGACCGCAGGCCGGGCCTCGGGCCCGGCCCCTCCCCCGGCTTCCTCGCCAACACCTGCACCCCGATCCGGATCAGCGACTGGCTGCTGCGGCCGGCCTCCGCCATCGCCCACACCTGCCGGACGGCCGAGGAGGCGGCCGAGTGGTTCCGGCGCGAGCAGGGTCGTGCCGCGCCCGCCTTCGCCATGGAACACGACCGCGAGCGGGCGCGGGACCGGGCCCGGCTCGCCGCCGAGACCCTGGCCTGGGGCGGCGACGTGCACGCCGGCTGGTACCTGCGCGGCACCGGCTACCTCACCCTCGACGTCATCGGCTGCTCCCCCAATCACACCGACCCCAGCCTGCCGTGTCCGCTCCGCGGGTGGGGGGAAGTCCGCCGCGGTTCGGTGCCCTGAAGGGAAGCGGGTCCTCAACGCTGGGCGGCTCCGCCGCGTGGGCGCGACGCCACGACGGCGCGGCAGGCGATGGACGGCCTGTCGCGGCACTCCCGGCGGAGCGCTCAGGCGTCGCGCCGTGAGTCCTTTCCGTCCCCGTCCCCTCGGTCCGGCTCAAGCGGGGGCGCGTTGACCGCGCAGTGCCGGGTGCACTCGGGCGTCGCGGCCGGCTCGCCCTCCTCCAGCGGCAGCCGGGCAGGGACCGTCGCCAGCGTCAGCAGGCCGCCCGCCGCCATCAGACCGGCGCAGATCAGCATGGCCCGGCCGAACGCCACGTCCACGGCGGCCGACGACCGGTACTCGTCGGCGGACAGGCCGATGACCAGCGGCAGCGCGGCCACCGCGAACAGCTGCGCCACCCGCGCCGCCGCGTTGTTGACGCCGCTCGCCACGCCGGCCCGCCGCACCGAGACGGACGCCAGCACGGTCGCCGTCAGCGGCGCCACGAACAGGCTGAGGCCGAGGCCGAGCACCACGACGCCCGGCAGCACGTCCGCCAGATAGGAGCCGGCCGGGTGCACCCGGTGCAGCAACAGCAGCCCACCCGCCCCGAGCAGCGCGCCCAGCGCCATCGGCAGCCGCGGCCCGATCCGCTGGGCCAGCGCCCCGGCCGGCCCGGAGAGCGCCGTGAGCAGCAGCGTCATCGGCAGCGTGGCGACGCCGGCGCCCAGCGCGTCATAGCCGAGGCCGTTCTGCAGCTGGGTCGGCAGCAGGAAGAACACGCCGCCGAGCGCCGCGTAGAGGCAGAGCGTGACCAGGTTGGTGGTGGTGAACAGCCGGGAGCGGAACACGCCAAGCGGCAGCATGGGCCGCGGGGCGCGCCGCTCCCACCACACGAAGCCCGCCGCGACCGCCAGTCCGCCGACCGCGGCCGGCCAGAAGCGGCCGATCAGCGCGTACGTGACCCCGCCGAGGCCGAGCGCGGCCAGCGCGGCGCCCGCGACGTCGAAGCGGCCGCTGGCGCGCCAGTCGCGGCTCTCCGGCACGCCACGGGAGAGCACCAGGATGACGGCCGCGAACGGCACGTTGATGAAGAAGATCCAACGCCAGCCTGGGCCGTCCACCAGCCACCCGCCGACGAACGGGCCGAGGGCGGTGGCGACCCCGCCGAGCCCAGACCACAGCCCGACCGCCTTGGCCCGCTCCTCGGTCCGGAACGACGACTGGATCAGCGCCAGCGAACCCGGCGTGAGCAGCGCCCCGCCCACCCCCTGCAGGGCGCGCGCGGCGATCAACGCCGGGCCGCTCGGCGCCACCCCGCACAGCACCGAGGCCACCGTGAACCACACGACGCCCCAGACGAAGACCCGCCGCCGCCCGTAGCGGTCGCCGAGGCCGCCGCCGAGCAGGATCAACCCGGCCAGGGTCAGCATGTAGGCGTTGAGCGTCCACTGCAGGGCGGAGAGCGGCGCGCCGAGGTCGGCCCCGATGCGGGGCAGCGCGACGGTGACGATGGTGCCGTCCAGCATCGCCATCCCCGAGCCGAGCACGGCGCAGGCGAGCACCCGACGTCCGACCGGGGAGCGGGTGGTCAGCTGCCCGGCGTCGACCGGACCCGACCGTGCCATGCCCCCATCATCCGCGCCCGGCGGCGGGTCCGCCGCTCAGCCGAGCCGCTCCACGGCCGTCCCCGTGGTGTCGCGGAACTCCTCCACGGGCGCGGTGTCGAGCCGACCCATCTGCCCCCACACCACGACCGTCACCACGTCGCCGTCGCGGCCGACGCCGAACAGGTGCACGTCCTGGGTGATCCCCTCGAAGGACGACTCGATGCCGTAGAGGTGGCCCCCGTCCCCGGCCGCGACGCCCCCGTAGTCGACCCAGTCGGCCGTGTTGCCCGGGTACTGCCGCTCGAAGCGGTCCGCGCAGTTCTCGATGGCCGCGCGCAGGCTGTTCACCGTGCGGCGGGCGGCGGCCGCGCTGTTCCGCTCGACGATGATCTGGGTGGCCGAGGTGTCGAGGTCGGTACGGAAGTCCCGCCGCACCGTGCCGCGGTCCGAGACGGCGTCCTCCAGGCAGAACAGCGGGTCACCCGCGCCCGCCGTGAGCGGCCCGGCGGTCCACGGTGTCGAGCTGGGCGGCAGGTCGCCCGCCTCCAGCGGACGGTAACCACCGTCCGCGTTCGCGGTGCCACCCCCGAACACGAGCGTGCCGGCGAGCGCGACCCCACTGATCACGACGGCACAGGCGGCGCGGGCGAGGCCGGATCGGTTGGTCATGACGGATGTCCCCCCTGAAGGAACGAATGGATGCGCCATCCGAACGGATGCGCCAACGCCACGGAGTCTCGACCGCCCCCCGTCCCACCGCCAACGCCCACCGCCCAACGCGCCGCAGTGGAATGCCAAAACCACCTCTGACCTGTGGAAACCCCACCCCGGTGGAACGGCCCGCGTGGGACGCCCGAGCCCGACGGCACCCCGCTGGCGGCGCCCGAGCGGTCGGTGACACGGCTAGCCTCTGGGCCATGACGATTCCCTCACCCCTCTCCGACCCGTCGGATCTCTCGGACTACGACCGGTCGTTGCCGCGCAAGCGGGTGTCGGCCGGCGCGCTGTTCCTCGATGGCGTGGGCCGGGTGCTGCTGGTGGATCCCGTGTACAAGGAGCCGTGGGAGATCCCGGGTGGCGCCGTCGAGGAGGACGAGAGTCCGCGGGACGGGGCGGTCCGGGAGATCGAGGAGGAGCTGGGCCTGGTGCGGCCGCTGGGGCGGCTGCTCGCCGTGGACTGGACGGGCCCCCGGCCGGGACGGAGCGAGGGCCTGACCTACGTGTACGACGGCGGGCCGCTGTCGCCGGCCGAGGTCGCCGGTATCCGGCTCCCGGCCGACGAGCTGCGCGCGTTCGCGTTCGTCGAGCCGGCGCTGGTGGGAGCGCGTCTGGTCCCGGTGCTGGCCCGCCGGGTGGGCGCCGCGCTCGCGGCCCGTGCGGAGGGGCGGACGGCCGAGCTGCGCGAGGGGGTCGTCGTTCCGGATGCGGTGCGGGGGTAGCGCTGCCAGCATGGAGGGGTGGGCAGGGACGACCTCACGGAGTACCGGCGGAAGCGGGACTTCGCCAGGACGGCGGAGCCGCGGGGCGGTGAGCCGGAGTTCGGTGCGGAGCCACGGTTCGTGGTGCAGATCCACGACGCCAGCACCACGCACTTCGACTTCCGGCTCGAGGCGGACGGCGTACTGAAGTCCTGGGCGGTGCCCAAGGGGCCCTCGACAGACCCGCAGGACAAGCGGCTCGCCATGCCGACCGAGGACCACCCCCTGGAGTACCGGGACTTCGAGGGCCTGATCGGCCGGGGCGAGTACGGCGCGGGCCCGGTGATCATCTGGGACGAGGGCACCTACCGCCCCCAGGGCCGCCCGGTGGCCGAGGCGTTGCACCGCGGACACCTGTCGTTCTGGCTGAACGGCGCGAAGCTGCACGGCGGTTACGCCCTCACCCGGTTCCGCGAGAACGCCTGGCTGCTGGTGAAGCGGGCCGACCGCCACGCCTCGTCACGCGGCACCCCCGACCCGCAACGCGCCCGCTCCGCGCGAACCGGCCGCACGCTGCGGCAGGTCACGGCCGAGGAACGATAGCGTCCGCGATCGCCCGCAGCTTGTCGGGGTTGGCCACGTTGTGGATGGCGGTGACACGCCCCTCGGCATCGAAGTCGAACGTGACGGTGGCGATCACCCGGCCCGGCGCGCTGAACAGGATGCCGGGGCCGCCGTTGATCTCGACGAGTTCGGCGCGCATGTCGGCGGGGTCGACGCCCTGGTAGGTGACGGTGCCGATGGCCGCGAACCAGGAGGCCACGGTCCGGGCGCCCACCACGGGACGCAGGGCCTGGCGCACCTTGCCGCCGCCGTCCGTCCACAGCGTGACGTCCGGGGAGAGCAACTCCATCAGGGCGTTGACGTCCCCGCCGGTCGCGGCGGCGAAGAACCGTTCGGTGACCTCGCGTTGGCGGGAGCGGTCGGCGGTGAAGCGGGGCCGCCGGGCCCGCACGTGCGCACGCGCACGGTGCGCGGCCTGCCGCACGGCGGGCTCGGAGCGCTCCACCGCCTCGGCGATCTCCGGGTAGCCGAAGTCGAAGACCTCCCTCAGCACGAACACCGCGCGCTCCAGCGGGCTCAGAGTCTCCAGCACCACCAGCATCGCCATCGAGACCGACTCGGCGTCCGTGACGGCATCTGCGGCGTCCCGGCCGGTGAGGATCGGCTCCGGCAGCCACGGGCCCACGTAGCTCTCCCGCTTGCGGCGTGCCGAACGCAGCTGCGCCAGCGCCTCGTTCGTCACGATCCGCGTCAGGTAGGCCCTGGGGTCGGCCACCTGGGAGCGGTCGGCGGCCGACCACTTGAGCCACGTGTCCTGGACCGCGTCCTCGGCGTCGGCCGCCGAGCCGAGCACGCGGTAGGCCACGGAGAACAGCAGGTTGCGGTGGTCGCGGAAGACCCGCTGGTCGTCGTCGGTGGCCATGCCGGTCACCGGGCGTCGTTCCGGACGCGGGTGAACCGGCCGCCGCGCGGCCAGAACGCGCCCGAGGCGGGCAGCTTCGTCATCCGGCCGTAGGTCGGCCAGGGCGCGGCGGTCACCGTCTCCTTGTACCAGACCGCCGCGCGGCCGGTGAGGCAGAGCCGGCGCGGGCTGTCGTCGGGGCGGGTGAACTGCACCACCGCGTCGCCCCGCCCCAGGCTCACCGGCGTGTGGTAGTAGCCGAACCGGAACGGCCTGGGCCGCCGGCCGGCGAGCACCCGCAGGATCGTCAGCGCCGCGTGCACCCCGGTCGGCATGCCACCCTGGCAGGTGCCGTGCATGACGCCGTAGCCCTGGCTGATCGCGGCCGCGTCGCCGACCGCGTACACCTCCGGGTGCGACACCGACCGCAGGGCGGCGTCGACGACGACGCGTCCCCGCTCGTCCACGGTGAGCCCGGCGGCGGCCGCCAGCGGCGACACCCGCGTGCCGCTCGTCCACAGCACGGCGTCGGCCGGCACGCTCTCGCCACCCGCCAACTCGACCGAGCCGGGCAGCACCTTCACCACCTCCGCGCCCTCGCGCACCCGGACCCCGAGCCGGTCGAGCGCGGCTCGCAGGTGCGCCCGGGCCCTGGGGTTCATGGCGGCTCCCGGCCCGGCCCTGCCCAGCAGGACGACGTCGAGCGACGGGTGCCGCTCGGCGATCTCCGCGGCCGACTCGACGCCGGTCAGCCCGCCGCCGCAGACCACGACGGTCCCGTCACCGTCGAGCCGCGCCAGCCGGTCCGCAAGGACCTCGGCATCCTGGGCGCCGTCCAGGGTGTGGGCGTGGTCCTCGGCGCCGGGCACGGCCGCCGCGTCGGCCACCCCGCCCAGCGCGTACACCAGCGTGTCGTAGCGCAGCACCAGCTCGTCGTCGACCCGCACGGTGCGCGCGTCGGCGTCCACGGCCGTCACCCAGCCCCGCACGAACCGCGTGCCGGTGCCGTCCAGCAGCTCCGGAACGCTCAGCTCAGCGAGCCGCTGCCCGGTCGCCGCCATGTGCAACCGCATCCGCTCGGTGAACCGCTCCCGCCCGTTCACCACGGTCACGGCGACGTCTGCGCGCCGCCTCTTCGTGCGGGCCGCCAGCTGCGTCGCCGCCGCCATGCCGGCGTACCCGGCCCCCAGGACCACGACGTGGTGCCGCTGCCTTTGGTGTGGTGCGTTCATCGCTCCGCCTCTCCGTCGCTCAGTGACGACCAGCAGATGCGCGCGGCCCGCTCACCTGTGACACGGCCGGGATGTGACGTGTGCCACTCCGCCTTTCCGGCGATGCCAAACGCCCCGGACCGTGATCGGTCCGGGGCGTTTCCCCTGGTGCCCCCGGCAGGATTCGAACCTGCGACACCCGCTTTAGGAGAGCGGTGCTCTATCCCCTGAGCTACGAAGGCGCGTCGTGGTCGACCAGTGTAGCGGG
>NZ_SMKC01000685.1 GCF_004348315.1 Streptomyces sp. 8K308 | reverse complement strand
CGTGTGGGGGATGTGGGGGTGCATTCGGAGCGACTCCGGGCCGTCTGGCGCGCCGTCCTCGGCACCTGACACTTGGGACCGCTCCCACTGGTTGAAGGGACCGTAGGCCATTCGACCCCTTCCCGCCAAGGGGGCGTTCGAGAATTGACCGCTGACCTGCCCTGAAACAGGCAGTTCCGTCAAGGGGGTTGACGCCTGCAATCAATGGCTCAATTCTTGGGAGCGCTCCCACTGACGTCCTCTGAGGGCACTTTCCGTGTGTGCGCCACCCCACGGCGCGCGCGCTGCTCCTCACCCCCCACGAGCCGCGAGGAGGCGCGATGCGGATCCCACGTGGATCAGCGAGCACCACCCCCACAAGAGCCAGAAAGCGAGCCCGCAGGACCCGGCAACGGTTGTGGTTGACCGGTGTCCTCGCCCTGTCCATGCCCCTTGGCCTGACCGCCACAGCCGGCGGCGCCAGCGCGGACGAGCCTCAACTGCTCCAGTTCGAGCAGGAGTTCCTTGAACTGTACGAGAAGATCAAGGATCCGGCGAACGGGTACTTCTCCGACGAGGGGATTCCGTACCACTCGGTGGAGACGCTGATCGTCGAGGCGCCGGACCACGGGCACGAGACCACGTCCGAGGCCTACTCCTACCTGAT
>NZ_SMKC01000684.1 GCF_004348315.1 Streptomyces sp. 8K308 | reverse complement strand
GTGCGGCGGCGGTCCCGCGCCGGCCCTGCGGGGCCGCACCGGCGCCTCGCGCCGGTTTTTCCCCCGCCCACCCCTTTTGGCGCGCTGCGCGCCTGGGGGCGCCGCACCGCCACCGCACTCTGCGGCGGCTTCGCCGCCGGGCCACGCGGCCCCTGCCGCGCGACGACCCGCCCGGAGGGTGGGTGGGCGCGGCACGGCCCCTGCAAGCCGCGCGCCAGCGCAACAACGCACCGGGCGGCGAAGCCGCCGGTGACCCGGGCCCTGCGGGCCGCGCGCCAGCGCCATGGCCCACGCCAAGCGCGCAGCGGGGCCTGCGGTCTACGTCGAGGGCGCAGCTGGCCGGCGGCGGGCGCGGTAGAGGAGGAAGGCGGCGCTGGCCAGGGCGGCAGCCCTCAGCAGCCATGGCCAGTGGTCGGCCAGCAGTTCCTCCGCCTCGCCTTCGGCGAGGAGCTCGCCCCAGTAGCCGCCGGCGCGGCCGAGGAGCCAGAGGAGGTAGGCGCCGGCCACGGCGGCCGGCATGCCGAAGGTGGCCCACTGGGCCTCGCGGCGGCTGAGCCGGGGGGACCAGTAGCAGGTGAGCCAGCCGAGGGCGAGCACGGCGACGGAGCCGGCGACCGTGCCGGCGACCAGCAGGGCGACGCCGAGCAGCTCGACGAGGCCGCCGACCCGCTTGCCGCCGAGCGCGGCGCGGGCCAGCCGGCGGCTGGGCGAGGGGCGGGGG
>NZ_SMKC01000683.1 GCF_004348315.1 Streptomyces sp. 8K308 | reverse complement strand
TCGGACAACGCCAGAAGAAGACCATCAGCGGAAACCACCACCGTGTGCGACACCCCAGGGGTGTTCTCCACAAAACTGGTGATCAACCAGTTCAGGTTCTGCGCCGCCTGGCTCATCGGGCTCACACTAACGCTCCTGATCATAGGTGTGACCGGGGACTTGGCCCCGTTCGTCGTTCTGCGCGCCGCGGCCCTTCCCCGCGCCGCGGCCCTGCTCAACCCCGCGGCGCAGGCTGCTGAGCCGGCCACGGACGTCGTTCGGATCCCGGGATATCTGAGGCCCGCCGGGCGTGGGCTCCGGTACGGGGTGCTCGGTCAGGTTGGCACGCGGTACCCGCCTCGGGAGCCCGGCGGACGTCGTGCCGCCCGTGCGCTCCTCGCGGCGCGGTCCACGATCCCACCGCACCTCGGCCGGCGTCGACGCCGGAGCCTCTTCCCGCGGTCGCTGTGCCGAATCCTCCTCGGGCTGCCACTGTCGGTCCCTGCGGGGTAGCCCCGCGCTGGTGGTCGCGGGGTACCGCCCCGCGACCGGGTCTGGTGCAGTGAAGCCTACGCGCTGCGACGTGCCCGCGGGACCTTCGAGTTGAGATTCCGCCGCCGGCGCGGGGCCACCGAACACCTGTGGTGTTTCGGCCGGTTCACCATACCCGGGGCCCGCGGTCGGGGCCGCCCCGGGCTGCTCGGCGGGCAGCGTCACCGCCGCGTGCCGTCCGGTCGGGTGAGCGGCGGGGGG
>NZ_SMKC01000682.1 GCF_004348315.1 Streptomyces sp. 8K308 | reverse complement strand
GGTCCCAGCCGTAGCTGTCGTCCCACAGGATGGTGAGGCCTCGGGGCCAGTGGTTGTAGGACAGGAGGTCGGTCTCGTGGTCCCACTCCAGCCCGGCCCTCAACGGCTCCTGGGGGGAGTCGTAGTGGGTGGTGAGGGTGACGCGGCGCGGGGGGATGCCGGCGGCCATCAGCTCGGTGACGACGGCGTCGAGGTAGACGGCGTGGGGCGCGGTCAGCGGTCCGTTGGGATCGTGCGGTATGGCGGCCGGCGCGGGCTGGTGGTTCACGAGTTCGTTTCTTTGGCGCGGCGGAGTTCGGCGATGGCGTTGGCGGCAGCGCCGGTGCCGTTGTCGCGGTCGTAGAGGGTCGGGTCGAGGTGGCCCGGGCCGATCCAGACCTTGACGACGCGGCCGCGGCAGTAGTCGACGTACCGGCTGGGGCCGTCCGGGTACCTCTCCGTGGGAAGGCTGTCGAGGTACTCGCGGGCTTCGTCGACGCTCATCGGGTTCTGGGACAGGGGGTTGAGGAAGCCGAGGCCGAGGAGCTTGGAGGCGTTGTAGAGGGCGGCGAGGACGGCGGCCTGGTCGAGGCCGGTGACGTCGATGGGCGCCCCGTCCGCTGGGGGCGGGGCTACGTGCTTCCATGCCTCGGAGATGTCGTCGAGGTGCAGGATGTCGACGCCGTCGGGAATGCGCTCTGCGGGGATGCCGTCGGGGTTGCTCATGGCGCTGCCTATCTATGGGATGTGGGCCGCCCGAGGTTGGGGGC
>NZ_SMKC01000681.1 GCF_004348315.1 Streptomyces sp. 8K308 | reverse complement strand
CCTACTACCAGGAGACCCCGCCCGGCGGCGTCTGGGTCCCCCAACAGCGCGACGCCCCCAACCCCGCCGACGCCGGCTATGACTGCCAGCCCCAACAACAACCGGGCGCCTACCCCCAACAGGACGGCTACGACCCCACGGGCCAGGGCTACTACTACAACAACGACCAGCGCTACTGACGGAACGGGCCCCTCTGCCCTATCCACCACGCGGCGCCCCCGTCGCCTAGCTGCTTGGCGTGGGCTATCGGATTCTTTCCCGGCGCTTCGCGCGAGGCGCGGCCGCGCGGTCCGATGGCCGGCTACGCCGCCGCGGCGCTTCGCGCCGGGTTGTCCTTCGTCCCCCCGTTCCTCTTCGCGTGCCTGGTGCGGTGGTCTACGGCCGTTAGGTCCTGCGGTGTGCGGTCTGGTGGCCGGGGTCGTGGCTGTGCCGCTGCGCGCTTCGCGCCGGGGTCCCCCGCACCTGGTCTTTCGTGTGCTTGGTGCGACGGGGTGGTGCACGGCGGTTACGCCGGGGCAGCGAGCGTGTGCCATGCGGTGTGCGGCCGGAGGGCCGGCTTCGGCGCTTCGCGCCGGTTGTCCTCCGCCCGTCCGGGCGGGGGAGTGGCTTGTGTGCCGTGCGGCAAGGGGGGCGTTGTGGTCCCGCACCGCCGCTCACCGCGCGAAGCGCCCGCACGAGCGTGCTGCCTTCTCAGCAGATGGCGCCGCGTATACCGCCCGGCCGTGAGGGCGTCCCCTCCGCGCTCGGCGCGGAA
>NZ_SMKC01000680.1 GCF_004348315.1 Streptomyces sp. 8K308 | reverse complement strand
CCACATCCCGGTCCCGCCGACCGGGCACGTCGGCGACCCCGCGCACCCCCCGGCGACCCCGGCGCCCGAACCGACATCCGGCGCCACCACGGTCACCGTCGCACCGGTCCGCGCCACCGACGCCTCAGGGCCGCCCCCACGCACGCCGGCCGCGCCACCACCCGCGCCCGTCCGCCTCGCCAAGGCCCTGCACGGGCTGCGCCGCCGCGTGCCGTCCCGCAGCCGCGCCGTCCTCGACGAGGAGCGCACCGCCAGGCACGGCATCACCGACGACCTGTGGATCCCCTACCTGCGGCCGGCCGGCGAGACCGCCCTCGACCTCGTGGTGCTCGCCGACGACGGCCCCACCATGCGGATCTGGGACGACGCCGTCGCCTCGCTCGCCACCGAGGCCGAGCGCAGCGGCGCCTTCCGCGACGTGCGCGTGGTGCGCCTGGCGTTACCCCGCGACGGCGAGGCCACGCTGCGCTGGCCCGGGGGCCGCGACGGCGACCCGGCCGAGCTGATCGACGCCCGCGGCACCCGTGTCCACCTCGTCGTCACGGACGGGCTCGGGCACGGCTGGGCCGCTCCAGGGGCCGACGCGCTGCTCGACCGCCTCACCGCCGGCGGCCCCACCGCGCTGGTCCACCTGCTGCCCACCTACCTCTGGCACCGCACCTCGCTCAACCCGTTCCGCGCCGAGCTGGCCGCCGGCGGCTTCGCCGCGCCCAACGGCCGAGTCGGCCACCGCCCGCCACCCGCCGGGGCCGACCC
>NZ_SMKC01000679.1 GCF_004348315.1 Streptomyces sp. 8K308 | reverse complement strand
AGATCGCCGCGGTGAGTGCGAGGACACGCGTCAGGATCCGAACGGCCACTCCTGCCGGGCTCTTACCGCCGTGTCGTTCCAGGTCAAGCTGGCCCTTGAGGGGCTGGTTGATCGACTCGATCACCTGGCGCAGCGGCTTGAACAGGTGCGCTCCGGCTCGCTGGGGCTCGCCCTTGCGGGCCGGACGCATCAGCTTCAGGTGACGCTCCGCAAGATCGTGCTCGAACTCGCGGCCGTAGTAGTTCTTGTCCCCGATGATCGTCTGCCCGGGGTGGGAGGCCATCACATCCGGTGCGGTGTCGAGCATGTCGCGCAGCGTCTCGCGCTCGTCGGCCTTGGCACCAGTGATCGCGAACAGGATCGGCAGCCCACCAAGGGCGCACACCAGGTGCGGCCGCAGACCCCAGAAGTACCGCGAGTGCGACGCGCAGTAACCGTACTCGGCCCAGCCGGCCAGGTCCGAGCGCTTCGCGGTCTCCCGCGAGCAGCCGCAGCCCACCGGCGTGGAGTCGACCACCCACACATCATCGCTCCACAGCGCCGTGTCGGTCGCCAGGACGCGGATCATCCGAGTGAGCAGGGCCGATGCGGCACACAGCCGCTTGTCGTAGCCGGACTGGCCAGGCAGGTACGGGAACAAGTGCCGGAAGTCGCGGTCGGCCCGGCGCGGCCAGCGCCGCTCGGAGGTGTAGCCGAGCAGCGCGGACATCACCGCGAGGGTGAGCAGTTCCGCGTCGCTGAGCCGGGGCGCGATCCCGACAACCGGACGTGCCGGAGCCAACCATGGCGAAGCCTTCAACCC
>NZ_SMKC01000678.1 GCF_004348315.1 Streptomyces sp. 8K308 | reverse complement strand
GCCAGTGATCACTCCGCGTGAGCGGGCCCGCGTCGGCTTGCCACGGTGGAGCCCTGGCCTCACCGGGCCGCGATGTGCGCCGCCCCGAACAGGCGCTTGGCCATGCCGAGGCGCTCATACGTGGCGACGGCCGACGCGTTGCCGGTGAGCACCATGAGCGCGGCGCGGCCGTACTGGTTGACGAGGGCGTCCACGACGAAGCCGCACACGGCCCGCGCGAGACCGCGCCCGCGGGCGGCGGGGTGGGTGACCACCCCGCCCATGAACCCGCACCCGGCCGCGGACCACGCGTCCGCCGCCACCGCGAGCGGCTTCGCCCCGACGCCGCTGTCCACCTCGCCGACGACCCCGGCCCAGCGGCGCGTGCCCGCGCGTCCCGGCTGCGCGTAGGAGTCAGGGAAGAAGCGGTCGAACAGCGAGGTCGCCTCCCGCTCCTCGCGGGCGGTCAGCCACCGCACGCCGGTGGCTGCGACACCGGACGGGGACGTGGCCTCCATCCAGAAGAAGTGGTGGACCGGCGCCAGGTCGGGCAGCTGCCCAACCAGCGCATCGATCAGGGCGGCTTCCCCCAGGACCCGGTAGGACGGGCCGATCTCCTCCAGGATCCGCCGCACCAACACGGCCGCGTCGGCACCGCCGCCCTTGACCGCGAGCCGGTCCTGTTGAGGGTTCGGGCTCGCCACCGCCAGCGCCGCACCGTGGCACCAGGCCCTTACCCCCGGCCCCAGGGCGTCACCGCCTTGACCCTGGGCGGCCCAGACCGGATGTCCGTCGCCGGCCGCGGCCTGCTCGACGTCACGGAGCCGTGCGAG
>NZ_SMKC01000067.1 GCF_004348315.1 Streptomyces sp. 8K308 | reverse complement strand
TCCCCGATCCCGCCCCCGACCGACGCCGACGTCGACACCGTCCAGGCGCAGCTGGGCCGCCCGCCGCGCGGACTGCGCGCCGTGGCGCACCGCTGCCCGTGCGGCAACCCCGACGTGGTGGAGACCGCGCCCCGGTTGCCCGACGGCACGCCGTTCCCCACCACCTACTACCTGACCTGCCCGCGCGCCGCCTCGGCCATCGGCACCCTGGAGGCCGACGGCGTGATGCGGGAGATGACCGCCAGGCTCGCCGAGGACCCCGATCTCGCCGCCGCCTACCGGGCCGCGCACGAGGACTACATCGCGCGCCGGGACGCCATCGAGGTGCTGCCCGGCTTCCCGAGCGCCGGCGGCATGCCGGACCGGGTCAAGTGCCTGCACGTGCTGGTCGCCCACGCCCTGGCGGCCGGCCCCGGCGTCAACCCGCTGGGGGACGAGGCGCTGGCGATGCTGCCCGAGTGGTGGCGCAAGGGCCCCTGCGTGGCCCGGCCGGCCCAGCCGACGTCCGAGACCGTCTTCGAGCGGGAGGAAGCGCCATGACGAGGGCGGCAGCGATCGACTGCGGCACCAACTCCATCCGGCTGCTGGTCGCCGACGCCGACCCGGCGACCGGCCGGCTGACCGACCTGGAGCGGCGGATGGAGATCGTCCGCCTCGGCCAGGGCGTGGACCGCACCGGCCGGCTCGCCCCCGAGGCGCTGGAGCGCACCTTCGCGGCCTGCCGCGAGTACGCGGCGGCGATCGCGACGCACGGCGTCCCACGGGACCGGGTGCGCTTCGTCGCCACCTCGGCCACCAGGGACGCCGCCAACCGGGACGAGTTCACCCGCGGTGTCCGGGAGATCCTGGGCGTGGCGCCCGAGGTCGTCACCGGGGACGTGGAGGCCGCGCTGTCCTTCACCGGCGCCACCCGGGAGCTGACCGCGCTGCCCGGGCTCACCCCGCCCTACCTGGTGCTCGACATCGGCGGCGGTTCCACCGAGTTCGTGCTTGGCGACGACGCGGTGCGCGCCGCCCGCAGCGTGGACATCGGCTGCGTGCGGCTGACCGAGCGGCACCTGCTTCGGGACGGCGTGATCGCCGACCCGCCGGGCCGCGAACTGGTCGACGCCATAGTGGCCGACATCGACGCCGCGCTCGAACTGGCCGCCGAGCGCGTGCCGTTGACCGAGACCCACACCCTGGTCGGTCTCGCCGGCTCGGTCACCACGGTGGCCGCGATCGCGCTCGACCTGCCGGGCTACGACTCGGCCGCCATCCACCACTCCCGGGTCCCGCTCGAGCGCGTGCGCGAGATCACCGAGCGGCTGCTGGCCGCCACCCACGAGGAGCGCGCCGCGATCCCCGTGATGCACCCGGGCCGGGTCGACGTGATCGGCGCAGGGGCGTTGGTGCTGCTCAAGGTCATGGAGCGGACCGGCGCCCGGGAGGTACTGGTCAGCGAGCACGACATCCTCGACGGACTCCTGCACACCGCGGCCGAGGACCGCCCGTCGGAAACGCCGTGAAACCAACATCGAAACCCACCTCGTGAAGTTTTTCACATGCGGATCGGCCCCGAAACGCTCCCGCTGGGGCCGGTCGGGGCCGGATTGCCCGACAACGGCCGGTTCGCGCCCCGGCGATGGCCGGTCGGCGGCCCGCCGGGACTGGTCGTCGGCGGGGCCGCGTGCCCGTCGAAGGGGCCTCTGAGGAGCGGCTTCGCCCCGGCGGCGACCCCCGCCGGGCGGCAAGCCAGGCAAAGGGCCGCGCAGTGTAGCAGAACACCCGGCCAACCTTGTGAAGCCCCTCACGAGGGGGGTGCGGAGGCCGGGTGGATACTCGATGGCATGAGCACCACGGAGCGTCCCCGAATCCTCGTCGTTGGTGGCGGGTACGTCGGTATGTACGCGGCCCGCCGCATCCTCAAGAAGATGCGCTACGGCGAGGCAACCGTCACCGTCGTCGACCCGCGCTCGTACATGACCTACCAGCCCTTCCTCCCCGAGGCCGCGGCCGGGAGCATCTCCCCGCGTCACGTCGTGGTGCCGCTGCGCCGTGTGCTCCCCAAGGCCGAGGTCCTCACCGGCCGGGTCACCTCCATCGACCAGGACCGCAAGGTCGCCACCGTGGCGCCCCTCGTCGGCCAGCCGTACGAGGTCCCCTTCGACTACCTGGTGGTCGCGCTCGGCGCGGTCTCCCGCACCTTCCCGATCCCCGGGCTCGCCGAGCAGGGCATCGGCATGAAGGGCGTCGAGGAGGCCATCGGTCTGCGCAACCACGTGCTCGAGCAGCTGGACAAGGCCGACTCGACCATCGACGAGGAGGTCCGTCGCAAGGCGCTGACCTTCGTCTTCGTCGGCGGTGGCTTCGCCGGCGCCGAGACCATCGGCGAGGTCGAGGACATGGCGCGGGACGCCACCAAGTACTACCCCAGCGTCAAGCGCGAGGACATGCGCTTCGTGCTGGTCGACGTGGCCGACCGGATCCTCCCCGAGGTCGGGCCCAAGCTCGGCGAGTGGGGCCTTGAGCACCTGAAGGCGCGCGGCATCGAGGTGCACCTGAAGACCTCGGTGAAGTCCTGCGTGGACGGGCGCGTCGAGCTGAGCAACGACGTGGTGGCCGACTCCAACACCATCGTGTGGACCGCGGGCGTCAAGCCCAACCCGGCGCTGGCCCGCTACGGCCTGCCGCTCGGCCCCCGCGGCCACGTTGACACCCAGCCCACCCTCCAGGTCACCGGCACCGACTACATCTGGTCGGCCGGCGACAACGCCCAGGTGCCCGACCTGGCGGCGCGCGCCGCCGGCGTGGAGAACGCGTGGTGCCCGCCGAACGCGCAGCACGCGCTGCGGCAGGCCAAGGTGCTCGGCGACAACGTCATCTCCGGGATGCGCGGCTTCCCGCAGAAGGAGTACAAGCACGCCAGCATGGGCGCGGTGGCCGGGCTCGGCCTCCGCAAGGGCGTGGCCATGATCAAGCTGGGCAAGCTGACCTTCCGCTTCCGCGGGCGGCTCGGCTGGTACCTGCACCGCGGCTACCACGGCATGGCCGTGCCGACCTGGAACCGCAAGGTCCGCGTCTTCGCCGACTGGACGCTCGGCCTCTTCCTCAAGCGCGAGGTGGTCTCGCTCGGCGCGATGGAGCACCCGCGCGAGGAGTTCTACGAGGCGGCGGCGCCGGTCACGGCCGCGGCCACCAGGAAGGTCGAGGAGCAGCCCAAGGCGAAGGCCGCCGGCTGAACACCCCGTCGACACCCCGTCGACACCCCCGGCGACATCGTCCCGAAGGGGCGGACGGCTTCGGCCGGCCGCCCCTTCGGCCGTTACGTGCCTCTTGCGCTCGAATGGCGGAATGGACGGTGCGGTAAGGGCGTTTCGGGAGGGTCTCGGTGCCAAGGTGGGCGGGGCGTGCCCCGTCCTACTCCTGGAGGTGTGTCCCGAATGACTGCTGCACCACGTATCGCCGCCCTCGTCGAGCGGCTGCTCGGCGCGCCACCCCCCGTACTGATCCGCGCCTGGGACGGCAGCGAGGCCGGCCCGCAGGACGCGCCCGTCCTCGTGGTGCGGCACCCGCGCGCGCTGCGCAGGCTGCTCTTCCGGCCCGGCGAACTCGGCCTGGCCCGCGCCTGGGTGGCCGGCGAGCTCGACGTCGAGGGCGAGCTCTACCCGGCGCTCGGCCTGATCTCGGGGATGGTCTGGAACCGCCCGGAGGGCACGGCGCCGGCCGGCCGGGCCGTGCTGGCCGCCGGCCGCGAGCTGCTCGCGCTCGCGGGACCGGTCCTCGTGCCACCGTCGCCGCCCCGCGAGGAGGTGCGCCGCCGCACAGGACCCATGCACTCGCTGCGCCGCGACCGGCAGGCCATCAGCCACCACTACGACGTGGGCAACGATTTCTACGAGCTCGTCCTCGGCCCCTCGATGGTGTACTCCTGCGCCGTGTTCGACGCGCCGGGGGACAGCCTGGAGCAGGCCCAGGCGAACAAGCTCGACCTGATCTGCCGCAAGCTCGACCTGCGCGAGGGCCAGCGGCTGCTGGACGTCGGCTGCGGCTGGGGCTCGCTCGCGCTGCACGCCGCCCGCGAGTACGGCGCCCGGGTCGTCGGCATCACGCTCTCCACGGAGCAGGCCGAGTACGCCCGGGTGCGGGCCGCCAAGGAGGGTCTCGAGGACCGGGTGGAGTTCCGGGTCCAGGACTACCGGGAGACCGACGACGGGCCCTTCGACGCCATCTCCTCGGTCGGCATGGCCGAGCACGTCGGCACCGCGCGCTACCGCGAGTACGCCGGGCAGCTGTTCGGGCTGCTGAGGGAGGGCGGCCGGCTGCTGAACCACCAGATCGCCCGCCGCCCCATGAAGGACGAGTCCAGCTACCGGATCGACCCGTTCATCGACGCCTACGTCTTCCCCGACGGTGAACTCGCCCCGGTAGGGCGCACGGTGACCCTGCTGGAGCGGGCCGGCTTCGAGGTCCGCGACCTGGAGGCGCTGCGCGAGCACTATGCCCTCACGCTGCGGCAGTGGGTGCGGAACCTCGAGGAGCGGTGGGAGGAGGCGGTCCGGCTCACCAGCCCGGGCCGCGCCCGGGTCTGGCGGCTCTACATGGCCGCCTCCGCCCTCTCCTTCGAACGCGGGCACATCGGCGTCAACCAGATCCTCGCCGTCCGCCCGCCGGCCACCGGGGCCTCCGGGCTGCCGCTGCGCACCCGCGACTGGCGTCCGGCCCCTGGCGCCCAGCGGGACCTGGCGGCGTAACCGTGACCGTCGGCGCCCCGGCCCCGCGCCACCCCCCGTGGTGGGCGCGGGACCGGGGCGCCAGCGGCCGGCTCAGTCGGCCTTGATGGCCTCCAGCATGTTGAGCCGCGCGGCGCGCCTGGCCGGCCACAGCGCGGCCAGCACGCCGACCAGAGCGGCCAGCGCCAGGAAGACGGACAGCCGCTCCCACGGCACGATGAACTCGTAGGTGGCGAGCGAGCCGCGCAGCATCTCGCCGACCGCCCAGCCGAAGAACACCCCGAGGCCGACCCCGAGCACGCCGCCGAAGACCGCGATCACGATGGACTCGATGCGCACCATCCGCTTGGTCGACCGGCGGTCGAGGCCGATGGCGCGCAGCATCCCGATCTCCTGGCGCCGCTCGAAGACCGACATCGCCAGGGTGTTGATCACGCCGAGCACCGCGACGATGACCGCCATCGCCAGCAGGCCGTAGAGCATGTTGAGCATCAGCGTGAACATGTACGCGATGTCCTCGGCGACGTCCTCCTCGTCCTGCACCAGGATCGCCGGGTTGTCGCCGAGCGCCGCCTCCAGGGCCTGCTTGACGTCCTCGGAGGCGCCGTCGGCGGTGGCCACCATCACCTGGAAGTCCTCGACGCGGTCCAGGTGCGGGTCGAGCGTGGCGTTGTCGACGATGACGCCCCGCATCATCTCGCTGTCCTCGTAGATGCCGGTGACCGTCAGGCGGCCCGGCTGCCCGTCCTCGTAGGTGACGTCGAAGGTGTCACCCATCCCCAGGCCGTGGGTCTCGGCGGTCTCGGTGTCGATCACCGCGTTGTCCCCGGCGAGCCCGTCGAAGGAGCCCTCGGTGAACTCGGGGCTCACGAGGTTGGCGATGGCCGCGCCGTTGACGCCGGTCAGCGACTCGTCGTCGCCCGCGACCGTGGCCGGCGAGATGCGCAGTCCGCTGACGCCGGTGACCCCGGGCTGCTCGGCCAGCGTCTCGGCGACCTCCGGGCTGAGCGGCGCGAAGTTGGCCATGGAGACCACGTAGTCGGAGCTGAGGGTCTGGGCCGCCATCCGCTCGATGGCGTTGGACACGGTGCCGGCTATCACGGTCAGGCCGGTGATCAGGGTCAGGCCGATCATCAGCGCGGAGGCCGTGGCGGCGGTGCGGCGGGGGTTGCGCACCGCGTTGAGCCTGGCGAGCTTGCCCGACACCCCGAAGACCCTCAGCAGTGGGCTGGCCAGGGCGATCACCGGGCGGGAGAGCAGCGGCGTGAGCACGAAGACGCCGATGACCAGCAGGCCGGCGCCGCCGCCCATGGTGGCGCCGTTGTCGTCCCGGTCGATGCCGAGGAGCACCAGGGCCGCGCCGGCGCCCGCCAGCAGCGCGCCGATGGTGTTGCGCACCAGCAGCCCTCGGACGGTGGGCGCGGCGTGCACGCTGTTCATCGCGGCGACCGGCGGAATCTTGGCGGCCCGGCGCGCCGGCAGGTAGGCGGCGAGCATGGTTACCACGACGGCCACCACGAGCGAGGCGAGCACGGTCGAGGGCGAGATGACCAGCGGGCCCTCCGGGACGGTCAGGTCGAAGGTGTTCATCAGGGAGCGGAAGCCGGCGGCGATGCCGACGCCGGCCGCGAAGCCGCTCAGGCCGGCGACCAGGCCGACGACCAGCGCCTCGAGCAGCACCGACCTGGTGACCTGGCGGCGGCTGGCGCCGACCGCCCGCATCAGGGCCAACTCCCTGGTGCGCTGGGCGACCAGCATGGTGAAGGTGTTGGCGATGATGAAGATGCCGACGAACAGCGAGATGCCGGCGAAGGCGAGCAGTCCGGTGCGCATGCCGCTGGTGGCCGCCTCGATGTCGGCGGCCTGCTCCTCGGCGAGCTCCTGCCCGGTGAGGGCCTCGGCGTCGGCGGGCAGCAGCGGCTCGACCTCGTCGAACAGCTGGTCCTGCGAGGTGCCGTCCGCCGCCTCCAGGGTGATTCTGGTGAACTCGCCGGGGAGCGTGAACAGTTCCTGCGCGGTGGCGGTGTCGTAGAGCACCAGTGAGCCGCCGGCGGCGACCGCGCCGTCCTCGGTGGTGAAGACGCCGGTGATGGTCTCCTCGCGGACCGGGCCGTTCACCGAGACGCGGGCCGTGTCGCCGACCCGGTAGCCGGTGCGCTCGGCGGTGTGCGAGTCGATGGCTATCTCGCCCGGGCCGGCGGGCGCGCGGCCCTCGGCCATCGGATAGCGGGTGTCGGTGCCTGCGCCGTCGGGTCCCGCGTAGTAGTTGGCGCCCGTGGTGTCCCAGCCGGACCCGACCAGGTCGCCCTCCTTGTCGGCGAGCGCGGCGAAGCCGGAGACCTCGCCGGTGGCGGCGGCGACCCCGGGCAGCGCCGCGACCTGGTCGAGCAGCTCCTGGGTGAGGTTGGCCGCGCCGCGCGGGTCGTCCTCGGCGGCCTCGCTGTCGGCGTCCGGCTGGACGGCGAGGTCGACGTGGGTCAGGGAGCGCTCCGCGCTGCGCTGGAACGCCTCGGAGATGGTGGAGGTGAAGACGAGCGTGCCGGAGACGAAGGCGACGCCGAGCAGCACGGCGAGCGTGGTCATCAGCAGCCGGGCCTTGTGCGCGAGCACATTGCGCAAGGCGGTTCGGAGCATGGGGAATCCAGGTGAGTGGTTCGCCCACCGGTCAGGCCGGGGACGTGACGGACGTGGTTGTGTCGGGGGCTTCGGGCCGGACGGGCCAGGGCCGGCGCCACGCTCCCGGCCGCCGGAGCCGGGCGTCGCGC
Organism: Streptomyces sp. 8K308; assembly: GCF_004348315.1. GTDB lineage: Bacteria > Actinomycetota > Actinomycetes > Streptomycetales > Streptomycetaceae > Streptomyces. The sequence continues at coordinate 19,133 of NZ_SMKC01000067.1, read as the reverse complement.
GCCGGACCGGCTTGGCTGCGGGCCCGTCGGCCGGAGCCTTCGGGGCGCCAAGCCGCCAGGCGCCGTGGCGGTGAGCCGCCAGGCTTAGCTCGCTTAGCTCGTGCGGCCCTTCGCGTCGTACCGCTTCATGTGCTCGAGGACCCGCTCAGCGGTCGGCTCCGGCATGTCGTCGACGACGCGGCCGTCGGCCAGGAAGACCACGCGGTCCGCGTAGGCGGCGGCGACCGGGTCGTGGGTGACCATCACCACGGTCTGGCCGAGCTCGCGCACCGAGTTCCGCAGGAAGCCGAGGATCTCGGCGCCGGCGCGCGAGTCCAGGTTGCCCGTTGGCTCGTCGCCGAAGATGATCTCCGGCCGGGCGGCCAGCGCCCTGGCCACCGCGACGCGCTGCTGCTGGCCGCCGGAGAGCTGGTTCGGCCGGTGCCTGAGCCGGTCGGCCAGGCCGACGGTGGCCACCACCCGGTCCAGCCACGCCTTGTCGGGCTTGCGGCCGGCGATGGACATGGGGAGCGTGATGTTCTCCAGGGCGCTGAGCGTCGGCAGCAGGTTGAACGCCTGGAAGATGAAGCCGATCCGGTCGCGCCGCAGTTGGGTGAGCTTCTTGTCCTTCAGCCCCGAGAGCTCGGTGTCGCCGAGCCGGGCCGAGCCCGAGGAGATCGAGTCGAGGCCGGCCATGCAGTGCATCAGTGTGGACTTGCCGGAGCCAGAGGGCCCCATGATCGCGGTGAACTCGGCCTGCCGGAAGTCCACGGAGACGTGGTCCAGGGCGACGACCCTGGTCTCGCCCTCTCCGTAGACCTTGGTGAGGTCCCTGGCCTGGGCCGCCACGGCCGAGGTGGACGCGGTGTGCGGGGCGGCGGCGATGCTGGACACGTGCTTCTCCTGTCGGGACGGGGGCAGGCACCATCCATCGTGGTGCCTGCCCCCGGTCCCGGGGATCAGTCTCCGTGCCGGTTCTGGCGAGTTCTTCAGAGTGACGGCCGAAGGGCCCGCGTCATACCTGAGGAGGACCCGCTGCCCTGCCCATGGTCAGGGTGGCGATCGACCGGGGGGCCACCACGCCGCCGGAGGCTCGATCATCGTGTGTGCCCGGAAGGATGCGGAGGGTTGATTTGCGTCAATCCTCGAGGGGCTCCAGGAGGTGGTGACGAGGGGGGAGCGGCCTGTGGCCGGGACCTCGGTGTCTGATGCGTCATCAGGGGCTCATAAAATCAGACAACATCCGCCTGGGGCACCGGTGTTCGGGCCAATCCGCCAGTTAAGCTCAGTAGACGCCTCAGGCGCGCACGGCGCCCGGAACGGCTTGGGATCTGTGCCCGGATGGTGGAATGCAGACACGGTGAGCTTAAAACTCGCTGGCCTTCGGGCCGTGCCGGTTCAAGTCCGGCTCCGGGCACACCAGGCGCCACGGCGTCTGACCAGCGAAAGCGACCACATCTAGCCCCCTGGATCTGCCCTCACGGGAACACCGTGGGAACACTCGGGGGCTGGCCTGCGTGCCATGGCGAGCATCGTGGCACGGAAGAACAAGGCCGGCGAGATAACCAGCTGGCAGGTGAAGTGGCGTGAGGGCGGCGACTGGCAGACGGAGCGGTTCGACGACGAGTCGTCTGCGGAGCTCTTCCGCCAAGCCGTTGAGGACAACGGCAACCGGTGGCCGCTGGGCTGGGTCAAGGGCCAGGGCTACATCGACCCCGCGGCCGGCACCGAGCAGTACCGCTTCCGGGACTTCGCGCTCGAAGTGATCAAAACCCGCACCGGGAGCGAGGAGCGGTACCGAAGAGACTGCTTACGCGACCTGGAGACCTACATCTTCCCGACCTTCCAGAACTGCGACGTCCGCAGCACCGAGCACTTCAACAGCAGGACGGTCGGGCCTGGGTCAACACGATGGCCAAGACCAAGGTCTGGCGCGGCTCCCAGCACAAGCCCATGAGCCCCAAGACCCTCCGCAACCTCCACGGCTTGCTCTCCAGCATCCTGAACGAGGCGGTCCAGGCCGAGCCACCGCTGAGGGCCCGCAACCCCTGCGCACGCACTCGCCTCCCGAGGGCAGATGACGACGGCATCGACGACGACGAGATCGGCGAGGACATCTGCTTCTGCACGCCCGAGGAGGTCGCGGGCATCCGGTCCTGCTTCGACCTGGAGTCGGACAAGGACGTGGTCGACGACCTCTACGGCACCGGCGGACGCTGGGGCGAGATAACCGCGGTGGCCCGTCGGCACGTGGACCACGACAACCCTGCGAAGCCACGGCTGAAGATCGTGCGGGCCTGGAAGCGCCACCCCGACAAGGGCTGGTACCTGGGCAAGACGAAATCCCGGGCGGGGCGCAGGTCGGTGCGGATCGACGCCGAGCTCTGGGCACGCTGGGCAGCTCGCGGCGTGCGGCGCCTCGGGCCACACGACCTGATCCACCACAACGGGCGCGGTGAAAGGCTGCCCTACAGCACGTTCTACGACCGCTGGGAAGCCGCGGTGCGGCGCGCCCACGAGCTGGGGCTACTGCCGGAGCATAAGCACCCCACCATCCACGACCTGCGGCACAGCCACGCGGCGGCGCTCATCTCGAAGGGCCACAGCCTCACGTACGTGCAGCGCCGGCTCGGCCATGAGTCGATCAAGACGACGTCGGACCTGTACGGCCACTTGCTGCCCGAAGCCGATGACGAGGCGATGGCGACCGTCTCCGAGATGCTCCGGCGGGCGGGCCCGCAGGCGGCGCTGGAGAAGCCCTTGAAGGGGCCCGCAGCGCGCTTCCGGCGGCTTCGGAGCGGCCGGTGGGGCGTCGGCCCGTTCGACGTCATGGCGCAGGACGCGGCCGGGGCCCGTTGCTGGCGCCGCTCGGCCAGACCTGCCACAGGCGGATCTTCCTGACCACGGTGGCGCCGCCCGAGCCGGGCTGCGATTACGTGCCGCTCGCCAGCGAACTGTGCCTCGCGTCCTGATGGCGGCGCCGGACATCGTCGTGCCGGTCCGGGAGGGCGCGGCCAACGCCCAGCTGCGCTATGCGTTGCGGAGGTGGGCGGCGCACCTCCCGCACCGGCACGTGTGGCTTGTCGGCTACCGGCCGCCGTGGGCGGCCGATGTCCGTCACATCCCGACCCGCCAGACCGGCACCAAGTACGCGAACACGACGTTGGCGGTGCGCGCTGCGATCGAGCACACCGAGGTGTCCGACCCGTTCCTACTCACGAACGATGACTTCTTCGTCATGAAGCGGCTGGTGGACGGTGTGCCGGTGCTGCACCGCGGCCCGGTCAGGGACGTGGAGCGGTACTACGCCTCGCGCGGCAGCGGGAAGTACCTGCGAGGGCTGAGGGAGACGAGAGACCTGCTCGTCAGCCTCGGGCATGCCGATCCGCTGTCCTACGAGCTGCACGTGCCGCTCCTGGTCGACAAGGCAGGCATGCTGAACACCCTCGACCTCGGCCGGCACCTGGACGTCCTGCACAAGCGCACAGCGTACGGGGTGCTGTCCCGCATCGGCGGCGCTCGCATCGAGGACGTCAAAGTCCTGCACCGGCGGCCCGTGTTCCCGGTCGACTCGCCGTTCCTGTCGACCATGCCGGACAGCTTCACCAACGGCGCGGTCGGCCTGCACATCCGCCGCACCTTCCCGCGGGCCTGCCGCTACGAGCGGCCCGGGGGCCGCTGATGCCGCTCCAGACGGGTGTGTGCGACCCCTGGCCCATTGACCTGTGCTGCGAACTCCCCGACGGAACAGACCAGGCCGTGGTGGAGCGGTGGCGCCGGGTCGCTTCCCAACTGCTGTGGGGGCTTTCCGGTCGGTGCATCGGGCCGTGCCCGGTCACGGTGCGGCCGTGTCGCCGTGCCTGCCTCGCATCGTCTCCGCTCACCGTGCAGTGGGGCACCGGTGGCCGGTGGATCCCTTACATCGACTCGACGGGGGTCTGGCGGAACGCCTCCGTGTGCGGCTGCTCGTCCGACTGTGCTTGCGGGGAGTTGTGCGAGGTCTACCTCCCCGGACCCGTCTTCGACGTCGTCGAAGTAGACGTCGACGGGGAGGTCCTGGTCCCGGAGGCGTACCGCGTCGACGCCCCGGGCCGGCTCGTCAGGACGGACGGCGGGTGCTGGCCCAGCTGCCAGAACATGGTCGAGCCGTCAGGCTCGCCGGGCACGTTCACCGTGACGTACCGGATCGGCCTCCCCGTCGACGAGGCGGCGATTGCCGCTGTCTCCGAGCTGGTCTGCCACCTCATCAAGGGCTGCGCGCCCGGCGCGTGCGGGTGCCGGGCGGGCCGGAACGTGTCCCGGCTCTCCCGGCAGGGCGTGGACATGGAGTTCGGCGACCCGACCCTCATCTACAGCGAGGGCCGCACCGGTCTGCCCCTGGTCGACCTGTGGCTCAGCACGGTGAATCCGTACCGAATGACCTCTCCGTCCCGGGTCTACAGCCCGGACTTCCGACCCCCACGGCGGACGACATGGCCCTGACCCCGTTCGCCGTGCACGATCTGGCCGAGGCCGTACTCGGCTGCGTGTGCGCCGCCTTGGACCAGGCCGCCGCCGAGATCGACGGCCAGCCGGGCTGCCCGGACTGCCGGGCATGCGTCGTGCCCGGCGCGCCAGCGTGGGACGGCTGCGACGACCCGTGCAGTGACCAGCGGGCCGGCGGCCAGCTCACCGTCAACATTGCCCGCCTCTACCCCTCCGGCATCAACTTCCCGGCAGAGAACAGGGATGTCCAAGGCGCCCGCGGCTGCATTCCGCCGCCGGTCACCGCCGTCGAGCTCGTCATCACCCTGCTGCGGTGCGCCCCGATGCCGGACGAGACGGGCTGCCCGCCCCGGTGCACCGACCTGAACGCGGCCGCCAGGATCCTGCACGTGGACGCGGTCACGGTCTACAACGCGCTGCTGTGCTGCCTCCCCGCCACCGGCGGCGGCCGGCGCGGCCGGCGCTTCGTCCTCGGCACGCAGCGCACGGTCGGTCCGGAAGGCGGTTGCGTCGGCATCGAGCAGCGCGTCACCGTGGCGCTGCCGGGCTGCTCGAAGTGCCCAGATGGGGAGGTGTCCTGATGTGGCTGTTGAGGTGAGGATCGACGCCGGCCGGCTCCAGCGGCTCGTGCGGGCTCGCGGCGGCCGGGCTGAACGCGCCCTGCGTCGGCGCACCGAGCGGGTCGCCAGCATCGCCCGCCGCGAGGCGCCCGGGCGCTTGGGCGCTTACGTCGACACCCGGATCGAAGAGGGGCCCCGCGGCCTGACCGGCGTGGTTCGCTGCGACCACCCGGCCGTCCGCTACGTGCTGGACGGAACCCGGCCGCACATCATCCGGCCCCGGCGCCGGCGTGCGCTCCGCTTCACTGTCGGCGGGCGCAGCGTGTTCGCCGCCTACGTGCGGCACCCCGGGACCCGGGCGAACAACTTCCTGGCCCGCGCGCTCCGCTGGGGCCGCTGAGCAGCCGCTACCCTGGCGGTGCCGCTGGTTGTGGGCCGGGCACCCGCACCAGGCTGCTCCGGGAGTGCCCCCATGGCCCGCAAAGCGTTCGCCCTTCACACCGAGCCTCACATCGCAGACGTCGGCGGCACCGAGCTGGCTTTTCAGCCCGAGGTCATGGGCGACCAGTTCGTCACCAACTACGAGGCCCTGCAGAACCGGCTCGAAGACGGCGGGGTGGATTTGAACAACCTGGCCGGCGTGACCGCCAGCGCGATGCGCATGACCACCACCGCGATCCGCATGTTCATCGCCAGCGTGATGGTGCCCGAGTCCGCCAGCATGTTCGCCCGCTGGGACGTCGTCCGAGACGGCCAGGTCCTCGCCACATTCCAGAACCCGGACGACGCCGGGGAACTGGCGGCCGACACGCAGGGCGCCGAGGTTGTCGACGCCTCGATGCCGCTGCCGGACCGGATCCTCGTCGGCCTCCTCGAATGGGCGATCGAGCTGTACGGCGGTGGCCGCCCTCCTACGTCATCCACCGACTCTGCCGCGCCATCGCCGACTCCTGGGAGACGTGGGACGGCCAGCTCGCGCTCGCGGGCATCAACCCGCACGAGTGGCCGCTGAAGCGGATGCTCAACGCGGCTGAAGCCGTGATGGACATGCATGCCAAGGACGACGCCGAGCGTCAGCGGAACCGGGCCCAGCTCTACGATGAACCCGCCAGCGCAGGACGCGCTGGTGACGATCTCCGTGTCGGGCAGGGGGTACTGATGGCCACCGCGGGCTGCGGATCCCACAGCGCCGCCATCGTCGACCGCTCCGGCGCGACGATCGCGCCAGCCCAGACCCTCACCGCCGTGGAGTGGACCCGGACCCTGGACGACACCAGCACCGCCAGCGTCACGATCTCGCCGGACGGTGACTGCTGCGAGCGCCTCGGCGAGGTGAGGGCCTGGCGCCACCGGCTCGTGATCTGGCGCGACGGCGAGTTCGTGTGGGACGGGCCGATCCTTCGGCCTGAGTGGACGAGCGACGGCCTGGAGATTCAGGCGGCCGACATCGCCGCGATCCTCGACCGCCGAGTCCCCCACCAGAGCGTGGACTTCGGCGGCGACTCCGACCTGGCCGACATCGCCGCCTGGTTGATCGAGGACGGGTACGCGCCGGCCGACCCCGGGCACGAGGTGCAGATCGTCGCACCGGCCGGTGTGCGCGGAGCACGTAGCTACACCCGCGACGTGGGCCAGACCGGCGACCACCTGCGGGAGTTGGCCGAGGCCGGCATCGACTACACCGTGGTCGGCCACACCATCGTGCTGCTGCCGGAGACCCACACGGTGTCGCTCGGTCAACTCACCGACATGGACCTACCGGCCGGCCTGACCGTGGTCGAGGACGGCGCCGCTCTGGCGACGCGGATCATCGTGGCCGGTGACGAAGAGGCCGACGTGATGGGCGAGGTCGGCGACATCGACGAGTACTACGGGCTGTTGGAGCGCTACGTGCAGCAGAACTCCATCCCCGACAGGCCCTCGGCGGAGGCCGCCGCCCGCGCGCTCCTGCGCTCTTCGCGCTCGGTGCCGGTGTGGCTGGACTCCGCCCAGGTCACCCTCAGTCCGGACGCGCCGGTCAACGTGTCCCGACTCGTGCCCGGCTGGTGCCTGGACGTCACCAGCACGGCCACCTGCCGCGTGCTCAGCCAACGGCTGAAGATCGTCGGCGTGCGGGTCCGGGAAGCGGGCGGCACAGCGGGCCAGCCGGGCAGTGAAAGCGTCCAGGTGCAGCTGGCGGCGACCGGAGCGGAGGCCGGGAGCTGATGGCGCATCGCGGCACCCCTGGGCATCGGCTGCCCGGCAACACCCTGGCCGGCATCCTGCGGGACCTGGACCGACGCTCCCGAGCGACGATCCGCCGGACCGGCCGCCCGGCGGCGTCGAAGGAGTCGGAGGAGAGCACGCCGGCGACGCCCCCACCATCGGCCCTCACACGGTCCGCGCGGCCGACAGCGGCTGTCATCACCACCGATGAACACGGCCGTGCCCGATGGGAGTTCCCTTGCCTGTTCGCCGCGCCGCCGGTGCTGACCGCGCTGCCGGCCGGCACCGGTGTGCTGACGGCCGTGCTCGAGGAACTGAACGAAGCCGGCGCGACGGTGAGGGTGTGGCGCCCGGCCGTCGACGGCCGGAGTCCGACGCCGGCCGTCGACGTGCACGTGCACTGCACCGCCACCGCGGTATCTGCCTGACCTGGTCGGCCTACGATGGCCGGGAGCCGCTGGTTGTGGGCCGGGCCGCACACCTCCTGGGAGGGTCCCGTGGCGCAGGTCTGCGTGTGCCCCGAGTACTTCACGATCACGGATACCGGCGAACTCTGCCTCCGGGCCGGCCAACAGGGCCTGCGTGAGCGCCGCATCTACCTGGATGTGGGTGTTCATCAGTTCCGCAGGAGCGACTACCCGTGGCTTGCCCGGGTCCGCGTCCAGGTGCAGGGAGCAGGCGGCGGGTCAGCCGGCGCGGACGCCTCAGCGGGCCAGTGCACCGCCCGCCCCGGCGGGGCCGGCGGCGGGTATTCCGAGTCGCTGATCGAGGCGTCGGCGCTCGGCGCGGTGGAGACCGTCGTGGTGGGCGAGGGGGGCGCGGCGGGGATCCGCAACAACCCCGGCGGCGCCGGCGGCAGTAGCAGCTTCGGCGGGTTTTGCACCGCGCCCGGGGGGCGGCGGCACAGCGAACATGGTCACCGGCACGACCCCGTACGCGGTGAGCGGCGTCAACGCGGCGATCAGCGGCGTCGGGCAGCTCACCATCGGTGGTAGCGCCAGCGGAGGAGCCCTGCGGATGGCTGGGAACGCTGGGTTGTCGGGTGCCGGTGGTGACTCGAGGTGGGGCTACGGCGGCGTCGCGCGTGCCAGCGCCGGCGCCGGCACGACTTCGCGCGGCCGAGGCGCCGGTGCTGGCGGTGCCTTGTCCTACGAGGATCCGTATGACGGGGCGCCCGGCGGCCACGGCCTGGTGGTGGTCGAGCTCTACGGCTGACCGGATGCGACACGCTGCCCGGACACGCGCGCACGGCGCCCCCGGTGCATGTCAGCGCAGGCCGACCGGCCCCACGGCCCGCCCCGGAGCCGTCCCGTCCTCTGTCCTCGCTGTCCGGGCAGCATGTCCGGACCGCATCCGGAGGCCCGCGGCTACACTCGGGCCCGAGCCGCTGGTTCTGGGTCGGGCCATACACACCATAAGGAGGGTGTGTTGGCCAGATGTGGCTGCGGCGCCGGCGGCGGGAACTGCACCTGCGTGATCCGCCCCGGCAGAAACGTCACGATCGACGGCACGGGCAGCACCGCCAACCCGATAATCGTCAACGCCGAGGTACCCTGCGCCGACGTGCGGCCCTGCCTCGCCGGCCTGGACGGCGTCGCCTATGACCCTGCGAGCGGCACCATCGGCGTCGTGCTCTCGCCCCGAGCCGGCAACAACCTCACGCTCGGACCCGACGGCTTGTACGTGCCGACTGGCGCCGCCACCGTCAACGTTGGATGCGGCCTGTCCGGAGACGGCTCCGCCAGCTCCCCCGTGACCGCGGCCACCGCCGCCTGGCCCTACGCCTGTGACCTCACCGCGGCCGCCGGCGGCGTGTACTGCGACGCGAACGGTGTGCTGCGCAGTGAACCCCGGGGCCGCGTGAGCCGCCCGGGGTTCGGCGTAGACTCGTGGCACGCCGTCAAGCGCCATGACAAACCCGGGGGAGAACGCTGTCCGTGCATGACTACGACGCCCCTGCCTGGAGACCGCTCCCCGTTCGGCCGGCCGCGCTGCGCTGGCTGCTGCTGCTCCCCCTGACCCTGGTGTTCCTGCCGCTGTGGTGGGTGGTGTGGATCGCCCTCGCGGCCTGCTTCTACGGCGTGACCACGGTGGTCCAACTAATCGTCTACGTGCTGCCGCGCACCGAGGACGGCGCGATACGGGTGCTGGACGCCACACTGGGCCGGGTGCCGTTCATTCCCCGCTGGTGCGTGACCCCGGTGGCGCTGGTGCGGGAGGGCGACTCGGCGTACTACCGGGCGCGCGTGGACCGTCACATCGCCAGGAAGACCCGGCTGGTGGAGACCTCCCGCGGTCTCCAGCGCGATCTGGACCTCGGAGTGCACTACTTCCGAGGCGCGGGCGCCGGTTACGTCCTGCGTGTCGCCTCGGAGCAGGGCTGGGACCTCCACCCCGTGCTGCGTTCGCATCCCCGGCGCCGGCTCCGGCTGCGCCACAGCGGCCGGCCCTGACCGGACGGCGCGCCGCGGTCGTCCAGGTGAGCGCGACGCACGCAGGCGTGAAACGCCTCGGTCGCCCCTCCGCGAGTCCACGAACTCCGTGGGGGGCGCTGCTCATCGTTGGCGATCCCGGAGCGAGGTAGTGGAAGCCATGCGAGAAAGACAACGATCGCCGAGCACGCGGCGAACCCGGTGGGTTGGCACAGTGACGCCCTGCAGCGGGTGCTGCGCTATCAGCGCCGGGCGGCGCTGCCGGGGAAGTACGTCATCGTCGCGGTCCGGCCCTGGCACGAGTACCGCGTCGGGGTGAGGGGATGACGGATCGGCTCCTCCACGTGCTTATTGCACCACCGACCGTGGCGACTCGGGGAGGGGTCCGGCGATTGTGGGTGACAGTCACGCCTCCTCGCGGCACATCTCACTGAGCATCCTCGTGTGCTGAACGACGGTCGCTCGCCGGCGCCCAGGGCCGTCGGCGACCTGCTCATCGCCCTGCGTGAGGCCGGGGCCCAGACGGTCTCGCCGCCGTGTTGCGCCGAATGCGGCAGGCAGATGCGAACCCTCCAGCGCCGCGGCCAGGACTGGTACTGCTGGAACTGCGGGCGGCCACAGCCCGAGCCGTGTGCTGCCTGCGGAAACACCCGCCGGGTCGCTTCACGCGACCGGACCGGGCGGCCGCGATGCGGCAAGTGCCCGGACGACGACGGACGCGACCCCATCGCAGTGATCGGCGCCCTGATCGCTGAACTGGATCCGCAGGCCGAACGGGAGACGGTCTCCGAGGCGGTCCGTCGATCGGCACCCGCACCGAGCTTCGTGGCCCTCTCCCGGAGCGCCCTCGTCCCCCACGGGCCTGGCGCACGTGCCGCGTCGCCCTGCCTGCCCGTCAGGCGTGGCCGCCGGGGAAGGTGACAGTGATCCGCAGGCCGCCTGCCGGGTGGGGCTGGGCTGTGATGTCCGCGTCGTGGGCCGTGGCGATCGCCCGGACGATGGAGAGACCGAGTCCCAGCCCCGTGTCGTGGTGGGTGCGGTCTGTGCCCAGTCGCTGGAAGGGTTGGAAGAGCCGGCTGATCTCCGATTCCGGGATCACGGGTCCGGTGTTGGCGACGGAGAGGGTGGCACGTCCCAGGCTGCTGTCGGTCGTGACCTCGACCCAGCCTGGCGCGGCGTTGTGGCGCAGGGCGTTGTCCACCAGGTTGCCGATCAGGTGCTCGACAAGGCGGGGATCGCCCCTGACTGGGGCGCGGCCAAGTGTCTTGGTGACACGCAGGGTTCGTTGTTCGGCCTCGGGGTGGCGAGCATGGACGATCAGGGCGGTCACATCGGCCAGATCGAACAACTCCCGTCGGTCGAGCCCTCCCTCGCTACGGGTGAGAGTGAGGAGGGACTCGATCAGCCGTTCCTGCTGCCGGCCCGCCGCGAGCACACGCTCGTGGGCTGCTCGGAGGGAGTCGATGGTTGCCTCGGGGTCGGACAGAGCGAGCTGTCCCAGGGTCCGCTGCCGGGCCAGTGGGGTGCGCAGTTCGTGCGAGGCGTTGGCGACGAACTGGCGCTGCGACTGGAAGGACGCCTCCAGCCTCGCCAGCAGCGCGTCGATGGTGTCGCCCAGCCGCTTGAGTTCGTCGTCGGGACCGTTAAGCGAGAGGCGTTCGTGCAGGCTGGCGGCCGAGATCTCCCGAGCTCTGTCGTTGATCGTGCGCAGAGGGCGCAGCAGGCGGCCGGCGACGACCCAGCCCACCACGACGGAGAGGACCCCGAGGACGACGAGGGCGATCGCCGATCGGATGAGGAAACGGTGCCGGTCGGCCGTCTGTTGGCGGCGCGCCTGGACTTCGAGCCTGTCCGCCTGGGCCCGCAGCTGTTCCTCGGTGAGGCCGTCGCTCTCCAGCCAGAGTTCCGCGTCTGTGGGCCGGCCGTCTCGCGGGCCGATGACGCTGCCCCCGTCGCGCCCCCCGGTGGCCAGGACCCCGTCAGCCGGGTGGAATACCAGCAGGTAGGTGAGGGCCAACAGCACCGCGCCGGACAGCAGGAAGAGAACGCTGTAGAGCGCGGTCAGGCGCAGCCGCAGGGAGCGCCGGTTGCGGGGGCGCGAGGGCGCCGTCATATCCGGTAGCCGGACTTGGCCACGGTCTCGATCAGTGGAGGAGAGCCGAGCTTGGCCCGCAACCGGCTGATCGTGAGCTTGACCGCGCTGGTGAACGGGTCGGCGGCCTCGTCCCACACGCGCTCCAGTAGTTCCTCGGCCGAGACGGTCCGGCCCTGCGAGGCCAGCAGCAGTTCGAGCACGCCGAACTCCTTCGGCGTGAGCTCCACCCGCCGGCCGCCCCGGCTGACGGTGCGGCGCGCCGTGTCGACCGTGAGGTCACCGTGCCGCAGAACCGGGGGGATGGCGGGCTGAGCGCGGCGCAGCAACGCGCCGATGCGGGCGATCAGTACCGGGAAGTCGAACGGCTTGGGCAGGTAGTCGTCGGCCCCCAGTCCGAGTCCGTGCACGAGGTCCTCAGTGGTGGCCGCCGCTGTGAGCATGAGTACCCGGCTGCGACGTCCGTCGGCGACGAGTCCGGCGCAGATGTCGTCACCGTGCATGCCCGGCAGATCCCGGTCCAGAACGATCACGTCGTAGTCGTTCTCCAGAGCCCGCGCCATCCCATCGGGTCCGTTGAACGCGACATCGACGGCCATCCGGGCCCGGCGCAGGCCGACGGCCACCGCCTCGGCCAGCTCCGCGTCGTCCTCGATGACGAGCACCCGCACCGTTCCTCGCTTCCTTCCTCCCCGGCCGGGGCGGCCCTCCACCGGACCGGCCGCCGGTGATACCGCGATGAAACCACCGCTCGCGTAAACCTCCTGTCAGCCGCGTCGCTGTCGCGGCCTCCAGCAGACCCGCAGAAGCGTGGAAGGCAGACCCAAGCCCATGAGCAGACAAAGCCATCAGAGCCACCGGCCCCGCGGGGGCACCCTCAGCCGTCGCGGCCTGCTCGGCGGCGCGGCGGCGCTCGCCTCAGTGTTGTCGCTGCCAGTGGGACCGGCGAGCGCGTTGGGCCACCCGGGGTCGGCCCGAACGCTGCTGACCCTGCCCGCGCTGACAGGCCGGCACCGGATCGGCACGACCTCCCTGCATCTGATCGATCACGCCCGCCAGGACCCCTGGTCGTCCGACTCGCACCCCCGCGAGCTGATGGTCAGCGTGTGGTACCCGGCGCACGCCAGGGCAGGTGGCCAGCTAGCTCCTTGGATGACCCCCGCGACCCTGAGGGCCTACCGGCCCCGCCGGGAGGCGGAACTGCAAACGATCGCGACGGAGGGCTTCGACGTCTCGCTGGACGCCGTCGACTTCCCCGTCACCCACGCCCACCAGGACACCGCCGCCGACTGTCTCGCCGGGCCCTACCCCGTGGTCCTGTACTCGCCGGGCGCGACGGCGGACCGCGCGGAGGGGACCGTCCTGGTGGAGGACCTGGCCAGCCACGGCTATGTCGTCGTCGCCATCGACCACACTTACGACGCTGGCGAGGTGGAGTTCCCCGGCGAACGGGTGGAGACTGCCCGCCCCATCCTGCCGGAGGGCCCGACGGCCATGGTGCGGCTGCGCTACGGCGACGCCCTGTTCCTCCTCGACACGCTCGCCGTGCTGGCCGGGGGTGGAAACCCTGACGCGGGGCAGCGCCCGTTGCCCGCCGGCCTGGCCCGCAGCCTGGATCTGACCCGGGTCGGCATGTTCGGCCACTCGGTCGGTGGAGCCACGACCGGACAGAGCATGGCCCATGACGACCGGATCACGGCGGGGCTCGACCTGGACGGCCACGTCTCCCCGGCCACCCTCACCGAACAGGTGCCCGACATCGCGCGCCGGATCGGCGGGCGCCCCTTCATGATCATGAGCAGCAACGGCAAAGGCCCCGACGAACTCGGCCGGATGATGACCGAGTTCTGGTACAGCCTCAGTGGCTGGCGACGTTTCGTGTCACTCGTCGGCTCTACCCACGGCAGCTACACCGATGCTCAGGTCCTCTTCCCCCAGATGGTGGAGGCCGGCGTCATCACCACGGAGTTCACCCCCGTCGGAACGATCGCCCCGGACCGTTCGATCGCTGCCCAGCGGGCCTACGTCAAGGCGTTCTTCGACCTCTGGCTGCGCGACCGCGACCACGGGTTGCTGGACGGTCCCTCCGGACAGTTCCCAGAAGTCACTTTCTTCTGACCAGCCGATTCTGGTGGTGCCGTTCGGGGCACGTACAACGAGCAGTGGCCCCGCCTTCGCTCGATGAGGGCGGGGCCGCAGTGCGCAGAGTCGGATCAGGGGAGCTGGCCGATGTCTGAGCCCTCCTGAAGGGCCCTGACGAACGCTGTAAACCGCTCCGAGGCGAGCAGCAGGGCTGGCCCGGTCGGGTTCTTGGAGTCGCGCACGGCAAAGCCATGGTAGGCAGTGCTGGTTAGGTCTGCGACTTCAATGCAGTTCTGCCCGGTTCCGTCTGAGTAGCTGGACTTCCGCCAGGTGGCGATGCCAGCGAGCTGCTTGCCCGTGAGTGGGCGGGTGTGAGTCATTCGGTGATCTCTCGCATCAGGTGGTGTAGGGAACGGGATTGTGTCCTCGGGTGCCAATGCGCCTTGGGACAGGGCTTCGTACCTCCGGCGAAACTTTGCCGAGGCCCGCGACATCGAGCTGGACCTGGCGGCCATCTTGTCCAACGCCGGCTCGAAGGAGATCCTGCGGACGTATGGCTACTCGGACCGCGAGCAGCCGCCGTCTCATCCGGGCGTCGGGGTGGTCTTCCGCTCGGGCGCGAAGGCGTTCTGCATGTTCTCGTAAGCCGTCCACCGACGAGAGCCGGGGACGGCTTCCGCTGCGGAGACGGGGGTCCTGCGTGCAAGCACAGGGGATCGGAGCGGCTACCTGGCTCGGCACAGCAGCAGAAATGCCGTCAGGCCGCCCACCGAAGAGGCGGCAGGGGCACCCCGACGGTGCGAAGCTGACGGGACGCCCGCAGCGTGACGATGGTCCAGGAGGGCACGGTCAGGGGCCTACCGAAGGGCACCGGGGCCCGATTCTTGTTGGTGCACCCGTGGGTGCGCCGGGTGCACCAACCGCCCCTTCGATCGGTCTGTCTCGGGCTGGAACCGGCTCGATCGGCCCCGTTTCCCCAGGTGACAGGGGCGCTCTGGCATCTCCGCAGGTCAGGAGGGGGGCTCTTACAGGTTCAAGTCCGGCTCCGGGCACACCAGGCGCCACGGCGTTGACGTGGGGGCGGACGGGCCGCCCCCACCGCCCGCGTGAGGCCGTTCGGGGGCCGGGGAGCCGACAGTGTGGTTACGGTCCGGTACGGGAACCTTCAAACCCCTTTCGCTCGTTTCTCCTACTGCACTACCGTGCAGTCTTTGCTAACGCATTACTCTGGTGGTCAAGGTCGTGCCGTGCGGCCATGGAGGAGTGAGATGAGGAGCAGCAACCCGGTCTTCACGCGTCGGGGGTTCAGTCGGGACGGTGGCTACGCCGGCTTCAACGCCGGGCCGCAGCTGCAGACCGGGAATCCGTACGCGGGTAGCCCGACCAACCCCTACGCGCAGCCGGGTAACCCGTATGCGCAGCCGCAGGTGGGCTCCGCTGGCGGATTCGTGCCGCCCGCCCCCACTCGCGCCGGTGTGATGACGATCGACAGCGTCGTCTCCCGCACCGCCATCACCCTGGGCACCGTCGTCGTCGCCGCGGCGGCCGCCTGGATCACCGACATGCCGGTCGGCCTCGGCGTGCTCTTCGCCCTGGTGGCGCTGGGCCTCGGCCTGTGGCAGTCCTTCAAGCGTGAGGCGTCCCCCGCGCTGATCATGGCGTACGCCGTCGCGGAGGGCCTCTTCCTCGGCGCCATCAGCAACGCGATCAACGCGGTGGCGCCCGGCGCGGCCATGCAAGCCGTCATCGGCACCATGGCGGTCTTCGCCGGCGTGCTGTTCATGTACAAGCAGCGGATCATCCGCGTCACCCAGCGCTTCACCAAGTTCGTGCTGGCCGCGGCCCTCGGCTTCGTCCTCCTCTCCATGGTCAACCTGATCGTGGCCATGATCGGCGGGGGCAACGGCCTGGGCCTGCGGGACGGTGGCCTCGGCATCCTGTTCGGCATCGCCGGCGTGGTGCTCGGCGCCTGCTTCCTCGCCCTGGACTTCAAGCAGGTCGAGGATGGCATCGCCTACGGTGCCCCGGAGAAGGAGGCCTGGCTGGCCGCCTTCGGCCTGACCCTGACCCTGGTCTGGATCTACCTGGAGTTCCTGCGCCTGGTGGCCATCCTGCAAGGGGACTGACCCACGGCTGGTCGAGGGCCCGGCGAGACGTCGTCTCGCCGGGCCCTCGGCGTTTCACCGGCGGCGGCTCACCGGTACCGCTCCAGCAGCTCCAGCGCCTCGGCCAGCGCCCGCCTGGCGGCCTGGTCGTCGTCCCCGGCGTCCGTGACGGCCCGCGCCAGGTCGTAGCCGCAGACGGCCACCTGGTCGCCCACGGCGTAGATGCCGACCTCCGGGAGCCGGCGCGGCGCGCCGTACGGCACCTCGAGGCGCTGGGCGCGGCTGGTGAGCTCGCCGGCGAGGGCGAGCCCGTCGGCCGCCGCGCCACGCCGCAGCCGGCTCTCCGGCAGGGTGCGCAGCCGGTCGGCGGCCGCGTCGACTGCCGCGTAGAGATCCTCCAGGGTCATGCCTCAGTCGTTCCGGTAGGTGGAGGCGACCACGCGGTCCGCCAGCAGGTAGACGCTCTCGGCGCCGTAGGAGAAGGTCAGCGCGTAGGCGCCGGAGAAGCCGGAGCCGCCCATCAGCACCGGCTCCTCGCCGGCCCGCACCGCCTCGGCGAGCCGCTCGGCGGCCTCCTGGTGGCTCGGGGTGAGGCAGAGCGTCGTGCCGTCCGCGAACAGCAGCACGTCGAGCGTGCCCATCGGGCCGTGCCGGACGTCGGCCAGCGGGGTGCGGGCCTCGGCGAGCCGGGTCAGCCGGTCGGCGGTGTGCCGCTGCTCGTCGCGGGGGGAGCGGTCCCCGCCGCGCTCCACGGCCTCCCCGGTGAGCGTGAAGCCGGGGTGCGAGGGGTGCCGGCGCCGGGCGGCGGCCAGCTCGGCGGACTCGCCGTCCTCGGTGCCGTCCACCGGGTCGAGGGACTGCTCTTCGCTCTCCGCCGGCTCGTCGTCGGCCTGCCTGGGAATGAACGAGGCGCCCTCGCGGGCGGTGCGCGGCGCGCCGGGCAGATAGCCGGAGTCGCTGAGCAGGTAGCGCTCGAGGAGTGCGTCGAGCAGCTCCTCGTCGGCCTCCGCGACCTCGTAGCCGAGGCCCCGGCCGGCGAGCAGCCCGCCGGGGCCCTCGCTGTCCCTCGCGTCCTGCTCGGCCCAGTAGGCGCGGGCCTCGGCCAGCTCGCGTTCCCGCTCGTCGGCGAGGGCGGCGGCGACGGCCGTGCGGATCTCCTCGGGCGGCACGGGCCTGGCGGCCGGCAGCCCGCGCGCGGCGAGCAGCTCGGCCCGCAGCTCGCGCAGCTCGCGGCGCATGGCGTGCGCGGTGCGCAGGGTCAGCGCGCCCAGGGCGACAGAGGCGACGCAGGTGCCTGCGACCACCAGCAGGATCACGGATATGGCGCTCACGGACTCGCTCCCAGAAGACTCTTGTCCCTGACTTCTTATCTCAGGTTTCCGGGTCGCGGCCACGCCGTGCAGTGCAAAACGTCATGAATGGGATAGGTCTTTGGTCCGAAACGCGCCCCCGTCGCCGCGCTGACCTGCCCCTTCTCCCGGGGCGCCGGCGTGGATCACATCCCGGGTCCGCTTCGGTCTCACGTCTGTAAAGAGCCGGGGCGCGGGGCGGTGGGCGCGCCCGCGGTGCTCAGGCCAGTCGTTCCAGCACCATCGCCATCCCCTGGCCGCCGCCGACGCACATGGTCTCGAGGCCGAGCCGCTTGTCGTGCCAGCGCAGCGAGTTGAGCAGGGTGCCGGTGATGCGGGCCCCGGTCATGCCGAAGGGGTGGCCGACGGCGATCGCCCCGCCGTTGACGTTGAGCCGGTCGAGGTCGATGCCGAGCTCGCGGTAGGAGGGGATGACCTGGGCGGCGAACGCCTCGTTGATCTCGACCAGATCGATGTCGTCGATCGTGAGCCCGGCCAGGGCCAGCGCCCGCCGGCTGGCCTCCACCGGGCCGAGCCCCATGATCTCCGGCGAGAGCGCGGAGACGCCGGTGGAGACGATCCTGGCCAGCGGGGTGACGCCGAGCTCGCGCGCCTTGCGGTCCGACATGATCACCAGCGCGGCGGCGCCGTCGTTGAGCGGGCAGCAGTTGCCCGCCGTGACCAGGCCGTCCGGCCGGAAGGCCGGCTTGAGCGCCGCGACGCCCTCCAAGGTGACGCCGGGCCGCGGGCCGTCGTCGGCCGCGACCACCGTGCCGTCCGGGGTGGTCACCGGGGTGATCTCGCGCTGCCAGAAGCCGTCCGCGATGGCCTTCTCCGCGAGGTTCTGCGAGCGCACCCCGAACTCGTCCATCTCCTGCCTGGTCACGCCCCTGAGGCGGGCCAGGTTCTCGGCCGTCTGGCCCATGGCGATGTAGACGTCGGGCAGCAGCCCGTCCTCGCGCGGGTCGTGCCAGCCCTCGCCGCCCTGCTCGGCGCGGCGGGCGCTGCGGGCCTCCGCGTCGGCGAACAGCGGGTTGCGGGTGTCGGGCAGGCCGTCGGACGAGCCCTTGACCGTGCGGGACACCATCTCCACGCCGGCCGAGACGAAGACGTCGCCCTCGCCGGCCTTGATGGCGTGGAAGGCCATCCTGGTGGTCTGCAGCGAGGAGGCGCAGTACCGGGTGACCGTGCAGGCGGGCAGCCGGTCGAGGCCGAGCTGGACGGCCACCACCCGGCCCAGGTTGTGGCCCTGCTCGCCGCCGGGCATGCCGCAGCCGAGCAGCAGGTCGTCGATGTCGGCCGGATCGAGCTCCGGCACCTGGTCGAGCGCGGCCCGGACGATGGTGGTGGTGAGGTCGTCGGGGCGCAGTTCCTTGAGCGAGCCCTTGAAGGCGCGGCCGATGGGCGAGCGGGCGGCGGCGACGATGACGGCTTCCGGCATGGTTCCTCCCAGCGTCGGACGAGCGGGCACTTCCGAAGTTACCGACAGGTAGCCCCCGCTGTCATCCCACGACGACCCTCCGGCCAAGCCCGACACCCCCACCGGCCGGACGCCGGACGGCCCGCGCTCCGCTCGCGGGCCGCGGCAGCGCGGCCGGGCAGGCCGGCAGGCCGGGTCCGCTCCTTGGCCGGAGCTACGGCTGCGGGAGCGGGCCACCAGGCCGGCCCGGCAGGGCCACCGCCCGCTCCGGGTTGGGGCGGCCGGGCCACGGGCTGCCGGCCGCGGCTACGCCGCCGAGGCCGCGGGGGCGTGGTCCTTCGGCCCGGCGGGCCGGCTCGGGAGGGGGCAAAGCCCGGGCCTGGTCCGCCCCGGTCACCGGCCGGGCCATGGGCCGGCCGCGGCT
>NZ_SMKC01000677.1 GCF_004348315.1 Streptomyces sp. 8K308 | reverse complement strand
GGCTGACCACCCGCCAGATCGCCGCGGCCTACCTGGTGCCCGAGGCGACCATGGCACAGAGAATCAGCCGGGCCAAACGCACCGTCTCCAGCGTGCGCTTCGACCGGCCGGGCGACGTCGCCACCGTGCTGCGCGTCCTCTACCTCGTCTTCAACGAGGGCTACTCCGGCGACGTCGACCTCGCCGCCGAGGCCATCCGGCTCACCCGGCAGCTCGCGGCCCGCATCGACCACCCCGAGGTGGCCGGACTGCTCGCCCTCATGCTGCTCCACCACGCCAGGCACGCCGCCAGAACCGCGCCCGACGGCAGCCTGGTGCCGCTCGCCGAGCAGGACCGCGGCCACTGGGACACCACCTCGATCGCCGAGGGCGTCGGAATCCTGCAGGCGGCCCTCGCCCACGACCGGCTCGGCGAGTTCCAGGCCCAGGCCGCCATCGCGGCACTCCACGCCGACGCGCCCACCGCCGAGGAGACCGACTGGGCGCAGATCGTCGAGTGGTACGACGAACTCACCCGCCTGACCGACAACCCGATCGTCCAGCTCAACCGCGCGGTCGCCGTCGGCGAGGCCGACGGACCGCGCGCCGGCCTGACGGCGCTCGCGACGCTGGACACCTCACTCCCCCGCCACACCGCGGTAGCCGCCTACCTCCACGAACGCGACGGCGACCTGGCGACGGCGGCACGACTGTACGCCGAGGCGGCCCACAAGGCACCCAACCTCGCCGAGCGCGCCCACCTGACACGCCAGGCCGCCCGCCTCAACACCCACCGACAACGCTGACGGGCCGCGCCCGAACTTCCCCGCGGC
>NZ_SMKC01000676.1 GCF_004348315.1 Streptomyces sp. 8K308 | reverse complement strand
GGTCGCCGTCAGGGGTGAGATCCATGACCATCACGGCATACGGGGAGTCCCCCGCGAACAGCACCGCCGCGTCGTCGCCGTTGACTCGGCGGTAGCGGATGTCCATGTCCTCGGTGCGTCGGGTGGCGTAGCCGGCCAGCATGCGAGCGGCCTTCTCCCGGCCGTGGACCGGGCGCAGCCCGGCCGCCTGCCGCGCGCCTCCGCCGTCGATCCAGACCGTCACGTCCGGGGCGAGGATCTCCATGAGCGCGTGGAGGTCGCCGCCGAGGGCGGCCACGACGAACCGCTCGGTCGCCTCCCGCCGGACGCGGGGGTGCGCGCGGTACCGGGGGCGGCGGGTGTGGACATGGGCGCGGGCTCGGTGGGCGAGCTGACGTACGGCGGCGGGGCTGCGGTCGAGCATGCCGGCGATCTCGGTGTGGGGATAGCCGAACACCTCGTGGAGGACGAACACCGCCCGTTCCAGCGGTGTGAGCATCTCCAGGACCACCAGCATCGCCATGGAGACCGAGTCCGTACGTACCGCGTGGTCGGCGGTATCCGGGGCGAGGCCGGTGGCGGCGTCGGCGACCAGGGGCTCGGGCAGCCAGGGACCGACGTAGGTCTCACGGCGGGAGGCGATGGCGGCCTGCCGGGCGAGCGCGTGGTTCACCGCGACGCGTACGAGGTAGGCGCGCGGATTGCCGATCTCCGCCAGCGGCGCCCGGCGGTTCTTGCCGGCCCAGGACAGCCAGGTCTCCTGGAGCACGTCCTCGGTGTCGGCGACGCTGCCGAGCATGTTGTAGACGACGGAGAACAGCAACTCGCGGTGGTCGACGAAGAGCCGCGTCGC
>NZ_SMKC01000675.1 GCF_004348315.1 Streptomyces sp. 8K308 | reverse complement strand
CCGCCGCTGGCCGTGGTCGAGCGTTTCTTCTGCGGGCGGAACGTTGTAAGTGCTGACGACGGGAGCGCGAGGAAAGACGGACAGCCATGGGCTCATCCCACCGCCACAACGCCCCCTACGTGACCTCTTTCACGAAGAAGCGAGATCGTTCTTGTCCTGCGAGGGCTGCGACCTCGAATAGGACAGCGACGCCGAACCCGCGCTTCCCGACCATCCCGCCCGCCGGCGCCCCGGCCGCTGCGAGTAGTAGCCACCATCCGGCGGACACCGGACACACTAGCGGCCCACACCCGTCCGGTTCGGGGTGCGGGCCGCCGGCGGCCGTGACCATCGCCTCTACAGCCCGATCTCATCGAGTGCGGCCTGTTGCTCGGGCGTGAGTCGGTCCCGTCTCGACCGCATGTTGGATCGCCACACCCCAAGCTTCACTGGCACCGTCTCGGGCTGCTCCTGGTCCCCGCCGCTGGCGGCGGCGTCTTCGAGGGGCAGGTGCTCGACATGGCCGCGGGGAACCTTCAGGTGACCCTCCCTCGCGAGGTATTGGTGGGCGGCGGCGAGGCCCCGTTCGAACGAGCCGCCACGGCCGCCCGTGGGCTTCCTGGCGGCCGGCACCGCAGCACCTCCAGCCTCCGGCTCGGCCTGTACGGCCTCTGCGGCGCCCTGAGTGGCCTCAGGGGCCGTCTGGAGCGGGCCGATGCCCAGATCCCCCAACAGCTCCTGCTGCGCCTGTGTGAGGTGTTTCCAGCCGTGTCGTTGTCGGCGCAGCCACGTCCCGACGTCCACCCCGGCCACCGTCACGCCGGGAAGGATGTCGTTGGGGTCGGCGCCGCCGTCGACGCACTGCTG
>NZ_SMKC01000674.1 GCF_004348315.1 Streptomyces sp. 8K308 | reverse complement strand
GGCTCGGGGCGAGGCCGGCACAGCCGACGAGGGTGGGGCCGTCCCAGGCGGCGAGCCATGTCATGGCGGCGGCGCGGTCGATGAAGCGTTGGCGACCGGCGGGGGTGCCGACGCGGACGGCGAAGCGGCCGTGGTAGCCGAGTTCGACGAGGTCCCAGAGGCGGCCGTGGTCGACGGGGTCGGTGGTGGGGCGGATCTCCACGTCAGTGGACGGCGCCTCGGGAAGCGCCGCGTTCGCCGGCCGGCGGTACTCGCCGAGGCGCAGCACCGGAGCGTAGCCGTGGTCGAGGAGGAGCGCGGTCGCGGCGGGTTCGGCGCGGCTGGCGTTGGCGCCGAGGACGGTCGTCCTGGCGGCCGGGAGGTCCACGGCCTTCGCCCGGGCGCGGCGTTCGGCCCAGGCAAGCATCGTGGTGCCGAGTCCTCGGTCGCGGAAGTCCGGGTGGAGCCGGCCGCGGTGGAGGAACACCCGGGTGCCGTCCTCCTCCGTCCAGGAGGTCAGGTGGACGTGCCCGACCACCCGGCCGTCGAGTTCGACGACGCGCTGGTCGAGTCCCGCGAGCGCCGCGATGTCGGCGGGGCCGGGAAGGGATTCGAGCACCGAGTGGAGGTCACGGCCGTCGTGTTCGGCGGCGCGGCGGTGGACGGCCGCGATGGCGGCGTACTCGTCGGCGGTGCCGCGGCAGCGGCGTAAGGCGGGCACGGCGTCGCATCATAGGGCAGCAGCCGGCAGGCAGGCGTGGTGTGCGGGATCTGGCGGAGCCCCACACCACGCTTCGTTGTCGGCCGGGTCACCCGAGGGAGCCGGCCAGTTGGTCGGGGCGTGGCGCGCGGTGGGCGGGCTCGGGGG
>NZ_SMKC01000673.1 GCF_004348315.1 Streptomyces sp. 8K308 | reverse complement strand
CCGTCGTGCCCCCTCGCCCAGGAGCCGACATGCTTCCCCGCCCGAACCGCCGGCACTTCCTCGCCCTCTCCGCTGGCCGCCGGTGTGGCCGCCGGCGCCGCCGCCACGACCGCACGGGCCGCCACCACTGCTTCCACCGCGACCGACCTGCCCCTCGCCGAAGAACCGCTCCTGCGGTACACCGGCCCGGCCACCGAGTGGCTGCGGGCGCTGCCGATCGGGAACGGACGGCTCGGCGCCATGGTGTTCGGCGGCGTGGAGAGCGAACGGCTCCAGCTGAACGAGGACACCGTCTGGGGCGGCGGCCCTTACGGCCCGGCCGCCCCGGACGGCCGGGCCAACCTGGCGGAGATCAGACGTCGGGTCTTCAACAACGAGTGGTCCGCCGCCCAGTCGCTGATCGACAGCCAGTTCATGGGGCCCCCCCGAGGCCAGATGCCCTACCAGACGGTGGGGAACCTGCGTCTGACGTTCCCCTCCGGCGGCACCGCCAGCGGATACCGCCGCGAGCTCGACCTCGCCACCGCCATCGCCCTGACCCGCTACACCCGCGACGGCGTCACCTACACCAGGGAGACCTTCGCCAGCGCTGCGGACCAGGTGATCGTGGTCCGGCTGACCGCGTCGACCACCGGCCGGATCTCGTTCTCGGCCACCTTCGACAGCCTGCGGGCCCGCGCCAACAACCAGTACGTGTGCGCCGACAACGGCGGTGCCGCCGCGCTCATCGCTCGTGGTTGTGGGCCAGCCAATGCTTGAGGAGGGGGGCGGTACGCCAGTAGCGGGGGTGGTCTCCGCGTAGGCCGCGGGTGTACGCCGTGGCCAGCGCCGCGGTCAGGTGCGGGTCCTCGGCGTAA
>NZ_SMKC01000672.1 GCF_004348315.1 Streptomyces sp. 8K308 | reverse complement strand
TGTATAAGAGACAGGGCGGGCGGGGTGGTGAGCCACAGCACGGTGGTGCTGTGGTGGTCGAGGCGCGCGGCGTCGACGTCGGCCTCGAAGTAGAGCACGCCCTGCCGCCGCAGCCGGTCGAGCCGCTCCCTGGCCCAGCTCTCCGAGCGGCCGGCCCGGGTGGCGAGCTCCCGGGCGCTGGCCCGACCGTCGGCGGCGAGCGCGGCGAACAGCGGCCGGTCGGCGGCGTCCGCGCGGTACGGCTCGGAGCCCGCGCCCTCCGCCAGGGCCTGGCCGCGCAGCGCGGCGGCCCGCTCGGCGCCGAGTGCCTCGAGCCGGCCCTGCCGGCCGGCCGCGTCCCCGACGTGGGTACGCAGCACGAGGCGGGCGGCGGCCTCCCGCACCTCGGGCGTACGCGGCAGCGCGCGCAGCAGCAACGCGTCGTGCTCGACTACGGCCGCCGTGCGGGCCACACACAGCACCTCGCCGGCGGTCGCGGTGAGCGCCACCCAACTGGTGTCGGGGCGGCGCGCCAGGGCGCGCGCGACCTCGGCCGCCGCCGCCGGCCGACACCGCAGCCGCAGCGACCACTCGGCCTGGCCAAGCCGACGCGCGTGCGGCAGGCCACGCACCCGCAGCACCCCGGCGGCGCACAGCGCCCGGTACCGGCGCGCGACGGTCTGGTGCGAGACGTCGAGCACCTCGCCGATCCGGGTGAACGCGGCTCGGCCGTCGAGCTGCAGGGCATGGACCAACCGCCGGTCAAGCTCGTCGAGCGCGCGCAGATCCACGCGAAAAGCGTAATCCGCAGGCCGAAACCGCGCGCCGGGCCCGGATGGCCCGACGCCCGCCGGCCCCCGGGCGCACCATCCCCTGGTGCCTCCCTCGCCGCAGACC
>NZ_SMKC01000671.1 GCF_004348315.1 Streptomyces sp. 8K308 | reverse complement strand
GGGTGGGACGGCGTGCAGCCGGCGGAGCAGGTCGGCGAGGAGCCGGGCACCCTCGGGTATCGGGGTGTCGCCGGCGAGGAGGGAGGCGAAGAGGGTGGGGCCCGTGAGGCGTTCGAGTATCAGGTCGGCGGGCGTCGGCGCGCCGGGGTGTACGGCCGGGACGGGGTAACCGTGGGCGGCGAGGTGGGTCATGACGGCGGCCTCGCCGCCGGCGTCCCGGCCGTCGCGGTAACGGCGTAGCACGCGGTGGTCGTCCAGCGCGTGGACGTCCGCGGTGCGGCCCTTGCCGATCAGTTCCCCGAGGAGCATGAGGGGGAGGCTACGACTTCGTGGCGCGTTTCGCGGCCTGTTTCGTCTCGCGGACGCGGGTCAGCGAGTCGGGGCCCGTGATGTCGGCGACGGAGCGGTAGGCGCCCTCCTCGCCGTACGCGCCCGCCGCCTCGCGCCAGCCGGCGGGGGTGACGCCGAGCTGCTTGCCGAGCAGGGCCAGGAAGATCTGGGCCTTCTGCCTGCCGAAGCCGGGCAGCGCGTTGAGCCGGCGGAGCAACTCGCGGCCGTCGTCGACGTCGCGCCAGAGCGCGCCGGCGTCGCCGTCGTAGTGGTCGACGAGGTACTGGCACAGCTGCTGCACCCGGCGCGCCATCGAGCCCGGGTAGCGGTGCACCGCGGGCTTGGTGGCGAGCAGCTCGGCGAACTCCCCGGGGTCGCGGGCGGCGATCTCGCGGGCGTCGAGGTCGTCGCCGCCCATCCGCGTGGCGATGGTGTAGGGGCCGGTGAAGGCCCACTCCATGGGCACCTGCTGGTCGAGGAGCATGCCGACGAGGCGGGCCAGCGGGCTGCGGCCGAGGAGTTCGTCGGCCTCGGGGCGCTGGGCGAGGCGGAGGGGGT
>NZ_SMKC01000670.1 GCF_004348315.1 Streptomyces sp. 8K308 | reverse complement strand
TCGACGAGGGGGCCGTCACCTGGCTGCGAAGGACTGCTCCGTACGGTGGAGGTGCTCGACCATCGTCAGGGCGGCCTGCTGGCTGGCGTCAGACAGGTGGAACGCGTGCCGTGTGATCTCGCGGACCGTGTCAATCTTCAGAGCTGCCAGGAGTTCCGGGTCTCCGGCGATTTCGTCGAGCATCTTCCTCTGGTCTTCGTTCAGTAGCCGCAAACGTAGAGCCATTTCTCGAATCTCCTCGCCCCCGAGGCTTTCCAGTAGTTGGACCTTGCCGAGCAGTCCTTGAATGGTGGCCAGATCGGCGGTGCTGTCGTCCACTCCTTGGAGCTGGATCGATCGCACTCCGCTGCGTCCGATCGCGTGCAGCAACTCCAGTTCCGACTCCAGTTGTTCGAAGTCAGCCTCGTCGTCGGCAAGGTAGGCAACAGGAACCTTGAAGTACAGCGCCAGGGCTCGTAGATGGTGCAGCTTCGGGTTCGTCGTTCTGCCGGTTACCAGTTCCCAGAAGTACGGGCCGGAGATGGAGACGCCGGTAACTTCAGCGATCTGGCGCGCGGTGATCTCGTACGACGGCGGCAGCTCTCCTCGGGGGACCTTCATTTCGCGGAGTAGCTGCAACTTCTCCGCCAGGGTGCGGGGCCTTGTGCGTGT
The DNA here is from genome assembly GCF_004348315.1 of Streptomyces sp. 8K308. Classification (GTDB taxonomy): domain Bacteria; phylum Actinomycetota; class Actinomycetes; order Streptomycetales; family Streptomycetaceae; genus Streptomyces. The sequence continues at coordinate 237 of NZ_SMKC01000670.1, read as the reverse complement.
GCTTTCGCGCTCTTTCGCTGGCATTGGCACCGCTCCTTCCTCGCGCGAGGTATTCGGGGTCTGGGCGCAGCTTATCGCCGGTGTCAGGCCACCGCTGGCCAGCTGGTGTGAGAAGCCGTATCTCAACCGGACGGTATCGGTTGATTCTTGCTGGTCAGGCATGGATTTGCTCGGGGTGAGGGAGGGATGCGGCGTCTTGTGTCCACTTCATGACCGAGGGGTGCGCGGTGGCGTTGG
>NZ_SMKC01000669.1 GCF_004348315.1 Streptomyces sp. 8K308 | reverse complement strand
CCCCACACCCGCCACCACCTCGACCACTGGCGCGACACCCTCCACGACCTCCCCACCGAACTCCCCCTCCCTTACGACCAGTCACCGTCCGAGAGCACCGGTGACGCGGGGGCCTCGTACGCCCTGCGCCTGGACGCGGAGACGCATCGGCGGCTGAGCGCGTTGGCGCGCGACCACGACGCGACCCCCTTCATGACGCTCCAGGCAGCGGTGGCGGCGCTGCTCACCCGACTCGGCGCCGGCACCGACATCCCCCTCGGCACTCCCGTCACCGGCCGCGTCGACGAGCGACTCCAGGGCCTCATCGGCTACTTCGTCAACACCGTGGTCCTGCGGGCCGACACCTCGGGGGAGCCGTCCTTCGCCGAACTCCTCGTCCGGGTGCGGAAGGCGGCCCTGGACGCCTACGCCCACCAGGACCTCCCCTTCCACCGGTTGGTGGAGGCCATCAACTTCGAACGCGTGCCGGGCCGGCATCCGCTGTTCCAGGTGATGGTCAACTTCGCGGTGGACGGCCCGGCCGACCACCTGCTGCCCGGCCTGCGCACCGAGCACATACCGGCCCAGGCGCACACCGCCCACTTCGATCTGATGTTCTCCTTCGTCGAGCACCGGAACCGGTCAGGCGACCCGGCGGGCGTCACGGTGAGCGTCGAGTTCCGGACGGGCCTGTTCGATGCGGGCACCGTCGAGGCGATGGCGGCCCGGCTGCGTCGGCTGCTGTCTGCGGTGGTCGCCGACCCACGACGGCCGATCACCGACATCGACCTGCTCAGCGACGAGGAACGCCGCCAGGTCCTCACCGCCTGGCAGGGCCCCGAGACGCCCGCACCGGACACCTCGATCCCGGTGCTCTTCCGCGCACAGGTGGCCCGCGCCCCCAGGGCGACGGCCCTCTCCGA
>NZ_SMKC01000066.1 GCF_004348315.1 Streptomyces sp. 8K308 | reverse complement strand
CCCCTACCACCGCACGCGGCCGTGACCGAGCCGGCCCGCCCTCTCACCGCACCGGTCACCGTCCCCAACGCACCGGAGCACCCGGCCAGCCCTTCACAAAGAGACGGGATGCGACGGCGTCGCCGTAAGCCTGCTTGGCTGATCGCCGGGGCGGCGATCGTGGCCGCCGGTGTGCTCTGGGGCATTGGCTACCTTTGGAGTACGACATGGTGATGCTGAGCCTGGAGACCCCGCCGCGACAGTCTCGACTGTCTTGGTACGCTCACCCCACCACAGTCGGGATGCCATTAACGAACGTGTCACCAGCCCCAAACGGCTCGCGCCACCAGCACTCACGTGTTTTCCAGCACCAGGGCTGCGGTTCTCTCGTCGTGCTCGCGGAGCATCCGTAGGACGGTGGCGGGTGAGGGGTGCTGTCCCTTCTTCGTGCCCGTGGTGATGACGAGCTGCTTGGCGATGTCGCGCAGGCTCATCTCCTGCTCGCGCAGGTGTACGGCCATGGACACCATGGGGTCGTCGGCGACACCGGCGCCGCCGATGGTCTTGCCCGCTTGCGGGCGGACTCGTGGCCTTCGAGGGTGCGGTCGCGGATGTACTCGCGCTCCATCCCGGACAGGGCGGCCAGCACGGTGAGCACCACGCCGGACGGGTCGTGCGAGCCCCGGAGTTCGCCGGTCAGGAACTCCAGACCGACATCGCTCGCCTTCAAGTCCTCGGCCAGCGCGGCGAGGTCGATGCCGCGACCGAGCCGCTTGTGCTCGTGGACCACGAGGGTGACCCGGGCCCCGGAGGCACGCAGCTCGCGGGCCAGCCCGACGACCTTGTCCAACTCGGGGCGCCGGGTGGCGCGAGTGGAGATCCTCTCCGAGAACACCCGGGGCACACCCGCCTCGGCGAGCGAGTCGAGTTGCGTATCGAGCGACTGCCGGGCGGTCGACGCCCGCGCGTACCCCAGACGGATGTGACCGACGGGTTCGGCGCCTGTGCCCGCCGGGCGGGGCAGTTCGGTCCAGGCGGAGCCGGGCTGACGGACGGCCGGGGTCGCCACCGCGAGGGCCTTGGCGAGTTTGGGCACGAGGCGGAACCGGGGCGGTGTGGTACTGGACCGCCACCCTGCCCCTTGCCGGTGCGGCACGGCGAGCCGGCCGGCGCCGCGCAGGTGGACATCGGGCAGTCGCGCGCTTCCACGCGCTTAGTCGTCACTCACAACCCGAACTGTTTCATGGGTGCGTTCAGACGTCGAATCGTTTGCAACGACTCATGAAACAGAGAACACGCAGGTCGAGCACAAGACGTCGGCGTGTTCCACAAGGCGGACACCTATGAAACGCGCCTGGCGGCTCCAACGGCCAGAGCATCACGCTCGGCTAGATGTCGGTTGGATCGCCGTTCGTCGGCGCCCCGACTACCGAGGACCGGCCGAGCCCAGGAACTCCGGGGTAACCTGCGCTTCTTCGACGGCGACCAGCGCGCCCTGCGTGACGCCGTCGCGGACGGCGGCGTCGACGTCGCCTACCGCGGTCTCAGCGCCACCGACACCGCCGAGCTCGACGAGGCGGCCCGCTCGGGGCGCGGCGAAGGACTCGAGGTCGTCGACGGGTCGAGCGCCGAGGCCCAGTACCTCGTGTTCAACGTCGACGCCCCGGTCACCGGCCGCCCCGGCGTGCGGCATGCCATCGCCTGGCTGCTCGACCGCACCGCTCTCACCAGGGACGTCTACCAGCGCACCGTCGAACCGCTCTACTCGGTCGTCCCCGCCGGGATCACCGCCACAACACCGCCCTACGACCTCTACGGCGACCAGCCTGACTGCTGGCGTGCCGAGGCCGCGCTGCGTGCCGAGGGCATCACGGAGCCCGTCCAGCTCACCCTGTGGGTCACCTCGGCGCGCTTCGGCCCCGACACCGAGGCCGCCTTCGAGCACATCGCCGCCCAGCTCGACGCCAACGGCCTGTTCGACGCCACCGTCCGCAGCGTCGACGCCGACGAGTTCGCGCGCGGCGTGGCCGACGGCGACTACGGCGCCTACGTGCGCGGCTGGGTGCCCGACTACCCGGACCCCGACAACCTCACCGAGCCCTTCTTCGGCCCCGACGACGTGCTGGCGGGCGGCTACCGCAGCGACCGGATCAGGAGCTCATCCCGCGCACCGAGCGCCAGCCGGACCGGGCGGAGACCGTCGACGACTACGGGGAGATCCAGGACATCGTGGCCGAGGAGTTGTCGCTGGTCCCGATCTAGCAGGGCAGGCAGTACGCCGTCGTCACGGAGAGCGTCAGCGGCTCCAGTGGTCCCTCGACGCCTCGGCCGTCTTCCGCTTCTGGGAGATCGGCACGATCACCTGACGGCTGCCGGCGGCCGGCCGCTACAGGCCCGGGCGCACCAGGCCGCTCTCGTACGCGTAGACCGCCGCCTGCACCCGGTCGCGCAGCCCCAGCTTGGTCAGCACGTGCCCCACATGGGTCTTGACCGTCGTCTCGCTGACGAACAGGTCGGCCGCGATCTCCGCGTTGGACAGACCGCGCGCCACCAGCTTCAGCACCTCGACCTCGCGCTCGGTCAACGTGCTCAGCGCGTCGGGCACCGGGGTCTCACCCGAGGGCAGCTTCTCCGCGTACATGTCGAGCAGCCGCCGCGTCACGCTGGGCGCGAGCATCGCCTCGCCGGCCGCCACCACCCGGATCGCCTGGACCAGCTCGGCCGCGGGCGCGTCCTTCAGCAGGAAGCCGCTGGCCCCGGCCCGCAGCGCCTCCACCACGTACTCGTCCAGGTCGAAGGTGGTCAGCACCAGCACCTTGACCGGCCCGTCCTTCGCGGGACCGGTGATCTGCCGCGTCGCCTCCACGCCGTCCATCCGCGGCATCCTGATGTCCATCAGCACCACGTCCGGCTGCAGCGCCCGCACCTGATCGAGCGCCTGCACGCCGTCGCCGGCCTCCCCGACCACGGCCACGTCGGGCTCCGCCTCGAGGATCATCCGGAAACCGGTGCGCAGCAGCGGCTGGTCGTCCACCAGCAGAACGCGGATCGGCATGGGCCACCCATCGTCGGCGTGAACCGGCCGGCGCCAGGCGACGCGACCGACGGCGCGACGCGCCGGGCACCATTCTCACTCACGGGCTCGGCTCGGCCGCGCCCGGCCGGGCCTGCTCGGGCAGCTCCACCGGCAACGCCGGCTGGATCATCAGCGGGTAGGGCGGGGGAGTGCCGCCGAACTCCGGGCAGCGCGCCTTGTGGTCGCACCAGTCGCAGAGCCGGGTCGGGTTCGGCCGCCAGTCCCCGGACTCGGTGGCCCGCCGGATCGCCTCCCACAGGGCGACCAACTTCCGCTCCACGCTCCGCAGATCGGACTCGTCGGGATCGTAGGTGAGCACCTCGCCGCTGCCCAGGTAGACCAGCTGCAACCGGCGCGGCACGGTGCCCCGCAGCCGCCACAGCACCAGCGCGTAGAACTTCATCTGGAACAGCGCCTCGTTCTCGAACCGCGGCCCGGGCGCCTTGCCTGTCTTGTAGTCCACGATCCGCACCTCGCCGGTCGGCGCCACGTCCACCCGGTCGATCACCCCGCGCAGCCGGAGGCCCGACTCCAGGCGGGTCTCCACGAACAACTCGCGCTCGGCCGGCTCCAGACGCCCCGGATCCTCCAGCGAGAACCAGCGCTCGACCAACGCCTCGGCCTCCGCGAGCCAGCCGGCGAGACGCTCCTCGTCCACCCCGGGCTCGTCCGGCCCCTCGGCGCGGAACAGGCCGGCCAACTCGGGCCGCTTGGCCAGCAGCCGCTCCCACTCCCGCACCACCATCGCCCGTGCCCTGGGCGCCACCCGCTGCCCGGGCGGCATGTCGAAGACCCGCTCCAGCACGGCGTGGACCACCGTGCCCCGGGTCGCGGCGGCGCTCGGTGCCTCCGGCAGTTTGTCGATCACCCGGAAGCGGTACAGCAGGGGACACTGCATGAAATCCGCGGCTCTCGACGGGGACAGTGAGTTGGGAGGCGTGGCGGTGGACCCAGTCATGGAGCGAACCCTACGGCGCGTCACTGACACGCGGGCGGCATACCATCGACGGCAGAGCCCGCGCGTGCGGACGATCGACCTGGCGACGGCCAACGCGCGCGAGGACACAAGGCAACGAGGGGATCTGGTGGGAGACTCGGAGACGGACCGGACACCGCGCGTCGAGGGCCAGCAGCCCGACGCCCGGGAGGCCAAGCGCCAGGAGGGCGCCGGCGGCGGGTTCCTGATGGGCAGGGTCCATGGCGTCCCGGTCTACGTGGCCCCCAGCTGGTTCCTGGTCGCCGCGCTCATCACCTGGTTCTTCGGCAACCAGCTCGACCGGGTGCTCCCCGAGCTCGGCGGCGGCCGCTACCTGGTCTCGCTCTTCTTCGCGGTGGCCTTCTACGCCTCGGTGCTCGTCCACGAGCTCGCCCACACGGTGGCCGCGCTCCGCTTCGACCTGCCGGTCCGCAGGATCCAGCTCCAGTTCTTCGGCGGCGTCTCCGAGATCGAGAAGGAGTCCCAGACCCCGGGGCGCGAGTTCGTGCTCGCCGGCGTCGGCCCGCTGCTCTCGCTGGTGCTCGCCGGCGTCTTCTACGTCGGCATGCTCCTCGTCGACTCCGACACCGTGCCCGGGGTGCTGCTCGCCGGTCTGATGATCTCCAACCTGATCGTCGCCGTCTTCAACCTGCTCCCCGGGCTCCCGCTGGACGGCGGCCGGATGTTGCGCGCCGTCGTCTGGAAGGTCTCGGGCAGCCCGATGACCGGCACCGTCGCCGCCGCCTGGACCGGCCGGGTGCTGGCCGTCGCCGTGCTGATCGGCTTCCCGCTCGCCACCCACCTGGGCTCGCCCGAGCGCGAGTCGTTCACCGGCCTCGAGACCCTCACCGACGCGCTGCTCGCCGCGATCCTCGCCGCGATCATCTGGACCGGCGCCGGCAACAGCCTGCGCATGGCCAGGCTCCGCGAGCGGCTGCCTCGGCTCAACGCCCGCGCCCTCACCCGCCGCGCCGTGCCGGTGACCGGCGAGACACCGCTCTCCGAGGCGTTGCGCCGGGCCAACGACGCGGGCGCCCGCGCCCTCGTGGTGGTCGACGGCCAGGGCACCCCGGTCTCCGTGGTCCGCGAGGCCGGCATCGCGGGCGTGCCCCAGCACCGCCGCCCCTGGGTGCCGGTCAGCACCCTCGCCCAGGACCTCACCGAGGGGATGCGGGTGCCGGCCGGGCTGACCGGCGAGGGCCTGCTCGACCACCTGCGCGCCACCCCCGCCACCGAGTACCTGGTGGTCGAGGAGACCGGCGAGATCTACGGCGTGCTCTCCACCAGCGACGTCGAGCGCGCCTTCATCGACGCCATGGCCCGCCCCGCCTCCTTGCCCGGCCGCCAGCCGGGCTCCTGAGCCGCCGTGGCCCCCGGACCACCCGACCGGTGGCCCACCCGCCCGAAGTACTAGGCTTGCCCGCATGTCCGAACCGACCGGTGCGGCCCGCCGTCGCGGGCCCTTCAAGGTCGGGGACCAGGTCCAGCTGACCGATCCCAAGGGACGCCACTACACCTTCACGCTCGAGGCGGGGAAGAGCTTCCACACCCACAAGGGTGCCTTCCCCCACGACGAGCTGATCGGCGCCCCAGAGGGCACGGTCGTGCGCACCACCGGGAACGTCGACTATCTCGCGCTGCGCCCCCTGCTCCCCGACTATGTCCTGTCCATGCCACGCGGTGCCGCCGTGGTCTACCCGAAGGACGCGGGCCAGATTCTGGCCATGGCCGACATCTTCCCCGGTGCCCGGGTCGTCGAGGCCGGCGTCGGCTCGGGCTCGCTGAGCACCTTCCTGCTGCGCGCCATCGGTGACCAGGGCATGCTCCACTCCTACGAGCGCCGCGAGGATTTCGCGCGGATCGCCCAGGAGAACGTCGCCCGCTATTTCGGCGGCCCGCATCCCGCCTGGCGGGTCACGGTCGGCGATCTCCAGGACCACCTCTCCGACACGGACGTGGACCGCGTCATCCTCGACATGCTCGCTCCCTGGGAGTGCCTGGACCCGGTCGCCAAGGCGCTGGTCCCCGGCGGGATCCTGTGCGCCTACGTGGCCACCACCACCCAGCTGGCCCGCACCGTGGAGACCATCCGCGAGCACGGCGCGTTCAACGAGCCCACCGCCTGGGAGACCATGGTCCGCACCTGGCACGTCGAGGGCCTGGCCGTCCGCCCCGACCACCGGATGATCGGCCACACCGGCTTCCTGCTCACCGCCCGCCGGCTCGCCGACGGCGTGGTCCCGCCGCGCCGTAGGCGCCGCCCGGCCCCCGGCGCCTACGGCGCCGACTACACGGGCCCCGGCGCACAGGGTGGTCGAGAGGACGTGGACCGCGGCTGACGGTCCTTCGGGAAGATGCACCCCCGCCGTTCACTCGGCGGGTGTCCTGTGGCACGATGCCGTGCACCTGCCGGCGGGCAGGGTCCGGCATCGTGTCCCCCCTCACGTCTTCTCCCCTGGAGTCCTCCGCGTGCTTCCGGCAGGCAACGCCCTTCCGCACACCCGCACCCGCCCCACCCACTGGTTCCTCACCGCGGCCGCGCTCGCCGTGGTGACCGGTGGCGCGGCCCTCATCGAGCCCGCCGGCGCCACCGCGCCCGCCGCGGCGCCCGCGCCGGGACCCGCTGCCGGGGACCCGGAGGAGAGCGGCGAGAACGAGGAGGGCGGCGGCGGGGAGGCCGCCGAGGAGCCGCTGGCACCGGTGGCGGCGCCCGATCCCGAGGCCGCCGAGTACCCGGTGGACTGCGGCCCGCTCGCCGTCGTCGTCACCGACCAGGTCGAGGTCGACGTGCAGGCGGACGGCCGGTCCGAGGCCGTCGCCGTGGTCCGCTGCGACGCCGGCTCCGGATCCCCGCCCAACGGCGTCTACCTGCTCACCGCGCCCGCCGAGGCCGACGCCCCGCCCACCGTGGCCGGCACCCTGGTCGACCCGACCGAGCGGATGACCGTCGAGCGGCTCGAGGTGCGCGGCTCAGACGTCGCCGTCCGGCTGCTTGGCTACTCCTCGCCCGACGTCCCGAGCTGCTGCCCCGACCTGAGTCGCGACATCACCTGGACCTGGCGCGACGGCCGCCTCGAACCGCACGCCGCGCCCGTCGACCCCGACAGCGTCTAGCCCCAATACCGGTGACTTTATGGCTCTCGAGAGCGCCGTAGGGCGACGTTTTCGCAGGTCAGACGCGCGAATCGACCCTTAAGTCACTGGCATTGCGTCTAGCCCACTACGCCGCGGCGTCCGGGCCGAACACCTCGGTCCTGTCCGCCACCCGGCGCACGTGGATACACTGGCCGGGACAGTCCTTCGCGGACTCCGCCACCTCACGCAAGAGCGGCAGGGGCACCCGGGCGGTCGCGCCCGGCTCGGTCAGCAGCTCGGCCTCCTGCCCGATGGGCGCCGGAGGCTTCACATAGGCCAGGCCGTCGATGTCGAGCTCGAACACCTCGGGCGCGTACTGGGCGCAGATCCCATCGCCGGTACAGAGGTCCTGGTCGATCCAGACCTCGAGCTCCTCCGCCGCCTCGTCCCGCACGGTCATCTGGCCTACCGTTCCTCGTGTACCCGCTCCGTGTCACCTGCGTCAAACTGCGTCAAAGGAAGCCTTCCCTGACGGGTGTTGACCACTTACGACCATACAGCGGGCCGCTTTCCGGCGGGGCGGGGTGGGTATTCCCCTGGCGTGAGGGAGTGCGCAAGGGTGAAGATCGGACACACCCCGACCGTCTTTTTGATCTAGGGGTTTCGAACTGCACCGGTCCAGGTAGGGTCTGGAAGCGTCCAGCTCCCCTTGGAGGAGGTGAGGACCGTGGTATCCCAGAACGACGACATGAACCGCGGCGACCGGCCCGGTCGAGGGTCCGAAGACCCGGCCCTGCGGGTGGCCGATCTCGAGCAGGAGATCACCGTCCTGCGCCGCAAGCTGGCCGACTCTCCGCGCCACACTCGGATTCTCGAGGAGCGGATCGTCGAGCTGCAGACCAACCTGGCGGGTGTCTCCGCGCAGAACGAGCGCCTGGCCAGCACCCTGCGCGAGGCCCGCGACCAGATCGTCGCCCTCAAGGAAGAGGTCGACCGGCTGGCGCAGCCACCCTCGGGTTTCGGCGTCTTCCTGCACGGCAACGAGGACGGCACCGCCGACATCTTCACCGGCGGCCGCAAGCTCCGGGTCAACGTCAGCCCCGGCATCGACCTCGACGACCTGCGGCGTGGCCAGGAGGTCATGCTCAACGAGGCGCTCAACATCGTCTCCGCGATGGAGTTCGAGCGGGCCGGCGACATCGTCACCCTCAAGGAGGTCCTCGAGGACGGCGAGCGCGCCCTGGTGGTCGGCCACACCGACGAGGAGCGCGTCGTCCGGCTCGCGGAGCCCCTGATGGACGTGACGCTCAGGGCCGGCGACGCCCTGCTGCTCGAGCCGCGCTCCGGCTACGTCTACGAGGTCGTGCCGAAGAGCGAGGTCGAGGAGCTGATCCTCGAAGAGGTCCCCGACATCGACTACACGCAGATCGGCGGGCTCGGCGGGCAGATCGAGCTCATCCGCGACGCGGTCGAGCTGCCCTACCTCTACCCCGACCTGTTCCGCGAGCACGAGCTGCGCCCGCCCAAGGGCGTCCTGCTCTACGGCCCGCCCGGATGCGGCAAGACCCTGATCGCCAAGGCCGTGGCGAACTCGCTGGCCAAGAAGGTCGCCGAGGTCACCGGCAAGCCCGCGGGGAAGAGCTTCTTCCTCAACATCAAGGGCCCCGAGCTGCTCAACAAGTACGTCGGCGAGACCGAGCGGCACATCAGGCTGGTCTTCCAGCGGGCCCGCGAGAAGGCGAGCGAGGGCGCGCCCGTCATCGTCTTCTTCGACGAGATGGACTCCCTCTTCCGCACCCGCGGCTCGGGCGTCAGCTCGGACGTCGAGAACACCATCGTCCCCCAGCTGCTCTCCGAGATCGACGGCGTGGAGGGCCTGGAGAACGTGATCGTCATCGGCGCCTCCAACCGGGAGGACATGATCGACCCGGCGATCCTGCGCCCTGGCCGGCTCGACGTGAAGATCAAGATCGAGCGCCCGGACGCCGAGGCCGCCAAGGACATCTTCTCCAAGTACCTCGCGCCGCGCCTGCCGCTGCACGCCGACGACCTCGGCGAGCACAACGGCAACGCGGACGCCACGGTCGCCGGAATGATCCAGACCGTGGTCGAGCAGATGTACGCGGAAACGGAGGAGAACCGCTTCCTCGAGGTGACCTACGCCAACGGCGACAAGGAAGTCCTCTACTTCAAGGACTTCAACTCCGGAGCCATGATCGAGAACATCGTGGACCGCGCCAAGAAAATGGCGATCAAGGATTTCCTCGACCACAACCAGAAGGGTCTGCGCGTCTCCCATCTCCTCGCCGCCTGCGTGGACGAGTTCAAGGAGAACGAGGACCTGCCGAACACCACCAACCCGGACGACTGGGCCCGCATCTCCGGAAAGAAGGGCGAGCGGATCGTCTTCATCCGCACCCTGGTCACCGGAAAGCAGGGCGGCGACACCGGTCGCTCCATCGACACGGTGGCGAACACCGGTCAATACCTGTAAGACGCGTACGACGCGTCGGCGTCCGGCTGCGGGGCACGCCACGGCGGCCCCGCAGCCGGACGTTTTCCCTCGGGGGCGCCCGCCGGGCGCCGTCACGTCAGTCCTAAGGAAACCCGCAGTGATCTCCTCACCGCAGCCCGTGTCGCCTAGGCTCGTAGGCAGCGACGGGTCGGTGCAGGACCGCCACCGGGCAAGGAGGGCCGCATGACTGTACGGCGAGTGATGGGCATCGAGACCGAGTACGGCGTGTCCGTCCCCGGCCACCCGAACGCCAACGCCATGCTCAGCTCCTCCCAGGTCGTCAACGCCTACGCGGCGGCGATGCACCGCGCCAGGCGCGCCCGCTGGGACTTCGAGGAGGAGAACCCGCTGCGCGACGCCAGGGGCTTCGACCTGGCCAGGGAGAACGCGGACGCCAGCCAGCTCACGGACGAGGACATCGGCCTGGCCAACGTCATCCTGACCAACGGCGCCCGGCTCTACGTCGACCACGCCCACCCCGAGTACAGCTCGCCCGAGACGACCAACCCGCTGGACGCGGTGCTGTGGGACAAGGCGGGGGAGCGGATCATGGCCGAGGCGGCCCGCCGGGCCGCCGAGGTGCCCGGCGCGCAGCCGATCATGCTCTACAAGAACAACAGCGACAACAAGGGCGCCTCCTACGGCACCCACGAGAACTACCTGATGAAGCGGGAGACGCCGTTCTCGGAGATCGTGCGCCACCTGACGCCGTTCTTCGTCTCCCGCCAGGTGGTCTGCGGCGCCGGCCGGGTCGGCATCGGCCAGGACGGCGGCGAGCACGGCTTCCAGCTGAGCCAGCGCGCCGACTACTTCGAGGTCGAGGTCGGGCTCGAGACCACGCTCAAGCGCCCCATCATCAACACCAGGGACGAGCCGCACGCGGACGCCGAGCGCTACCGCAGGCTGCACGTGATCATCGGCGACGCTAACCTGTCCGAGATCTCCACCTACCTCAAGCTGGGCACCACCGCGCTGGTGCTCTCCATGATCGAGGACGGCTTCATCGCCGTCGACCTGGCCGTCGACCAGCCCGTGCGCACCCTGCACCGGGTCAGCCACGACCCGTCGCTCAAGCAGCTCGTCACCCTGCGCAACGGCCGGACGCTCACCGCGGTGCAGCTCCAGATGCAGTACTACGAGCTGGCCAGGAAGTACGTCGAGGAGCGCTGGGGCGTCGACGCCGACCCGCAGACCGCCGACGTGCTCGCCCGTTGGGAGGACGTCCTCACCCGGCTCGAGAGTGACCCGATGAGCCTGTCGGGGCAGCTGGACTGGGTCACCAAGCGGGAGCTCATGGAGGGCTACCGGCGGCGCGACGGCCTCGGCTGGGAGAACGCCAGGCTCCACCTCGTGGACCTCCAGTACGCCGACGTCAGGCCCGACAAGGGCCTGTACAACCGCCTGGCGGCCCGGGGCCGGATCACCAGGCTGCTGGACGACGAGGACGTGCTGCGGGCCCAGGGCGCCCCGCCCGAGGACACCAGGGCCTACTTCAGGGGCCGCTGCCTCGACCAGTACGCGGACGACGTCGCCGCCGCCTCCTGGGACTCGGTGATCTTCGACCTCCCCGGCCGGGACTCGCTCCAGCGGGTGCCCACCATGGACCCGCTGCGCGGCACGAAGGAGCACGTCAAGGACCTGCTCGACCGCAGCGCCACCGCCGAGGACCTGGTCCGATCGCTCTCCGGAGGCTGATTCCCCGCTGATCAGGGAATCATGGAGATGGCCCCCGTGGACGATGTGGCGATCGGGGAGCCGATGTCGGTCCCGGCTAGTAGGGTCTGATCTTGATACGTCTGATACGTCGAATCTGAGCATGGGGTGAGGGAGATGGCGACCAAGGACACCGGCGGCGGCCAGCAGAAGTCGTCGCGCACCAGCGAGGAAACCGAGGAGCAGGCACCGGAGGCCGAGGTCTCCGAGGAGCTCAAGGAGCGGCAGGAAGCCCTCACGGACGACGTCGACTCCGTCCTGGACGAGATCGACGAGGTGCTGGAGTCCAACGCGGAGGACTTCGTGCGCAGCTTCGTCCAGAAGGGCGGCCAGTAGGCCGCGGCCACCGCGCCGCGAACTCCTCGCGGCCCGTGTGGATCATGAGTGTTTGACGGGTAGGGTCCGTGGCGTACCGCGCCGCTGCCCCGGCCGCTCCGCCGACCGGGGCAGCGGACCGTTCACGACCTGGAAGGAATCCTGTGGCAGCCAACTCCCATGACCAGGGGCGACTCCCGGCGGCCTTCCTGCGGCCGGGATCCTCCTCTTTCCTGGACTTCCTCTCCGACCACGCCCCCGAGCGGCTGCCGGGCAACCGCGTGCTGCCGCCCGTGGAGGGCGCCCTGGAGACGGTGCACGGCACCACCATCGTCTCCGCCGTTTTCGCCGGTGGGGTGGTGCTCGCCGGCGACCGGCGGGCCACCATGGGCAACATGATCGCCCAGCGGGACGTCCAGAAGGTCTTCCCGGCCGACGAGTACTCGGCGGTCGGCATCGCGGGCACCGCCGGGCTCGCCGTGGAGCTGGTCAAGCTGTTCCAGCTGGAGCTCGAGCACTTCGAGAAGGTCGAGGGCCACGTGCTCTCCCTCGAGGGCAAGGCCAACCGCCTGTCCACGATGATCCGCGGCAATCTGGGCATGGCCATGCAGGGCCTGGCCGTGGTCCCGCTGTTCGCCGGCTACGACCTGGAGCGCGGCAAGGGCCGGATCTTCTCCTACGACGTGACCGGCGGCCGCACCGAGGAGCTCGGCTTCGCCGCCGTCGGCTCAGGATCGATCTTCGCGCGCGGCTCGCTCAAGAAGCTGCACCGAGACGACCTCTCCGAGGAGCAGACGGTCACGGCCGTCGTGCAGGCGCTGTACGACGCCGCCGACGACGACTCGGCCACCGGCGGCCCCGATCTGACCCGGCGGATCTTCCCCATCGTCACGGTGATCACCGAGGATGGGTTCCGCAGGCTCTCCGAGGCGGACATCTCGGAGGTCGCCGGGACCGTGCTCGAGGGGCGCCTGCGGCTGCCCAACGGGCCCCAGGCACCGGTGCTCTAACCGTCCGGCGCGCCGGACCGCGTCCGGGGGCGCCGGGCAGACTGCCGTGAAGACTTCCGACGGACTTTGAAGGGACGAACGCCGGTGTCGACGCCGTTCTATGTCTCACCCCAGCAGGCCATGGCGGACCGCGCCGAGTACGCCCGCAAGGGCATCGCGCGCGGGCGCAGCCTGGTCGTGCTGCAGTACGCCGACGGCATCGTGTTCGTCGCCGAGAACCCCTCGCGCGCGCTGCACAAGGTGAGCGAGATCTACGACCGGATCGCCTTCGCGGCGACCGGCAAGTACAACGAGTACGAGAGCCTGCGCATCGGCGGCACCCGCTACGCCGACCTGCGCGGTTACACCTACGACCGGGCGGACGTCACCGCCCGCGGGCTCGCCAACCTCTACGCCCAGACCCTGGGCAACATCTTCTCCAGCGCGGCCGAGAAGCCCTACGAGGTCGAGCTGTTGGTCGCCGAGGTCGGCGAGACCCCGGTGGACGACGAGATCTACCGGCTGCCGCACGACGGATCGATCATCGACGAGCACGGCTCGGTCGCGGTCGGCGGCAACGCGGACCAGATCAGCAGCTACCTGAGCCAGCGCCACGAGGACGGCATGAGCCTGGGCGAGGCGCTGCGCCTCGCGGTCGAGGCGCTGTCCCGGGAGAGCAACGGCACCGAGCGGGCGCTGACCTCGGACCAGCTCGAGGTCGCGGTCCTCGACCGCACCAGGCCCCAGCAGCGGAAGTTCAAGCGGGTGCTCGGGGCGCAGCTCGCGCGCCTGCTCGAGGAGCCGGCCGGCGGCGAAGGCGCCGAGGAGGCCGAGGGCCAGGCGGAGGGCGGCGAGGAGTAGCCACCGCCCGCGTGGTTCTACGGCCCCGCCGCCGGCGGGCCCGTAGAACCACGCGGGACGAGCTCGACGGGCAGCACCGCGCTGGCGCACGGCTCGCCGCGCAGGGCGGTCAGCAACGCCCGCATGCCCGTCGCGCCGAGCTCCTCGGCCGGCAGCCGCACGGTCGTCAGCTCGGGCTCGAGCGCCGTCCCCAGCGTCAGGTCGTCGAAGCCGGTGACCGACACGTCCTCCGGGACGCGCAGCCCCAGCCGCCTGGCCGCCTTGTAGGCGCCCGCCGCCAGCAGGTCGTCGTCGCACACCAGGGCCGTGGGCCGGGGCCCGCCGGCGGTCAGCGCGCGCTCGGCGGCCCGCAGGCCGCCCTCGATGGTGAGCGGCGCCCGCTCGGTGGCCACCAACCCGGCCCCGGGCACCCCGGCCAGCCGGTCGGCCAGCTCCCTCGCCCGGACGGCGAAGGTCCAGGAGTCCACGTCCGCCGCCAGGTGGCAGAACCGGCGGTGGCCGAGCGCCAGCAGATGCCCGGCGACCAGCCGCATCGCCTCGGCGATGTCCGGATTGACGGTGCCGGCCGCGGCGCCCCGCCCTGGCTCGCTGTCCAGCATCACCAACGGCAGCCCCTCCCCGCTCAGCGCCCCCAGGGCCTCGGCGGCCATCGACGACGCGAGCACGCCGGCCAGCGAGGCGCTGGCCGAGGCGAACGGGTCGCGGGCCGGCAGGACGACCTCGGGGGAGTGGTAGAGCACGAGGCCGACGTCCTCCTCGCCGGCCACCCGGGCGGCGCCCGCGTGCACCCGCGCGAAGAACTCGTTGGTGAGCGCAGGCACCACGATCAGCACCGTCCTGCTGCGGCCGAGCCGCAGGCTCCGGGCGGCGAGGTTGGGCCGGTACGCGAGCTCGCGCGCCGCGGCGCGCACCGCCTCCACCCGCGCCGGCGACACCCGGCCGCGCCAGCGGTCGCCGAGCACCAGCGAGACCGTGGCCTGGGAGACCCCGGCCCGCCGCGCCACGTCCCGGCTGGTCGGCCGGTTCGACCTCCCCGTGCTCTCGCTCACCCGCCGCGCTCCCGCTCACATCCGACCGGGACCCACTCTCCCGGAGTGCCGCAATCGTACGTACACTCAGGGGCGTTATACGTAACACGTGCGGAGGGTGCGGGCATGGCCATGGGATATCTGGAGCTGCTGCGGGCACGCCACGTGGCCTGGCTGCTCGTCGGCACGCTGGTCGGCCGGCTCCCCAACGCCACCGCGGGGCTCGGCATCGTGCTGTTCATCCGCGCGGAGGGCGGCGGCTACTCGCTGGCCGGCGCCCTGGCCGCCGCCTACGGCGTGGCCAACGCCGTGGGACAGCCGCTGCTCGGTCGGCTCGTCGACCTGCGCGGGCAGCCGCGCGTGCTGCTGCCCGCGGCGGTGCTCTCCGCCCTCGGCATGGCGCTGCTCGCCGCCGCCGGCACGGAACCGGTCGCCCTCGCCTTCGCCGGCGCCCTGCTCGCCGGCCTCGCCACCCCGCCGCTCGAGGGCGCCCTGCGCGCCCTGTGGCCCAGCGTGCTCTCCGGCGAGGGCCGGGTGCAGCGGGCCTACGCCCTCGACGCGGTGGCCCAGGAGGTGATGTTCACGGCGGGGCCGCTGGTCCTCACGCTGGTGGTCGCGCTCTGGTCGGAGCCCGCGGCGCTGCTGGTGATCAACGTCCTCGGGCTGCTCGGCGCGTTGGCCGTGGCGGCCTCCGGGCCCTCGAGGCGCTGGCGCGGGGCCCGGCGCGAGGCGCACTGGCTCGGCGCACTGCGCTCGCGGGGGCTGCTCGCGCTGCTCGGTGGCTTCTTCTTCGTGGGGGTGGCCCTCGGCTCGGTATCGGTGGCCGCCGTCGCCTACGCGGACGCCCGCGGCGACGAGTTGGTCGCCAGCTACCTGCTCTCCGCGCTGAGCGCCGGCGCCCTGGTCGGCGGGCTCGGTTACGGCGCCGTCGCCTGGTCCGGCGCCCCCGAACCCAGGCTGCGGCTGCTGCTCGCCGGGCTGGCCCTCGGCTACCTGCCGTTGGCCCTGGCGCCGGCCTCTGTGCCGCTGATGACCCTGCTCGCCGGGCTCGCGGGACTCTTCCTCGCCCCGGCCCTGGCCTGCTCCTTCGTCGTCATCGACCGGCAGGCCCCGGTGGGGACGGTCACCGAGGCGTTCTCGTGGCTGGTCACCATGTTCGGGGTCGGCGCCGCCATCGGGCAGGCCGTGGTCGGCCCGGTGATCGAATGGGGCGCGGAGTCCGCCGGGTTCGGCGTCACCGCGGCCGCCGGCGTCCTGGCGCTCCTCATGACCACCGCCACCCGGCGCGTTCTCGCAGCTCCCACGGGTTTCCCGAATCGGGGCGGCGGCCCGGCGGAATCGCAAAATGATCGAAACGCCGCACTCGAACCCGGTTTCAGAACCGGGCATCAGGCGTAATGTTCACTCATGGATCGCCGAATCTTCGGGCTGGAGAACGAGTACGGCGTCACCTGCACGTTCCGAGGCCAGCGCCGGCTGTCCCCGGACGAGGTGGCCCGCTACCTCTTCCGCCGAGTCGTGTCCTGGGGGCGCAGCAGCAACGTTTTCCTGCGCAACGGCGCACGGCTGTATCTGGATGTCGGTTCGCACCCCGAGTACGCGACTCCGGAGTGCGACAACGTCGTCGAGCTCGTCACGCACGACAAGGCGGGTGAGCGCATCCTCGAGGGTCTGCTCGTCGACGCCGAGCGCCGGCTGCACGAGGAGGGCATCGCCGGCGACGTCTACCTGTTCAAGAACAACACCGACTCCGCCGGCAACTCCTACGGCTGCCACGAGAACTACCTGGTGGCCAGGCACGGGGAGTTCTCCCGGCTGGCCGACGTGCTGATCCCGTTCCTCGTCACCCGCCAGCTGATCTGCGGCGCGGGCAAGGTGCTCCAGACGCCGCGCGGCGCCGTGTTCTGCGTCAGCCAGCGCGCGGAGCACATTTGGGAGGGGGTGAGCTCGGCCACCACCAGGTCCCGGCCCATCATCAACACACGCGACGAGCCGCACGCCGACGCCGAGCGCTACCGCCGGCTGCACGTCATCGTCGGCGACTCCAACATGTCCGAGACGACCATGCTGCTCAAGGTCGGGGCCACCGACCTGGTGCTGCGCATGATCGAGGCCGGCACGGTGATGCGCGACCTGACCCTGGAGAACCCGATCCGGGCCATCCGCGAGGTCAGCCACGACATCACGGGCCAGCGCAAGGTGCGACTGGCCACCGGGCGCGAGGCGTCGGCCCTCGAGATCCAGCAGGAGTACTACGAGAAGGCGCTGGACTTCTGCGAGCGGCGCGGCATGCGCACCGGGCTGACCGAGCAGGTCCTCGAGCTGTGGGGCCGCGCCCTGGAGTCCATCCGCAGCCAGGAGCTCGACAAGATCAACACCGAGATCGACTGGGTGATGAAGTACCAGCTGATCGAGCGCTACCGGGCCAAGCACAACCTGACCATGTCGCACCCCAGGGTCGCGCAGATAGACCTCGCCTACCACGACATCCACCGCCGCCGCGGCCTGTACTACCTGCTGGAGCGCAAGGGCCAGGCCCAGCGGATCTGCAACGACCTGAAGATCTTCCAGGGCAAGTCGGTGCCCCCGCAGACCACCAGGGCCCGGCTGCGCGGGGACTTCATCCGCCGCGCCCAGGAGCAGCGCCGGGACTTCACGGTGGACTGGGTGCACCTGAAGCTGAACGACCAGGCGCAGCGCACGGTGCTGTGCAAGGACCCGTTCCGGTCGGTTGACGAGCGGGTGGAGAAGCTGATCGCGGGGATGTGACCGGCGCGCGTCGGGGCGGACCGCCCGGGCGGTGTCGCCGGAGGCCGTAGGGTGGGGTGGGACCAGCGGGTCCCGCCCCGACCGTGCCTACCCGAGTTGGACTCATGATCCCCACCAGCAAGCGAGCGCGCCGCTTCGTCGCGGTGCTGGCCGTCCCGGCCATCCTGTTGCCCGTGGCCGCCTGTGGCTCAGAGGACGAGGCCGGATCCTCGTCGGGGGCGAGCGGTCCGGCCGCCACCGTGTCGGGCCGGCCCGGCGAGCAGCCCGAGATCACCGTCGACGAGGACGCGGCCGTCGCGGACGAGATCGTGTCCCAGGTGATCGACCAGGGTGACGGCGCCGAGGTGCAGGAGGGGGACTTCGTTCGGGTGAACGTGGTCGGCCGCACCATCCAGGGCGACATGGAGCTGATCAACACCTGGAAGAGCGCCACCGGCGAGGAGCCGGCCACCGAGGAGGAGGGGCCGCGGCCGCAGGTCATCGTCCAGGCCGGCACCGAGTCCGCGCTCCCCGCCGCCGCCACCGAGCCGCTGATCGGCCAGCCCGTGGGCAGCCGGATCCAGGTCGAGGGGAACTCCGTCGACATGCTGGGCGCCGCGGCCCAGCAGGGCGGCATCCGCGAGGACGACGGGATCGTGTGGGTCTTCGACATCGCCGGCGCGGCCAGCGTCGACCCGGAGGCGGCCGCCGAGGGCGAGCAGGCCGCGGTCGAGGAGGGCATGCCCGAGGTCGAGGCCCAGGCCGGGGAGCCCGCGACCATCACCGTCCCCGAGGGGCAGGACCCGCCGACCGAGCTGCGGGAGCAGGTGCTGATCGAGGGCGAGGGACCCGAGGTCACCGAGGGCCAGGCGTTGATCGTGCAGTACACCGGCGTCATCTGGGACAGCGGCGAGCAGTTCGACACGTCCTGGGACCGGGAGAGCGCCTCCGCCTTCCAGATCGGCATTGGACAGGTCGTCCAGGGCTGGGACCAGGGCCTGGTCGGCAAGCGCGTCGGCGACCGCGTGCTGCTGGTGATCCCGCCCGACCTGGGCTACGGCTCCGAGGAGCGCGGCGGCATCCCCGCCGACTCCACGCTGGTCTTCGTCGTCGACATCGTCGGCGCGGCGTAGCAGCCACCGCGCGTGCCCGAGCGGCCGGTGCGCACGCCCCGGCCGCTCGTTCACGTCTGAGCGCGGTTTTCCCTAGCAAAGGCCCGATGGAGGGGTATTCACGTGAACATCGACAAGCCCGAGGTCGACTTTCCGGGTGGCGAGCCGCCGGCCGACCTGGAGATCAAGGACATCTGGGAGGGCGACGGACCGGTCGCCCAGGCCGGTGCCAAGGTCTCCGTGCACTACGTGGGCGTCTCCTTCAGCACCGGTGAGGAGTTCGACGCCAGCTGGAACCGCGGCGCGCCGTTGACCTTCCAGCTTGGCGCCGGCCAGGTCATTCCAGGCTGGGACCGAGGCGTGCAGGGCATGCGCGTCGGCGGACGCCGGCAGCTGATCATCCCGCCGCACCTGGCCTACGGCGACGCCGGGGCGGGGGGCGGCCGGATCGCGCCGGGTGAGACGCTGATCTTCGTCTGCGACCTGGTCTCGGTCTGATCCCCACAGGCGGTACCGTGGGCCCATCCCCGAACGGACCATCGCGGTCCAAACCCGGGATGGGCCCACGGTGTTGAAGAGGGAGGGCGGCGCTTCCATGGCGATTGCCAAGGCCGAGCGACTGATGAACCTGGCGCTGTGCCTGCTCGGCAGCGGCCGGCCGCTGAGCAAGCGCGACCTCCGCTCCTCCATCGAGGCCTACCTGGAGGTCGGTTCGGAGGATGCCTTCAACCGCATGTTCGAGCGCGACAAGGACGACCTGCGCGAGCTCGGCATGGTGATCGAGACGGTCGAGAGCATCGACGGCGAGGTCGGCTACGTCGCCCGCCGCGACCGCAACCAGCTGCCGCCGGTCACGCTCGACGCCGAGGAGGCCGCCGCGCTCGGCCTCGCCGCCCGAGTCTGGCAGCAGGCCAGGCTGGCCGGCGCAGCCAGCGGCGCGCTGCAGAAGCTCCGTGCGGCCGGGATGCCGCTGGCCGCCGAGGAGGGCGAGGCGTACGGGGCCCTCGAGCCCCGGGTGCCGGCCGGCGAGGCCGCCTTCGAGCCGCTGATGCTCGCCTGCCGCGACCGCCGCCCGGTCACCTTCGACTACCGCAAGTCCAACGCGGCGCGTGCCGAGACCCGGCAGGTCGAGCCGTGGGCCCTGGAGTGCTGGCGCGGGCACTGGTACCTGGCCGGCTGGGACCGGGACCGCGGCGCCGAGCGGGTCTTTCGGCTCTCCCGGATCACCGGCCGGGTCAGGTCGCGTTCCGGCGCCTTCACGGCCGCCGTGCCCGACCAGGTGGCGGTGCGCGGCAGCGTGGCCCGCTGGGCGGGCGAGGAGGCCACCGGGCAGGCCAGGATCAGGCTGCGCGCCGGCGCTGGCTACCCGCTGCGGGCCCGGGCGAGCCGGGTGACGGCGGGGGCCGCGGGGCCCGACTGGGACGAGCTCGAGATTCCCTACGGCCACGGCCTCGGAGCGTGGCTGGCCGAGTTCGGACCCGACGTGATCGTGCTCGAGCCCGCCGAGCTGCGGGCCGACGTGGTGGACCGGCTGCGCGCGGTCGCCAAGGGCTAGGGCAGCAAGGGCAAGGGCTTAGGGAGAGGCACTGACAATGGCGACCACCGCCATCGACCGGACCAGGCGGATGCTGTCCCTGGTCACCTATCTCCGCGAGCGCCCGGGCGCCCGGGTCGAGGAGGTGGCGCGGGCGTTCGGGATCACCGAGGAGGAGCTGATCTCCGACCTCCAGGTGCTGCCCATGTGCGGCACCAGCTTCCGCGGCGGCGACCTGCTCGACATCGACACAGACGGCGAGCACATCTGGTGGTACAACGCGGAGGCCGTGGGCTCAGGTACCGGCCAGCCGTTGCGGCTCGCCGCCGACGAGGCCACGGCTCTGCTGGTCGCGGCCCGCGCGGTGGCGACGCTGCCGGGGCTGCGCGACGGCGACCGCGACGCCCTGCTGCGCGCCACGGCCAAGCTGGAGGCGGCCGCGGGCGAGAGCGCGGGCGCCAGCTCCCGGCTCTCGGTCACCTTCGAGGCCGAGGGTGGCGTCTTCGCCGACGTCGACCGGGCCATAACGGAGCGTCGCAGGCTCCGGATCCGCTACTACTCGCCGGGCAGGGACGAACTCACCGACCGGGAGATCGACCCGATCCGGCTGTTCGCGGTCGGCCACACCTACGTCGAGGCGTGGTGCCGGCGTTCCGAGGCCCGGCGCACCTTCCGGCTCGACCGGGTGGCCAGGATCGAACTGCTCGACACCCCGGCCGACCCGCCGCCCGTCGAGCCGCGCGACCTGAGCGAGGGCCTGGTGCAGCCGGCCCCCACCGACCCCGAGGTGGTCGTCGAGGTGGGACCGGGCGGTCGCTGGGTCGCCGAGTACTACCCGCACGACACCGCTGAGGAGCTGCCGGACGGCGGTTTGCGGGTGGCCCTGCGCACCCCCGACCCGGCCACGCTGCGCCGGCTCGCGCTGCGCCTTGGCGGTGACGGCCGGATCGTCTCCCCGCCCGAGCTGGCCGACAGCGCCAGGCGCGCCGCCAGAGACGCGCTGGCGCTCTACGAGGAGATCGGGGAGGCGGCCTAGGTGTTCTGGCCGATGTTCCAGCTCGCGCTGGCCTTTCTCGGGGTCGCGGTGCTCGGGGTGCTCGCGGTTCTGGTGGGGGTGGAGGTGCGCAGGTTCGCGAGGGCCGTGGGGGACGGCGCGGAGCGGATCAGCCGGGCCGCCGACGACCTGGAGCGGGCCGCCGCGCCCCTGGCCACCAGGGGCGGAGCGTTCAGACGCGGTGACGGGGCGCCCGGCGGACGACAATAGGTTGTCGCGCGGGCATTGATTCGAGTTCACCCTCCCGCGTTAAGATTGCCGCACGTGCGGGAGCGTCAGAAAATGTCCGCGTCCGGCACGGCAAGGCTTCAGGAAGAAGCTCTTTCCCGAAACAAGAAGGTAGACGGAGAAGATTATGGGCTCGCTCTCGGTATGGCATCTCCTCGTCGTCTTCCTCGTCGTCGTGCTCGTCTTCGGATCGAAGCGCCTCCCGGACACCGCACGGTCGCTGGGCAAGTCGCTGCGCATCCTCAAGAGCGAGACCCAGGCCATGAAGAACGAGGGCCGCACCGACACCGCCGGTGCCGACGCGAGCACGTCCGAGCCGCAGCCCGCCCCGCGGACGATCCAGGCGGCCCCCGGTGACGTGGCCAGCTCGCGCCCCGTCGAGGAGCCCGGGCGTTCGACGCAGGCCTGACGCCGTCGGCGGCAGTGAAGGCAGGACTGAGGTCAGGCGGCCGGCGCGTTCGGCTGCCCTACGAGACGAGGACGTGGGGTGCCCAAGGCCGCACAGAAGAAGGTGAAGGACCCCGAGGGGCGGATGCCGCTCACCGAGCACCTGCGTGAGCTGCGCAACCGGCTCGGGATCTCGGTGGCGGCGATCCTGGTCGTCACCATCGGGACTCTGGTGTTCGCCAAGGACATCATGGACTTCCTCACCGCCCCGGTCCCGCTCTGCGACGACCAGCAGGACCCGGACGCCGCTGCCCACCGCTGCGCCGTGCTCGCGCAGAACGGCCTGACCTCGCCGTTCGCCACCTACTTCCGGGTCTCCCTGCTCGTCGGCGTGATCGCCGCCTCGCCGATCTGGCTCTACCAGTTCTGGGCCTTCATCGCGCCGGGGCTCCACCGGAACGAGAAGAAGTACAGCCGGGCCGTGGTCAGCGTCGGCGTTCCACTCTTCCTGGCCGGTTGCTACTTCGCCTACTGGCTGCTGCCGCGCGCCATCCCGGTGCTGCTGAGCTTCAGCGCCAACGACGCGACCAACTTCGTGTCCGTCGAGGAGGTCCTGGACATCACCGTCCGGCTGGCGCTGGCCTTCGGGCTCTCCTTCGAGCTGCCGCTGGTGCTGGTGATGCTCAACATCGGCGGCGTGCTCTCGGGCAAGAGGATGCTCAGCTGGTGGCGCTGGATGGTGGTCGCCATCGCGGTCTTCGCGGCCGCGATCACCCCGACCGACCTGATGTCCATGATCGCGCTGCAGGTGCCGGTCACCGCCCTCTACTTCATCGCCTGCGGCATCGCGCTCTTCAACGACCGGCGCCGGCGGCGGAAGGACGAGGAGGCCGAGCTGGCGGACGACGAGGCCTCGCCGCTCGACCTCACCCCGGCGACCATCGAGGCGCCCGAGCGGGTCACCTCCGGCTCCCTCGACGACAACCCGCCCCGGCTGAACGGCTTCGACGACGCCACCTGAGCGGCCCTCGGCGGCGGTCGGGCGGCGGCCTCCGGGCCGCACCCGAGCGGCCGTAAAAGATCACCATCCTGTCAGAGGCGGCCGGTAGGCTCGTAACCACAATGACCGATGAAATGTCCCCCGCCGAGCGCTACGCCGCGGCTCGGCGGCGCGCCGCCGAGCAGGCCGGTGCCCTCGGGCCGTTCCGCGAGATGTACGACTTCGATCTCGACGCGTTCCAGATCGAGGCATGCCAGGCCCTGGAGGCCGGGAAGGGCGTGCTCGTAGCCGCCCCCACCGGCTCGGGGAAGACGATCGTGGGGGAGTTCGCCGTCCACCTGGCGCTCGCCCAGGGGCGGAAGTGCTTCTACACCACGCCGATCAAGGCCCTGTCGAACCAGAAGTACACGGACCTGGTCAGGCGCTACGGCGCCGACCGGGTCGGGCTGCTCACCGGTGACAACAGCGTGAACTCGGACGCTCCGGTGGTCGTGATGACCACCGAGGTCCTGCGGAACATGCTGTACGCGGGCTCCCAGGCGCTGATCGGCCTCGGCTACGTGGTGATGGACGAGGTGCACTACCTCTCGGACCGCTTCCGCGGCGCGGTCTGGGAGGAGGTGATCATCCACCTGCCGGAGTCCGTCACGCTGGTCTCGCTCTCCGCCACCGTCTCGAACGCCGAGGAGTTCGGTGACTGGCTGGACACGGTACGTGGCGACACTCGGGTGATCGTCTCGGAGCACCGTCCGGTGCCGCTGTGGCAGCACGTGCTGGCCGGCCGGCGGATGTACGACCTGTTCGAGGAGTCGGAGCAGAAGCGCGAGGTCAACCCGGACCTGCTGCGGGTGGCGCGGCTGGAGAACACCCGCACGTGGGGCGCCAGGGACCGCGACCGCAACGGTCGGGACCGGCGGCGGGCGGCCGACCGGGAGCGGGAGCGCAGACACCGCTCGCGGGTGTACACGCCGAGCCGGGTCGAGGTCATCGACCGGCTCGACGCCGAGGGGCTGCTGCCCGCCATCACCTTCATCTTCAGCCGCGCGGGTTGCGAGGCCGCCGTCCAGCAGTGCCTGCACGCCGGGCTGCGGCTCAACGACGCGCCGGCCAGGGCCCGGGTGCGGGAGATCGTGGAGCGCCGCACGGCGGCCATCCCCGACGAGGACCTGCACGTCCTCGGGTACTTCGAGTGGCTGGAGGGCCTGGAGCGCGGCATCGCGGCCCACCACGCCGGCATGCTGCCGACGTTCAAGGAGATCGTCGAGGAACTGTTCGTCCGGGGCCTGGTCAAGGCGGTCTTCGCCACCGAGACGCTGGCGCTCGGCATCAACATGCCGGCCCGCTCCGTGGTGCTCGAGAAGCTGGTCAAGTGGAACGGCGAGCAGCACGCGGACATCACCCCAGGCGAGTACACGCAGCTCACCGGCCGGGCCGGGCGGCGCGGCATCGACGTCGAGGGGCACGCGGTCGTGCTGTGGCAGCGCGGCATGGACCCGGCGCACGTCGCCGGGCTCGCCGGCACCCGCACCTATCCGCTGCGCTCCTCGTTCAAGCCCTCGTACAACATGGCGGTCAACCTGGTCGGCCAGTTCGGCCGGCACCGCTCGCGCGAGCTGCTCGAGACGTCCTTCGCGCAGTTCCAGGCCGACCGGGCGGTGGTGGGCATCTCGCGCCAGGTCCAGCGCAACGAGCGGGGCCTGGCCGGCTACCGCGAGGCGATGACCTGCCACCTGGGGGACTTCCAGGAGTACGCGCGGCTGCGGCACCGGCTCAAGGAGCGGGAGACCGAGCTGGCCAGGCAGGGCGTGGCCCAGCGGCGGGCCGCGGCGGCCAGCGCGCTCGAGCAACTGCGGCCCGGGGACATCATCCACGTGCCGACCGGCAAGTTCGCCGGCCTCGCGCTGGTGCTCGACCCGGGCGTCCCGGCCGGCCGCAGCCCGGGGCACCGCGGCTTCGAGCACCACGACGGGCCGCGCCCGCTGGTGCTCACCGCCGAGCGGCAGGTCAAGCGGCTCGCCTCGATCGACTTCCCCGTGCCGGTCGAGCCGTTCGACCGGATGCGGATCCCCAAGTCCTTCAACCCGCGGAGCCCGCAGTCCCGGCGCGACCTGGCCTCCGCGCTGCGCTCCAAGGCCGGCCACCACGAGCCGCGCCGGCACCGCAGGCAGCGGGCCACGGCCGCGGACGACGCCGAGATCGGGCGGCTGCGCACGGCCATCCGCGCCCACCCCTGCCACGGCTGCGACGAGCGGGAGGACCACGCGCGGTGGGCCGAGCGCTACCACCGCCTGGAGCGGGACAACCGCGCGCTCGAGCGGCGGATCGAGGGCCGCACCAACACCATCGCCAGGACCTTCGACCAGGTCTGCGCGCTGCTGACCGAGCTCGACTACCTGCGCGAGGACGAGGTGACCGAGCACGGCAAGCGCCTCGGTCGGCTCTACGGCGAGCTCGACCTGCTGGCCAGCGAGTGCCTGCGGGACGGCGTCTGGGAAGGGCTCGGCCCTGAGGAGCTCGCGGCCTGCGCCTCGGCCCTCGTCTACGAGGCGCGCTCGGCGGACGACGCGCCGGCGCCCGAGCTGCCCGGCGGCCGGGCCCGCCAGGCCCTGGGGGAGATGGTCAGGATCTGGGGCCGGCTCGACGCGCTCGAGGAGGAGCACCGGGTCAGCCAGGCCACCGGCGTCGGTCAGCGCGAGCCCGACCTGGGCTTCGCGATGCCGGTCTTCCGGTGGGCCCACGGGCTCGGCCTCGACGAGGTGTTGCGGGACGCCGACATGCCGGCCGGGGACTTCGTCCGCTGGTCCAAGCAGGTGATCGACGTGCTCGGTCAGATCGCCGCCGCCGCCCCGCCGCACGGCACGGTGCCGTCGAACGCCCGCAAGGCGGTCGACGCGCTGTTGCGCGGGGTGGTGGCGTACAGCTCGGTGGGGTGACGCGAGCCGCTCAGCGCTTGAGCGCGTCGAGCAGCCGGGTCAGCGAGCCGCCGAGTCCCCACCGGGCGGCGAGAGCCGCCAGGGCCTCCGGATCGCGCGGCGCGGCGGGCAGCGAGGGGTCGTGCGCCGGCAGCCTCAGGTCGGTGACCACCCGGACGACCCGGGGCGCCACGGCGAGGTACTCGCCGGCCTCGGCGAGCCGCCTGCGCTGGGCGGGGGTGAGGGCGGTGCGCGGGTCGTCGACGGCGGCGAGGACGCCGGCCAGGTCACCGAACCGGTCGAGCAGCCGGGCGGCGGTCTTCTCGCCGATGCCCGGCACCCCGGGCAGTCCGTCGCTCGGGTCGCCGCGCAGCACGGCCAGGTCGGCGTAGCCCGGCCCGTCCACGCCGTACTTCTCGCGCAGCGCCGCCCCGTCGAAGCCGGTCAGGTTGCTCATGCCCTTGACCGGGTAGAGGACGCGCACGCCCCGCGTGTCGTCGATCAGCTGGAAGAGGTCGCGGTCGCCGGTGACGATGTCGACCGGGCCGGCCGAGTGGGCCGCCAGGGTGCCGATGACGTCGTCGGCCTCGTGCTCGGGGACGCCGACGCGGGCGATGCCGAGCGCGTCGAGCACGGCGTCGATGACCGGGACCTGCGGCGAGAGGGTGTCGGGCACGGTCTCGGTGTCCGGTCCCGCGGTGTGTTCCTCGGCCACCCGGTGGGCCTTGTAGCCGGGGATCAGCGCGACCCGCCAGGCGGGCCGCCAGTCCGCGTCCAGGCAGGCCACCAGGTCGTCGGGGCGGTGGTCGGCGACCAGCCGGGCGATGAAGTCGAGCAGGCCGCGGACGGCGTTGACGGGGGTGCCGTCCGGGGCCCGGACGGACTCCGGCACGCCGAAGTAGGCACGAAAGTAGAGCGAGGCCGTGTCGAGCAGCATGATTCGTCTGGTCACACACCGGATCATGCCGTAGGGAGCGGGTGAGGGCTCCGTCCCCCCGTGCAAAAATATTCGTTTGGTATGCTAAGTATTGACGCGTTCTTTACGCGTGTCTCAACGCATCAGACGCTCTCTTGACCGAGCCGTCCGGACGCCATGGAGGAACCATTCACTCGCTGACGCCCGCCCGACC
>NZ_SMKC01000668.1 GCF_004348315.1 Streptomyces sp. 8K308 | reverse complement strand
ATGGTTCGTCGTTGGCGGTGTTGGCGCATCCGGAGGCCGATATCGGTCTGGTGGGGTACGAGATGGCGTTGCTGGTGGATCGTGCCGGTACCGTTCTGACGCCCGACCTCCGCGCCGAACTGCAGGGGAGCCTGCTCAACTAGCAGATGACTTGTGCGGATTGGGGCCCCACATCATAAGGTGCGGGACAGTCGGGCGATGAGTTCGGCATCCGCTCGAAGAGCGAAGGCAGTCGGAGGAGGATCTGTGGCAACGCCCCCAGGCGGACCATACGGTAACGAGTACCCGGCACAGCCGCACGGCGGCGCGCGGCCGGGGCGCTTCAACTTCCCTTCGGCGCCAAGCGGTTCCCGCCCGCGCCCCACTCCGGAGCGGCGCACGCCGCCGCTCCGCGAGCCCGGCCATGGCGCGGACGCCGGGCCCGCCTCGACACCGGGCGCGGCCCGGCCGCCGGGAGACGGCGGCGGACGCGGCGGCGGCCAGGACGACTGGCAGCCGCCCGCCACCCGGCGTCCCGGCCACCAGCGGCGGCAGCTTGACGGCGAGCCCCAGCAGCCGTTGGTGCGTCCCTATGCGATGACCGGTGGCCGGACGAGGCCGCGGTACCAGTTGGCCATCGAGGCGCTGGTGAGCACCACGGCGGATCCGGTGCAGCTCCAGGGGCAGCTGCCGGAGCACCAGCGGATCTGCCAGCTCTGCTACGAGGTCAAGTCCGTCGCCGAGGTGTCCGCGCTGCTCTCACTCCCGCTGGGGGTGGCCCGGATCCTGGTGGCCGATCTCGCCGAGGCGGGCCTGGTCGCCATTCACCAGCCGGGTCATGACGGGGATCCCGGCGGTCAGCCTGATGTGACACTGCTCGAAAGGGTGCTCAGTGGACTTCGCAAGCTCTAACGACGCCGGTCTGACCGCGCCGCCGCCGTCC
>NZ_SMKC01000667.1 GCF_004348315.1 Streptomyces sp. 8K308 | reverse complement strand
AGTCCGCCGAGGGTGGTGAGGCCCTTCATGCCGGGGATGCAGTCGAGGGCGGCGAAGGCGACGTCCCACAGCGAAGCGCGGCCGTTGGCGTAGTCGTAGAGGGTGTCGGCGAGGACGACGAGGGCGGCGGCGAGGACCACCAGGGCCAGCGGGCCCCCGATGATCATCACGACGATGCCCAGGACGGCGACGACGACCTTGCAGACCTCCACGATGGTGTCCCAGTTGTCGGACACCCAGTCGATGGCGTCCTCCCACCACCGCCGGTTCTGGATGCCGGCGTCGGAGGCCTCGTCGATCTCGTCGGCGCAGGCCCTGGCCGCCTCCTCCCGCATGTCCCTGGCCTGCCGGGCGAGTTCGCGGGCCGCCGACAGCGCCTCCTCGGCGCCGTCGACGCGCGACTGGGCGGAGGACGCGGCCTGGTCGGCGGCGGACGCGTCCCGGGTCGCCGCCCGCACCTCGGCCTCGGACGGCGGCTCGACGCCCTCCCGCTCACCCTCACGCTCAAGCCGGTCGGCCTCCTCGCCCGCCCGCGACACCCAGTCCTGCGCGTCGGAGAGCGCCGCCTGGGCCGAGGAGAGATCGGCCTGCGCGGCGATCGCCCGGTCCAACGCCCGGTCCGCCATGCCCTGCGCCGTCTCCAGCTTCGGCCAGTACGACTGCAACGCCTGAGCCGCCATGTCGTACGACGTCTGGAGCTTCTCCAGATTGCCCGGCACCCCGTCGAACTCCGACCGGAACGCCTCGGCCGACAGGCCCGCCCAGTCCAGCACCGCGCGGTCCTCGGCCAGGCCACGCACCCGGCCCAACGCCTCGCCCACGTCGTCCGCGAACGTCTGCAGCTGGTCGGCCAGCGTGCGGACCTCGTCCGGGTCGCCCGGGGTCGGATCCGATTCCATGTCGACTGGAGACCAGTCAGCCGG
>NZ_SMKC01000666.1 GCF_004348315.1 Streptomyces sp. 8K308 | reverse complement strand
ACTGCGGCCCAGGCTTCCCCGACGACGCCGCCGTCCCGAGGGCCGAGCCCCGCGAGCTGCTGCCCGGCGGGCGCGGCCTGCGGCTGATCGAGGCCCTCTCTGACCGCCTGCGCATCGGCAACCAGCCGGGCAGCGGCGGTGCCGTCGTCACCTTCGACAAGGTCCTCAAGTGGCGCGAGGACGCGGCGCTGCTCAGAGCCTCCTAGTGAGCTGGTCTTGAGTTGTGTCGTCGTCCCATGAGTCGTGTTCTGTATCGGATCAGGGCTTTTGGTGGTGGTGAGTGGGTGGTCCGCGTCTGCTGTTGGCATGGGTGATAGCAGGCCGGAGCCGCTGGTGCTGTCTGAGGACGAGCGGCGGACGTTGCAGGAATGGGCCAAGCGCCGTTCGACCGCGCGGGGACTGGCGATGCGGGCACGGATCGTGCTGGCCTGCGCGGATGGTGGCAGCAACATCGCGATGGCCGCGCGGCTGGGAGTCAACCGGGGAACGGTCACCAGTGGCGGGCGCGGTTCCTGGCCGGGCGGCTGGACGGGCTGGCCGACGAACCCCGCCCCGGGGTGCCACGCACCATCACCGACGCCCAGGTGGAAGAGGTGGCAGCGCGCACCCTGGAGGAGACACCGGAAGGGGCGACGCACTGGTCGAAACGCGAGCTGGCCACACGGGTGGGAATCTCACCCACGAGCGTGCCGCGGACCTGGCGGGCCTTCGGTCTCCAGCCATGGCGTAACGAGACCTTCAAAATCTCCCCGGACCCGCTGCTGATCGACAAGATCCAGGACGTGGTAGGCCTGCACCTGGCGCCGCCGGCGAACGCCGCGGTGTTCGCGGTGGACGAGAACCACGGATCCAGGCTTGAGCGGACCGCGCCGGTGCTGCCGATGGCGCCCGGGGTGCCCGAGCGGCGCGGCTTCGACTAGGTCCGGCACGGCACCGT
>NZ_SMKC01000665.1 GCF_004348315.1 Streptomyces sp. 8K308 | reverse complement strand
CCCCCGAGCCCCGCTACGGCGAATGCGGGCCCGGCGACGTCACCCCCACCACCCAGATGTGGCACGGCCGCGCCGACCAGGCCGAGGCCGCCCTGGCCCAGTTCCACAAGGGCGACGAACCCCCCACCGACGCGACCGTCGCCGACACCCCGGCCACGTTCATCTGGCGCTGGAACCGCGCCACACCCCAGGAACGACACGACCTCGCCGCCCGCGTCCTCGACGCCGGTAAACGCTCCGTGGCGTGCTTCATAGGCGACCACGACAAGCAGATCGCCAACCTCCGGCAGCGCGTGGACCAGGCCGAGGGTGCCCTGCAACGCGTCCGCACCGAGCTGGATGCACTGGGCGGCGAGACGGGCTACCTGTCGCACGTCGCCCGCACCGGCCACACCCAAGCCACCGACCGAATCCGCGCCGCCCTCGACGACGCCGACACCCCGCAGTAGCCCCGCCGGCCCGGCCGCACACCCGGCCGCGTCTGGCTCGCAGACCCCACCGCACTCGACGGCGACGACACCCCCACGCCGTGACCCGTGGCCCGGGCCAGCCGCCGGGCCGCCTATGAGGCAGCGAAGAGGAGAAACACCATGAACCCGGCCCAGCCCAGGAAGATCGAGCCGAAGATGATCCATTCGGCGCGACGGCTCAGCGGATTCTCCTTGAAGTACTTCAGCTGCCCCGTAGGCGCTCCCTGGGGTCCAAGTGCCATGGCCCTCCCCTTTCCAAGGTTTAGTCGTCGCCTACCCACACCGACCGCAGATACCCCTCACCACACCACCGCCGGCCCGGCCACTCCCGGGCGACCCCGGCACGCCCGACCCACGCCCGCACGCACCGACCGACGGGGAGCCACCATGCACGACACCAGCACCACCCAGCAGCAGCTCCAGCTCGTCATCACCCACTGGACCGACCTCGCCGAGCTGGCCACCACCCGCCCCCACGAC
>NZ_SMKC01000664.1 GCF_004348315.1 Streptomyces sp. 8K308 | reverse complement strand
GCCATGAACCCCAGCTGCGCGGGCGGAGACCACGCTGGCGTTCTGCTGGAGCGCACCGCTGTGCGGTGGTTGGCGGAGCTGGTGGGATTCCCCCACCGCCCGGGGGCCGGGTTGCTGACCAGCGGAGCCTCCATGGCCACCGTCGTGGCACTCGCCACCGCCCGCCACCAGGCGTTCCGCGATCAGGGCCACGACGTGCGCGAGACGGGCCTGTACGGGCATCGCCCGCTGGCGCTCTACGTGTCCGCCGAGGCGCACAGCTGCCTGCGCAAGGCGGCGGAACTCCTCGGCCTGGGCAGTCGGTACCTCCGCACCGTCCCGGTCGACGCGGCGTTCCGTATGGACATCGGTGAGCTGCGGCGTCTGATCGCGGCCGACCGGCGGGCCGGGGTGCGGCCGTTCTTCGTCGCCGCCAGCGCGGGAACGGTCAACACCGGAGCCGTCGACCCCCTGGACGACATCGCCGCGCTCGCCCGCGAGCACGGACTGTGGTTCCACATCGACGGCGCCTACGGCACGCTCGGCATCCTCGCCGACGACGCCGCCCCTCGGTACGCCGGACTGGAACGGGCGGACTCCCTGGCCCTGGATCCGCACAAATGGCTCGGCGTCCCCGTTGACGCCGGCTGCGTCCTCTTCCGTGAACCGGGTGGCCCGCGCGCCGCCTTCAGCCTGGTCCCGCCCTACCTGCGCGACGAGGACGCCGGGGAACTCGGCTGGTTCTCCGAGTACGGCACCGAACAGACTCGCCCGTTCCGCGCGCTGCGCGTGTGGGCCACGATTGCCCACCTCGGACGGGACGGCATCGTTCGCCTGGTCCAGCAGACCACCAGGCTCGCGCGCACGCTCGCCGAGCTGATCGAAGCCTCAGACGACTTCGAACTGCTCGCCCCGGCCGTCACCTCCATCGCCGCGTTCCGCCACCGGCCTCCGACCCTCGACCCAGACCACGCGGAAGCA
>NZ_SMKC01000663.1 GCF_004348315.1 Streptomyces sp. 8K308 | reverse complement strand
GGGGAAGACCGGCCCTGGAGGGGCCGACGGGTGGCTAGAGCTGCAGGCCGGTGAGGACCATGACACGCTCGTAGGTGTAGTCCTCCATGGCGAACCGCACGCCCTCGCGGCCCACGCCCGAGTCCTTGACGCCGCCATACGGCATCTGGTCGGCGCGGTAGGAGGGGACGTCGCCGACGATCACGCCGCCGACCTCCAGGGCCCGGTGGGCGCGGAAGGCGGCCTGCAGGTCGTGCGTGAAGAGGCCCGCCTGGAGGCCGAAGACCGAGTCGTTGGCCGCGGCGAACGCCGCCTCCTCGCCGTCCACCCTGGTCACCGAGAGGACCGGGCCGAAGACCTCCTCGCAGGCCACCTTCGCCTCGCGCGACACGCCCTCGAGGACGGTCGGCTGGTAGCTGGCGCCCTGCCGCGTGCCGCCGGTGAGCACCTTGGCGCCGGCCGCCGTGGCCTCGTCGACCCAGGACTCGACGCGGCGCGCCGCGTCCTCGCTGACCAGCGGGCCGACGTCGGTGGCGTCGTCCGCCGGGTCGCCGGTGACCAGCGACTCCACGGCCGAGATCAGCCGGGGCAGGAGCCGGTCGTAGACGGCGGTGTCGGCGATCACCCGCTGCACGGAGATGCAGGACTGGCCGCCCTGGTAGTTGGAGAAGGTCGCGATGCGCTGCGCGGCCCAGTCAAGGTCGGCGTCCGAGGCGTAGTCGGCGAGCACGATGGCCGCGCCGTTGCCGCCAAGCTCCAGGGTGACACGCTTGCGCGGCACCGAGTCCCGGATGGACCAGCCGACCGGCACGGAGCCGGTGAAGGAGATGATCGGCAGCCGCGGGTCCTGGACCAGCGGCGGCATCGCCTCGTTGGGCACCGGCAGCACGCTCCATGAGCCGGCCGGCAGCTCGGTCTCGGCCAGCAGCTCGCCGAGCAGCAGCGCGGAGAGCGGGGTGGCGGGGGCCGGCTTGAGGACGAT
>NZ_SMKC01000662.1 GCF_004348315.1 Streptomyces sp. 8K308 | reverse complement strand
GGTGGGGAACACCTCCCACCCCGCAGGGCGCGCCCACGCCCGCGTGAGCGGGCGACCGCGCGAAGCGCGAGAAGGGCGAGCGGGTGGGGAGAAACCGCCGCTCAGCCCGCGGCACGCAGCGCGCACCGGGCCGTCTCGCCGCTCTCCGCGCCGTAGGCGCCGCCAAACAGCGCCGCGTGGATGAGCACGTGGTGCAGCGCGTGCAGCGGCGCCCGCTCGCGCCGCCCCGGCACCGGCCGTACCTCCTCGTACGCCCCGATCACCCGGTCCCACCGCGGGCAGCCGGACAGTTCGAGGAAGGCCAGGTCCGCCTCCGGGTGCCCGCCCTGCGCCGCCGGGTCGATCAGGTGCGGCCGGTCGCCGGTCCACAGGATGTTGCCGGCCCACAGGTCGCCGTGGATGACGGCCGGCCGCTGCGGCGCCCCGGCGACCTCCTCGATCCGCTCGCACAGCCGCTCCACGTCCCGCGCGTCGCCCGGGCCGATGCCGCCGCCGTCGACCGCCATCCGCAACAGCGGCAGCAGCCGGTGCTCGACGTGGAACGCCGGCCAGCCGGCCGGGTCGTCGACCGGCGGCTCCGGCGTGGTCAGCGGCACCGGACCGAGGTACAGCGGGCCGGCCGTGCCGTAGTGCGGCGCCGCCGTCTCGTGCAGGGCCGCGAGGTCGCGGCCGAGCCGCTCCGCCTCCGCGTCGCTCGGCTCCGCCGTGTCCACCCACCGCAGCACCAGCACGTCGGGCTCGACGGCCAGCACCTCGGGCACCGCCACGGCCCCCGTGGACCGCAGCAGTTCGAGGCCGGCCGCCTCGGCGGGGAAGAAGTCCGCCGGCGCGCCGTCCCTGGTCTTGGCGAAGTAGGTGAGGAAGGGACCGCCGTTGTTGTCGACGCCGAGGCCGAGCCCCACCCGGTACGCGTCGCAGATCTCGCCCCCGCTCACCGGGGAGGCGCTGAACGGGATCATGCCGAGCAGCCCGCCCACCC
>NZ_SMKC01000661.1 GCF_004348315.1 Streptomyces sp. 8K308 | reverse complement strand
CCCGCACCCTGGTCACCGTCCCCACGCCGGCCACCCCCGCGGAGCCCGGCCGCCACGCGACATAAGGACAGACCGTGACAGAACCCACCACGCCACCCGGCGACCAGTCCGTGCCGCCGCCGCGGAGCGGCGCCGTGCCGACTCCGGCCGACGCGGCCGACGCCGCGCGGCTGGTCTCCTTCGGCCTCCAGCCCAAGCTCTCCCCGGCGCGCGACGCCGAGTACGGCACCCTGCTCCGCCGCTACCAGGAGGAGCCGCCCTTCGCCCGGCTCGCCGACGCCGTGGCCACCGGTCTCGGCCTCGTGGTGCTTGAGGTGTCCACCCGCGCCGGCATGGCCGTCGCCGCCGCCGAGGACTCCGTCTTCGCCGTCCGCATGGGCGAGTACGCGCGCCGCGCCACCGCCGACCCGGCCGACCGGTTCCTGCACGGGCTGGCCCATCTCGCCGTCGCCGCCCTGGCGTTCCCCCGCCCCGCCGACCTCGCCGACGACGGCTACCTCGGCCGGATCACCGTCAACGGCGTCGAGGCCTTCGTCCGCCAGGCCTGCCGCCGCCTCGAGGAGCGGGCCGCCGGCCAGGGCGAGAACACCGACCCCGTCAGCGACGCCCCCGGCCTCGAGGCCGCCTGGCGGGTGTACGCCCGGCGCAGCGCCACGGGCGCCACCAAGGACGCCCGCCGGCTCGCCGGCTCCACCACCGGCATCATCGGCAAGGCCGTCGGCTTCCTGGCCGACTCCGGCTTCCTCCAGCGCACCGGGGACGACGGAGGTGGCACCTACCGCACCACCGCGCGCTACCAGCTCCAGGTCCGCGAGCTCGCCGCAACCGGCGCCATGGCCGAACTGCTCGAGCTCGGCATCGTCCCGGTCGGCGACGGCAGCGGCTCGCTGCTGCCCGCCGACACCGACGACGGCGTCCTGGTCGACGGCGCCGGCCTCCCCTTCCACGGCTGAGCGCCACGGCCGAGTTCTACTGCTGAGC
>NZ_SMKC01000660.1 GCF_004348315.1 Streptomyces sp. 8K308 | reverse complement strand
GGACGGGTGAGGGGCGTGGGGCGCGGAAGCGGCGCCGGCGTAGAGGAAGCGCAGCAGGGTCAGCAGCACGTCGCGGCTCGAGTCGAGCCGGCGGGCGTCGCAGGTCACCAGCGGGACGTGGTCCGCCAGGTCGAGCGCGGCGCGCAGGTCGTCCTCCGGGTGGACGGGCGCGTCAGGGAAGCTGTTGATGGCGACGACGAACGGCACCCCGCCGTCCTCGAGCCGGTCCATGGCGGTGAAGCAGTCCTCGAGTCGCCGGGTGTCCACCAGCACCACGGCGCCGAGCGCGCCCTCGAGCACGCCGTTCCACAGGAACCAGAACCGCTGCTGGCCCGGCGTGCCGAACAGGTAGAGCACCAGGCGCTCGTCGAGCGTGACCCGGCCGAAGTCCATGGCCACGGTGGTCTCGGTCTTGGCCTCGATCCCGGCCAGGTCGTCCACGCCGACCCCGCTGAGGGTCATCGTCTCCTCGGTGGTCAGCGGGCGGATCTCGCTGACGGAGGCGACCATGGTCGTCTTGCCGACACCGAAGCCGCCGACGATCACCACCTTGACCGACTGCTCGGCGGATCTGGGCAGCAGGTCCTCCTCCCGGGGGCCCAGGCCGAGCCCCCGCGAGGGGTCACAGTCGTTGTAGTCCATCGATCAACGCCTTCAGGGTCTCGACGTCCGGGTCGGCGGCGGCCTGCCGCTGCTCCTCGCGGGTGTGCCTGAGCTCCACCTGGCCGCCGGCGCTCAGGTCCTTCAGCAGCACGGTGACCACGCTGAAGGGCAGGCCGAGGTGGGCGGAGATCTCGGCCACGGAGATGGGGTGTTGACACACCCGCAGCAGGGCGGCGTGCTCGGGGGAGTGGCCGGGGGCCGGGACGGTGGATCGGGCCACGACGAGCGTGACCAGATCCAGGAGTAAGGAGTCGGGGTCGTCCCCCGACTCGCTCCGGCCGCCGGTGACGATGTACAGCGGGACCGCGCGCCCCCCGCC
>NZ_SMKC01000065.1 GCF_004348315.1 Streptomyces sp. 8K308 | reverse complement strand
GCGGCACCGGGGGTGCGGGGGTGGCAGACCACGTGGTCGGCGTACATCTCCACGCGGTGGAACTGGCCTTCGTGGACGACGGTTTCGAGTTCACTCATCGATGACCCGGTCCTCCCGGTGCGCGCCGTAGTACTCCGTCTGGCGGGCCATCATCTCCCGCATCGACGTGCCGCGCGGCACCCCGTAGACGGTGCCGGGGAAGTCGAGGGTCCGCTGCGTCTCCCACCACTCCTCGGCCTGGTCGGGGGAGAAGAGCCGCGCCGGGTCGCCGGCGGCGATCCAGCCGATGGGGACGACGGTGCCGGGCGCGAACCGGGAGTTGACGTGCAGCACGCTGTTGATCCGCAGCTCGGAGCCGGCGCCGGCCACCGCTCCGGGGAAGACGGAGACGCCGGTTCGACGAACACCTCGTCCTCGACGGTCGCGCCGTTGGGGTGGGCGTGCGGCCCGACCTGCCGGGACTGATCGCCGCCGCGCTCGGCGCGGCCTTCGGGGAAGAGTTCGGCGACGACGTCGACTGACCGCCCGGCGCGGGCGTCAGCGTGGCGAGCCGGCCGCGTCGTACTCCTCGCGGGCGCGCTCGACGTGGTCGAGGTTGTCG
This sequence comes from Streptomyces sp. 8K308, assembly GCF_004348315.1. Classification (GTDB taxonomy): domain Bacteria; phylum Actinomycetota; class Actinomycetes; order Streptomycetales; family Streptomycetaceae; genus Streptomyces. The sequence continues at coordinate 26,057 of NZ_SMKC01000065.1, read as the reverse complement.
GTGGCCCACTCGGCGAGGTGGGCGAAGAGCGGGGCGAGGCTGAGGCCGAGCTCGCTGATCTCGTACTCGACGCGCGGCGGCACCTCGGGGTGGTAGGTGCGCACGACCAGGCCGTCGCGCTCCAGCTGGCGCAGGCGCTGGGTGAGCACCTTGGGGGTGATGCCCGCGATGCGCCGCTCCAGCTCGACGAACCGCTGGCGGCCGAAGGCGTGGAGCGACCAGAGGATCGGCGTGGTCCACCGGCTGAAGACGATGTCCACGACCGGGGAGATCGGGCAGGCCAGCTCGGGGTCGGTCGTTCTTGACTCGGTCTGCACGGCGGACATCCCCTCTGAGATAGTCACTTTCCTGTAGGTACCTACTATATCGAGGCTGTTAGCGTCCCTCGTGTCGCGAGAAATCACAGGGAAGACGCGGGAGTCGAACATGATCGTGGTGACGGGAGCGACCGGCAACGTCGGCCGGTGGCTGGTCAGGACCCTGGCGGAGGCCGGGGAGTCGGTGACGGCCGTGGCGCGCGGGATCGCCGGGTTGGACGTGCCGGAGGGGGCGCGGGCGGTGCGGGCGGACCTGGCGAGTCCGGAGAGCCTGCGGCCCGCCCTCGACGGCGCCGAGGCGCTCTTCCTGCACGACGGCGGCGCGGGTGGCCCTGGCCTCGACCCGCACGCCGTCCTGGCAGTCGCCCGGGCGGCCGGCGTCCGGCGGGTGGTGCGGCTCTCCTCGCAGGGCGTGGTCAGCAGGCCGGACTCGCCCTCGCACGGCGGCACGATGCGGGCGGTCGAGGACGCCGTGCGCGACTCGGGCCTGGCCTGGACGATCCTGCGGCCCGGCGGCTTCGCCTCCAACGCCTTCGCCTGGGCGGAGTCGGTGCGCGCCGAGCGGACCGTCGCCGCGCCGTTCGGCGACGTCGGGCTGCCGGTGATCGACCCGGCGGACATCGCCGAGGTCGCGGCCCTGGCCCTACGCAAGGACGAACACGCGGGACAGGTCTACGAGTTGACCGGGCCGGCGACCGTCACGCCCCGGCAGCAGGCCGAGGCGATCGGCGCGGCCCTCGGCGAGCCGGTGCGGTTCGTGGAGCTGACCCGCGCGGAGGCGCACGCGCGGATGGCCACGTTCATGCCGGAGCCGGTGGTGGCGACCACGCTCTCCATCCTCGGCGAGCCCAACGCCGCCGAACTGCGGCTCAGCCCGGACGTCGAGCGGGTCCTCGGCCGCGCGCCCCGCTCCTTCGCCGAGTGGGCCGAACGCAACATCGGGGCCTTCCGCTAGAATTCGCCCATTCGCCTTCGGCGTTCCGTGACACGGGGCGGCCGAAGGCTTTTTTCATGGCTTCTTCCTTCAAGACTTCTTCGATCAACGACCAACCCACGGCGGCCGGTTACCGGGCGCTGCTGCGTGACCGCGAGTTCGCGGGACTCTTCCTCGGCTTCACCCTGACCGTCGCGGCGAGCACCCTCTCCGGCTTCGCGCTCGGCACCCTCGTCGACGACCGGACCGGCTCCCCGTTCCTCACCGCCGTCAGCATGTACGGTGCCACGTTCGCCACCGTGCTCGGCGCCCTGACGCTGATGTCGGTGGCGGACGGCCGGCACCCGCGCCGCACGCTGGTCGCGCTGCACCTGCTCTCGCTGGCCGGGATGGCGGCGCAGGCCGTGCCGGGGCTGCCGCTCGGCGCGCGGTTCTGCCTGCTGCTGACGCTCGGCTTCTTCCAGTCCCTCGGCACCGGCACCCGGATGGGCCTGCTGGCCGAGATCGTGCCCGACTCCGGCTACGCGCTGGCCCGTTCGCTGGTCAACGTCACCTCGGGCGGGGTGATGATCCTCGGCTACGCGGTGGGCGCGCTGCTGCTGCGCCGGCTGAGCCCGCACGGCGTGTTCGTGGTCGCGGCGGCGCTGACCGGCCTCGCGCTGCTCGTGGTGGCGGCCACCGTCCGCGAGCACTCGATCAGGATCACCCGGCGCCCCGGGCCGCGCGCGACCTGGCGCGCCAACGTCGAGCTGTTCTCGCACCCCGGGCGGCGAGCGCTGCTGCTGAACCTGTGGGTGCCCAACGGCCTCGTGGTCGGCTGCGAGGCGCTGTTCATCGCCTACGCCGCGGAGCGGGCCGGCGTGCTGCTCGCCGCCTCCTCGGCGGGGATGCTGCTCGGCGACCTGGCGGTGGGGCGGCTGTTCACCGCCGAGCTGCGGTGGCGGCTCGCGCTCCCCATGCGGCTGCTGCTCGCCGCCCCCTTCCTGCTCTTCGCCCTCCACCCGCCGCTGTGGCTGCTGGCCGGCGGGGTGTTCGCGGCCGGCGCCGGGTTCTCCGCCTCCCTCGCGCTCCAGGAACGGCTGCTCGCGCTGACGCCCGAGGCGGTGCGCGGGCAGACTCAGGGCGTGGAGTCGGCCGGCCGGCTCACCTGCCAGGGCCTCGGCGCGGCCCTTGCCGGCGGCGTGGCCCAGTGGTCGGGACCGGGACCCGCGATGGCCGCCCTGGCCACGGCCTCGATCGCCGTCACCCTGGTCTCGCGCCCGTGGGTGAGGCGGGCCGGCCGCGGGTAGCGCTCCGCGCCTGGTCCGCCGGGTGTGCCCGGTCCCGCGACGGCCGCGCCGGCGGCTGCGTCTATCGCCCTCGCCTCCCGCCCCTGGGCGAGCCAGGCCGGACGCGGGTAGCGCGTGGACCGGTTTGGGGCAGCGATCGTGGCGCCGCCGGTGCCGGCGCCCGGTCGGGGCACGTGGCGTCACGTGCGGCGGTTCCGCCGGGCGCACGGTCATGCGGCGCTCGATCGGCGGCTACGCCGCCCGCAGGTCGCGCTGCATCAGGATGGTGTCAAGCCAGCGGCCGTGCTTGACGCCCACGGCGGTCAGCCGGCCGGCGTCGGTGAAGCCGTACCTGCGGTGCAGCGCCGGGGAGGCCGCGTTGTCCCCGGCGTCGGCGATCACGGCGATCAGCTGCCGGACGCCGGCCTCGGCGCAGGCGGCGAGCAGGGCCTCGAGGAGCCGGCTGCCGAGGCCCTTGCCGGTGTGGTCAGGGGCGAGGTAGATCGAGTTCTCCGCGGTGTGCCGGTAGGCGTGCTGGGCGCGCCAGGGGCTGGCGTAGGCGAAGCCGGCGACCTCGCCGCCTGGCGCCTCGGCGACCAGGAAGGGGAGGCCGCGCGCCGTGAGGTCGCCGAGCTTGCGCTCCCAGTCGGCGGTGGTCGGCGGGGTCTCCATGAAGGTCACGACGGTGTTGGTGACGTAGTGCGTGAAGATCGCGGCGATGGCCTCCAGGTCGGCGGCGCGTGCCGGCCTGATGTCGCGTGAGTCGTGCATTCCCGCACTGTAGGAAAACGCGCTTGACGCGCGCCGGGCGGGGGCACCGGCGGCCGGCGGCGGGTGATTATTGGGTACACTGTACGAAGTTTGGATCCAGGCTTCCGTCACCCAAGGGGGAATCGCGTGTCCGCAGAGCAGCTGTCGCAGTCCAGCGCCTTCGGGGCCCAGCAGACCGAGGCCGACGGGCACACGGTCATCCAGGTTCGCGGCGCCCGCGAGAACAACCTGCGGAACGTCTCGGTCGACATCCCCAAGCGCCGGCTGACCGTGTTCACCGGCGTCTCGGGCTCCGGCAAGTCCTCGCTCGTCTTCGGCACCATCGCCGCCGAGTCGCAGCGGCTGATCAACGAGACCTACACGGCGTTCCTCCAGTCCCTCATGCCGAGCCAGGCCAGGCCCGACGTGGACGGGCTGCACAACCTCAGCGCCGCCATCGTCGTCGACCAGGAGCGGATGGGCGCCAACTCCCGCTCCACCGTGGGCACCGCCACCGACGCCTACACCATGCTGCGGATCGTCTTCAGCCGGCTCGGCACCCCGCACGTCGGCACCGCCACCCACTTCAGCTTCAACAGCCCCGAGGGCATGTGCCCCGACTGCGAGGGCCTCGGCCAGGTCACCGACATGGACGTCGACCAGCTCGTCGACCGCGACCTCTCGCTCAAGGAGGGCGCCATCACCGTGCCCAACTTCCAGGTGGACTCCTGGTACTGGCAGGTGATGGCGGGCTCCGGCCTCTACGACCCGGACAAGAAGCTGCGCGACTTCACCGAGACGGAGTGGCAGGACCTCCTGTACAAGGCGCCCACCAAGCTCAGGGTCGGCACCAGCAACATCAGTTACGAGGGCCTGGTGGTCAAGATCAGGCGGCTGTGGCTCGGCAAGGACCGCGAGAGCATGCAGCCGCACATCCGCGCCTTCGTCGACCGGGCCGTCGTCTTCACCGACTGCCCGGCCTGCGGCGGCAGCCGGCTCAGCCAGGACGCGCTGTCCTCCCGGATCGCCGGCCGCAACATCGCCGAGTGCTCGGCCATGCAGATCAGCGACCTCGCCGAGTTCGTGCGCGGCATATCCGATCCCTCGGTCGCGCCGCTGCTCGCCAGCCTCGGCCAACTCCTCGAGTCCCTCGTCGAGATCGGCCTCGGCTACCTCTCCCTCGACCGGCCGTCGGCCACCCTCTCCGGCGGCGAGGCGCAGCGCGTCAAGATGGTCCGCCACCTCGGCTCCTCGCTCACCGACGTCACCTACGTCTTCGACGAACCGACCACCGGCCTGCACCCGCACGACATCCAGCGGATGAACGACCTGCTGCTGCGGCTGCGGAACAAGGGCAACACGGTGCTGGTGGTCGAGCACAAGCCCGAGGTCATCGCCATCGCCGACCACGTCGTCGACCTCGGCCCGGGCGCGGGCGAACACGGCGGGACGATCTGCTACACCGGCGACGTCGCCGGGCTCGCCGCATCGGACACGCTCACCGGCCGCCACCTCGGGCACCGGGCCGCGCTGCGCACCAAGGTCCGCACCCCGGCCGGCCACATCGGCATCAAGGGCGCCGACCTGCACAACCTCAAGGGCGTCGACGTGGACGTGCCACTCGGCGTGCTCACCGTCGTCACCGGGGTCGCCGGCTCCGGCAAGAGCTCGCTGATCCACGGCTACCTGGCCAGTCGGGACGGGGTCGCCGTCGCCGACCAGTCCCCGATCCGTGGCTCACGGCGGAGCAACCCGGCCACCTACTCGGGGTTGTTGGGGCCGATCAGGAACGCTTTCGCCAAGGCCAACGGCGTCAAGCCGGCGCTGTTCAGCGCCAATTCGGCCGGGGCCTGCCCCAACTGCGCGGGCATCGGCCTCGTCTACACCGACCTGGCGATGATGGCGGGGGTGGCGTCCGTCTGCGAGCGGTGTGAGGGCCGGCGCTTCACCCCCGAGGTGCTGGCGTACACGCTGCGCGGCCGAAACATCCACCAGGTGCTCGAGATGTCGGTCACCGAGGCGCACGCGTTCTTCACCGAGGGCCAACCCCGGGCCATCCTGGGCCGGATGGTCGACGTGGGGCTCGGCTACCTGCGGCTCGGCCAGCCGCTCAACACCCTCTCGGGCGGCGAGCGGCAACGCCTCAAGCTGGCCATCCAGATGGCCGAGCGGTCCAGCGTCTACGTACTCGACGAGCCGACCACGGGGCTGCACATGGCCGATGTCGACAAGCTGCTCGCGCTGCTCGACCGGCTGGTGGACGACGGCAACACGGTCGTCGTCATCGAGCACCACCTGGCCGTGATGGCCCACGCCGACTGGATCATCGACCTCGGTCCCGGTGGCGGCCACGACGGCGGCCAGATCGTCTTCACCGGCACGCCGGACGAACTCGTCGCCAATGGCGAGACCCTGACCGGGCGTCACCTCCGCGAGTACGTGACCGGCCTGCCGGCCTACCGGTCCGAAGGGCGTTAGGCCGTCGGGCACTTCGCGTGTGGGAGCCGGTGGCACGCGAGGGCCGGCCCCGCAGCCGCACGGCCCTGCGGGGCTGAGGTCCGCCCGACCGGTGGGGGCGTGCTCACGCGGCCCCGGCCCGCGGGCCCGAGCGTGGCGCCCGACCCGGCCGGGCCCGGTGCCTGCCGGCTCCGAACGGATCGGCCGGCCGTGGTGTCAGGCCGCCGGGGCCGGCCCGCCGCGGGCCCGGGCGGCCTCCACCGGCTTCTCGTGCCGGCGGTGGGCGCGCGGCCTGCCGGGCGTCGCGCGGCAAAGCCGGCGCCGGGGTACGCGTCAGTGCTTGCCGGCGCCTGCCGGCTCCTCGTGGCGGGGGTCCGCCGCCGCGGAGCGGGCGCCGTAGGCGCGGGCCGCCACCGACGGTTCGGCGGCGGCGTGGTCATCCCGCGGCTCCGCGCCGGCGCCGCGCGTTGGCGGGCGAGGTCGGGCTCTCCGCGCCGGTCTCGCGGTCCGCGGCGGACCCGGCCACGGAATCGTCGGGCCTGGCCCGCTTGCGTGATGGCGGCTCCTGCCCAGGCGCTGCGGCGCCTTGGGCACGGTCGTCGGCGCCCGCGCCGTCCGGGGCCGTCCGCTCGCGCGCCGGCGTGCGGCCTTGGCCGGCGGGCTCGGCGCGGCCGGTGCCCGTGCGTGGGCGCCCGCGCCGGGCTCGGGTCCGCCGGTTCAGGGTGTGCCGGTGTGCGCCGCGTCGTCCTGGCCGTGGCCCGGGTGGCGCTTGGCGGGCTCAGAGCCAGGCGGCTTGCGGGGCAGACCACGGGCCGAGGGACGCGGGGCGGTCCGCACCCCGCGACCCTTCGAGCCGGCAGGCCGGCAGGCCCGCTACGCGGCAGGCCGGCAGGCCCGCTACGCGGCGGGCCGCCAGGCCGAAGCCGTCTCGCGGGCGTAGTCGGCGAAGTCGCGGGCCGGGCGGCCGAGTACCTCGGCGACATCGCCGGTGACGGCGGCGTTGCGGCCGTCGAGCACCTCGCGGAAGAGCTCGGCGAGCATGCCGGCCTCCTCGGGGGAGAGACCGACCTCGGCCGTCAGGTGCGCGGCGTAGGCCTCCGGCGCGACCTCGCGGTAGCGGATCTCGCGGCCGGCGGCCTTGCTCAGCTCCGCCGCCGACTCGGCCAGGGTCAGCGCGCGGGCGCTGGTCAGCTCCAGGATCCGCCCGTCGAGGCCGGCCCGGGTCAGGGCCGCCGCCGCGACCTCCGCGATGTCGTCGGCGTCGACGAAGGCCTCCACCGTGTCGGGCGCCGCCGGCAGCAGCACCTCGTCGCGCTCGCGCACCCCGGTGACCGGGAACTCCTCGCTGAAGTTCTGGCAGAACCAGCTCGCCCGCAGGATCGTCCAGCCGGTGCCGGCCTCCCGTACCGCCCGCTCGGCGGGTTCGGCCGCCGGCAGGCCGCGCGCCGAGAGCAGCACCAGGCGCTCGACCCCGGCGCGGGTCGCCCGCTCGGCGAGGGCGCCGAGCACCTCGGCGGCCCAGGGCACGGTGATGTCGGGGTAGTAGGCGAGGTAGGCGGCGCGGACGCCGGTCAGCACCGGCTCCCAGGTGGCGCGGTCGGTCCAGTCGAACGGCGGGGCGCCGGCGCGGGAGCCGACCCGCGCCCCGGGCAGCAGGCGGGCGACGCGGCGGCCGGTCTTGCCGGTGCCGCCGAGGATCAGGACGTCGTTGTTCTCCATGATGGGCTCGGTCATAGGTCCATCCCACCGGGCCCCGCGGCCGGCGGACATCGTTCAACGGCTCGCCCGCATAAGCGGCCGTCTCACCCGTCTAGGCTGGTCACATGGACGCACTGGGCAGCCTGCTGGCGGGGCCGCGCGCCCGCGGCGCCTTCCTGATGCGGGTGCTGCTCGACCCGCCGTGGGGCGTGCTGGTGCGCGACCGGGCGCCGCTGACCGTGGTGTGCGTGACGCGCGGGTTCACCTGGCTGGTGCCCGAGGGCGGCGAGCCGGTCCGGCTGGGGCGCGGCGACCTCGCCGTGCTCGGCGGCGCCGCGAGCTATCTGGTGGCGGACGATCCGGCCACCGCGCCGCAGGCGTTCATCGAGCCCGGCGGGTGCGGGGTCAGCCCCACCGGCGAGGACCTGTGCGACGCCCTCGACCGGGGCGTGCGCACGTGGGGTTCCGGCGGCGAGGGCGCGACCGAACTGCTGGTCGGCACCTACCAGTTGCCCGGCGAGGTCACCGGCCGGCTGCTGCGGGCGCTGCCGCCGGTGGCGGTGGTGCGGGAGGCCGAGTGGGACTGCCCGCTGATGCCGGTCCTCGCCGCCGAGATCGTGCGCGACGAGCCCGGGCAGGAGGTGGTGCTCGACCGGGTGCTCGACCTGCTGGTGATCTCCGCGCTGCGCGCCTGGTTCGCCCGACCGGAGGCCGAGGCGCCCGCCTGGTACCGGGCGTACGGTGATCCCGTGGTGGGGAAGGCGCTGCGCCTGATGCACGACCACCCGGCGCACCCGTGGACCGTGGCCTCGCTCGCCGCCCGCGCCGGGGCGTCGCGGGCCGCCCTCGGCCGTCGGTTCACGGCGCTGGTGGGGGAGCCGCCCATGGCCCATCTCACCGCCCTGCGGCTCGACATGGCGGCCGAGCTGTTGCGCGCGGCGGACGCCACCGTGGAGTCGGTGGCGCGGCGGGTGGGGTACGGCAGCGCGTTCGCGCTCAGCACCGCGTTCAAGCGCGAGCGCGGGATCAGCCCGAGCCAGCTCCGTGACGGGGTGTGACGGTCGTCGAAGGCGGCCGATCATCCGCCGACCATCTGCCGATCCTCCGGCGATTTACGCGGGGATTCGCCAGGGATTCGCCGGCGCCGTGACCGAACTCGGGAATCCTTCTGCTGGGCAGCACGAGCACGCCAGATATAGTCGGCTGGATCTCGGACGCTGTCTCTGACAGGAAATTGAACATAATGGCGACCATCGCACTTTCCCCTGCGGCCCCGGGGGCGCGGATCGTTTCCCTCGGGCATTATCTCCCGGCCACCGTCCTCACCTCCGAGGAAGTCGCGTCCAGGCTCACCGTGGACGCCGAATGGATCGTGTCAAGAACCGGCATCAGGGAGCGCCGCGTCGCGGACAAGGGCGAGACCGTCGTGGACCTGGCGACCGCGGCCGCCCGGCACGCGCTGGCGAAGCTGCCGAGCGGCACCGTCGACACGGTGCTCGTGGCCACCTCGACGCCCGACTCCACGATGCCGAGCGTCGCGACCCGGGTCGCCGGCCGGCTCGGCCTCCCAGAGCCCGCCGCGTTCGACGTCAACGCCGCCTGCGCCGGCTTCTGTTACGCACTGGCCACTGCCGACTCGCTGATCCGCACCGGGGCCAGCCGGGGCGCCCTGGTCATCGGCGCGGACAAGGCGAGCGCCTTCCTCGACTGGGCCGACCGCGACACCGCCGTGCTGTTCGCGGACGGCGCCGGCGCCGCCCTGCTCCAGCCGGCAGAACGGCCGGCCATCGGCCCGGTGTTGTGGGGGTCGGCCGGCGAGCGCAGCGAGCTGATCATGATCGACGCGGCCGACGGCGTGCTCCGGCAGAACGGTCCCGCGGTCTACCGCTGGGCCAGCGGGCTCGGCCCGATGGCGCGCCGGATCTGCGACCGGGCGGGCATCGCGCCTGACCAGCTCGCGGCCTTCATCCCCCACCAGGCGAACCTGCGCATCATCAACGCGCTCGCGGCCCATCTCAAGCTGGGCGAGGAGAACTACGTGGCCACCGATGTCGTCGACACCGGAAACACGATGGCGGCCACCATTCCGTTGGCGTTGTCTCGCATGAGTGAAAAGCGTCCCGTCGCCGATGACGAAGGTGTACTGCTTTTCGGATTCGGCGCCGGCCTCGCCTATGCCGGTCAGATCATCACACTGAATGGACTGGCTCGCGGCTGAAAGAGTAGAGGCGGAACTCGTCCCGCATGTGACCGCGCCGCCGGCCGTTACGCGGGGTGGCGCTCACGCCGGGTGTCGTATACGACGACCGGCTCCGGGCTGGCCGTCACCGAGGTCAGCAGCACCACCGAGTCGTCAAGCGCCCGCAGCCCGTGCCGGGTCTGCGGGATCTTCATCAGCTGGCCGGAGCGCAACTCCACGTCGCCCTCGGCGGCGATGAGCCGCACCCGGCCGCGCAGCACCTGGAGGCTGGCCGCGGGCGGGGCGGCGTGCTCCTCGAGCTCCGCCCCGGCGGTCAGCGCGATCACGCTCTGCCGCAGCGGCCCGTCACGCAGGAACAGGTGGGCGCTGCGGCCGTGCTCAGCGGCGTGCGCCAGGGCCAGATGGCGCTCGGTCAGCTCGGTGAGGTCGTCCATGCCTCCATGCTGCCGGGCGGCACGCTCCCCGCAACTCCAGGCGCCGCTCAACCCGCCGCTCAACCCGCCGCCGAGTGGACGGTGAGCAACCGGGTGGCCATTGGTGACGCCGGAGCAACACAGCCGCAACGGAACGGGCTCACGCTGGCGGCATGAGCAGCACCCGCACCCAGCCGACCCTGGTCGCCGTCGCCCATGGCTCCCCCGACCCCCGCGCCGAACAGGCCGTGCGCGCCCTGATCCGGCGCGTCCGCGCGCTGCGCCCCGGGCTGCGCGTCGAACTCGGCCACCTGGAGAACGACCGGCCGCTGCTTGCCGACACCCTGGCCAGGCTGCGCGGCCGGGCCGTGCTCGTGCCGCTGCTGTTCAGCCGGGGCTACCACGTCAAGCACGACATCCCGTCCGTGCTCGCCGACGCCTCCCACCTGCGCACCCGCACCGCGGCCACGCTCGGCCCGCACCCGCTGCTCGCCGAGGCCCTGCACAGCCGGCTCGTCGAGGCCGGCTACCGCCGCGGCACCCCCGTGGTGCTGGCCGCGGCAGGCTCCAACGACCCCGAGTCGAGCGCCGGCACCGAGTACACCGCGCAGATGCTCGCCACCCGCCTCGGCGGGGTTCCCGTGCTGCCCGGGTACGCCTCCGCCGCCCGGCCCACCGTCCCCGAGGCGGTGGCGAGGCTGCGCGAGGCCGGGCACCGCGAGATCGCCGTGGCCTCCTGCTTCGTCGCGCCCGGCCTCTTCGCCACCCGCTGCGCCGAGGCCGCGCCCGGCGTGGTCGCCGCGCCGCTCGGCAACCACCCCGCGCTGGCCAGGCTGCTGCTGCACCGCTACGACCGCGCCGTCGGCGTCCCGAGGACGGCGGCCGGCCTGCCGGGCGGCGCACGCCACGCCAGCCTCGCCTTCGCGCCCTGACCCGTCGGCCAGGCCCCGCCGGCGGGGGACCCCGCACCGCCGCACGCCGCGGAGCGGCACACCGACGGCCGCACGCCGCGCTCGCCGATCCACCGTGAACCGCCGGCCAGGCCCGGAGGGCCTAAGGTCGGAGGCATGCACCACGCGAGTGGATACGCGGCCGCCGACGCCGAACGGTACGACCCGGAGCCCGACAAGCGCCCGGGCCGCACCGCATTCCAGCGCGACCGGGCCCGCGTCCAGCACTCGGCCGCGCTGCGCCGGCTCGCGGGCAAGACGCAGGTCGTCACCCCGGACGCCGCCGACCGCCGCCACCTGTGGGACACGGCCCCGCGCACCCGGCTCACCCACTCCCTGGAGTGCGCCCAGATCGGCCGGGACCTCGGCGCCGCCTTCGGCTGCGACCCCGACATCGTGGAGGCCGCCTGCCTGGCCCACGACCTCGGCCACCCGCCGTTCGGCCACAACGGCGAGCGCGCCCTCGACGTCATCGCCGCCTCCGCCGGCGGCTTCGAGGCCAACGCCCAGTCGCTGCGGCTGCTGACCAGGCTCGAACCCAAACGGTTGCGGGAGAAGGACGGCCACCCGCTCGGCCTCAACCTCACCCGCGCCACCCTGGACGCCGCCACCAAGTACCCCTGGCCGCGCGGCGCCCACCCCACCAGGCCCGACTCGCCCAAGTACGGCGTCTACGCGGACGACCTGCCCGTCTTCGACTGGCTCAGGCACGGCGCCGCGCCCGACGGCGCCCGCTGCTTCGAGGCCCAGGTCATGGACTGGTCGGACGACGTCGCCTACTCCGTGCACGACGTCGAGGACGGGCTGCACGCCGGCCACCTCGACCCCGCGCTGCTGCTGGCCGATGCCGAGCGCCGCGAGGTGTTCGCCGTCGCCGCCGCCCGCTACGCGCCGGACGGCACGGCCGAGGACGAGTTCGCCGCCGCCCTCGACCGGCTGCTCGCCCAGGAGTGGTGGCCGCACGGCTACGACGGCAGCGCCCGCGCCCTGGCCCGGCTCAAGGACGCCACCAGCCAGCTGATCGGTAGGTTCTGCCTGGCCGCCGAGCACGCCACCCGCGAGCGGTTCGGCCCCGGGCCGCTGCGCCGCTACGCCGCCGAGCTCGTCGTCCCGCCCGCCACCCGCCTCGAGTGCGCGGTGCTCAAGGCCGTCGCCGACGTCCACGTGATGCAGCGCCCCGACCAGGAGCGGCTGCGGGGCCGGCAGCGCGAGCTGCTCGCCGAGCTCGGCGAGGCCCTGCTCGCCCGCGCCCCCGAGGGGCTCGACCCGCAGTACCGGGCGCTGTTCGCCGCCGCCGGCGACGACCGGGAGCGGCTGCGGGTGGTGGTGGACCAGATCGCCGCGCTCACCGACGCCGCCGCGCGCTCCCTCCACGCGCGGCTCACGCCCGGGGGACGCTCCCCCGTGTGATGCGAGGCGCCCCGGGCGGGTACGGCCCTCTTTTCGTCGCCGCCCTTTTGCGGGGCCCCCTGGTCGGGGCAGTCTCCTGGGGAATCCGCCCCCGGATCGCGCGGGGAGCGGCAGGCAGACGCTCGGGAGGCGTTGCGTGGACGGAGCACACCGGACGTTTCTGATCATCGGCGGCGGCCTCGCCGGGGCCAAGGCGGCCCAGACGCTGCGGGAGGAGGGGTTCTCCGGGCGGGTGATACTGATCGGCGACGAGCACGAGCACCCCTACGAGCGGCCCCCGCTCTCCAAGGACTACCTCGTCGGCCGCGCCGAGCGGGACAGCGTCTACGTGCACGAGCCCTCCTGGTACGCGCACCACCGGGTCGAGCTGCACCTCGGGCAGCCCGCCGTCGCCATCGACCGCCAGGCCCGCGAGGTGCGGCTCGGCGACGGCACCCGGCTGTCCTACGACGCGCTGCTGCTGGCCACCGGTGCCGAACCGCGGCGGCTCGACGTCCCGGGCACCGACCTGGCCGGGGTGCACCACCTGCGCCGGCTGGCGCACGCCGACCACCTGCGCGGCGTGTTGACCGGCGGCCCCTCGGGGGGCGACGCGGGCCTGGTGATCGCCGGCGCCGGCTGGATCGGCCTCGAGGTCGCCGCCGCCGCGCGGAGCCTCGGCGTGCCGGTCACCGTCGTCGAGCCGGAGCCCACCCCCCTGCACCGCGTGCTCGGCCCCGAGCTCGGCCGGTTCTTCACCGACCTGCACCTCGAGCACGGCGTCCGGTTCGTCTTCGGCTCCCAGCTGGTGGAGATCACCGGCCGGGACGGCATGGTCGCCTCGGTGCGCACCGACGACGGCCGCGAGCTGCCGGCCCGCGCCGTGCTCGCCGCGATCGGCGCCGCGCCCCGCACCGCCCTGGCCGAGGCCGCCGGCCTGGCGCTCGTCGACCGGGCCGAGGGCGGCGGCATCGCCGTGGACACCGCGCTGCGCACCAGCGACCCGCTGATCTTCGCCGCGGGCGACGTGGCCTCGGTCGCCCTGCCCGGCGGAGCCGGCGACCGGCGCCGGGTGGAGCACTGGGCCAACGCGCTCAACTCGGGCCCGGCCGCGGCCCGCGCCATGCTGGGCCAGCAGGTCTCCTACGACCGGGTGCCGTACTTCTTCACCGACCAGTACGACGTCGGCCTCGAGTACTCGGGCTGGGCACCGCCCGGCGACTACGACCAGGTCGTGTACCGCGGGGACGTGGACAAGCGCGCCTTCCTCGCCTTCTGGCTGCGCGAGGGCCGGGTGCTCGCCGGCATGAACGTGAACATCTGGGACGTCACCGACCCCATCCAGCGCCTGGTCAGGTCGCCCGAGCCGGTGGACGCCGAGGCGCTCGCCGACTCCGAGACGCCGCTGACCTCGCTCCTCGGCGAGAGAGTCCCCGATGAGCTAGCCTGAAAAAGAACGCTTATAGGGTAAATCGGGTGAAAGGTGATGAGCGGCGGCGCTCCGGACAGAGGCGGAAGGAGCCGGGTGCGGGCGAACACCCCGGGAAAGCAGACCGTGACCTCCCTGATCAGGGCGGCCACGGCCGCGCCCTCCCTGCACAACGCCCAGCCCTGGCGCTTCCGCTACCTCAGTGGGAGCGGCGTGGTGCAGGTCCGCGCCGCCCTCGACCACGCCCTGCCGCACTCCGACCCGCATGGGCGCGCGCTGCACATGGGCTGCGGCGCCGCCCTGCTCAACCTCCGCGTCGCCGCCGCCCACGCCGCCCTCGACGCCGACACCGCCCTGCTGCCCGACCGCTACGACCCCCGCCTGCTCGCCACCGTCACGCTGCGGCCCGGCGCCGGCGGCCGGGAAGGTCCTGAGTCCGGGCTCGGCGAGCTCTACGACGTCATACACCGCCGCCGCACCAGCCGGCTCCCCTTCGGCGGCCAGCGCGTCCCCGACCCCGTCCGTGCCCACCTGCGGGACGCCGCCCGACGCGAGGGCGCCCAGCTGCACTTCCCCTCGTCCTGGCACACCGAGACCGTGCTCGACCTGATCCACGACGCCGAGGGCCGTGACCTCGCCGACCCCGGCCGCTCCGCCGAGCTCTCCGAGTGGACCGAGACCCCGCCGGGGCACGACTTCACCGGCCGCCCCGTCCCCGCCGAGCTCCACGACACCACCGCCACCGAGTACGAGGAGTCCCCGCAGCTCGCCCTGCTCGGCACCGCGGAGGACCGGCCGAGCGACTGGATCAGGGCCGGCCAGGCCCTGGAGCGGGTGCTGCTGCTCGCCACCCGAGAGGGGCTCTCCACCGCGCTCAGCTCCGAGGCCGTCGAGTGGTCCGACCTGCGCTGGACCGTCCGCGACCCGCTGTCCTCGATGGGCCAGGTGCACGTCGTGCTGCGCCTCGGCTACGGCCCGCCGGTGCCCGCCACCCCGCGCCGCCCGGTCTCCCAGGTGCTCCACATCGACTGACATATCGGGCGACTTCGGGTCATCGGGGGTAGGTTCTCCCTATGGCCAAACAGACCGTGGCTGAGCAGTACGTCGACATCCTGGTCCGCTCCGGTGTGCGCCGGCTCTACGGCGTCGTCGGCGACAGCCTCAACCCCGTGGTGGACGCCGTCCGCCGCAACTCCGCCATCGAGTGGATCCAGGTCAGACACGAGGAGGCCGCCGCCTTCGCGGCCGGTGCCGAGGCCCAGGTCACCGGCCGGCTCGCCGCCTGCGCCGGATCCTGCGGCCCGGGCAACCTCCACCTCATCAACGGCCTCTACGACGCGCACCGCTCGATGGCCCCGGTGCTCGCGCTCGCCTCCCACATCCCCAGCTCCGAGATCGGCACCGGCTACTTCCAGGAGACCCACCCCGACCAGCTGTTCCGCGAGTGCAGCCACTACTGCGAGCTGATCTCCAACCGCCGCCAGATGCCGCGCGTCCTCCAGACCGCCGTCCAGCACGCCATCGGCCGCGGCGGCGTCAGCGTCGTCGCGCTGCCCGGTGACATCGCCGCGGAACAGGTGCCGGAGCGCGCCGAGGAACACGCCCTGGTCACCAGCCGCCCGGCCGTCCGCCCCTCGGACGAGCAGATCGACGCGCTCGCCAGGATGGTGGACCAGGCCCGCCGCGTCACCCTCTTCTGCGGCAGCGGCACGGCCGGCGCGCACGCCGAAGTGATGCGCTTCGCCGAGCGCGTTAAGTCGCCCATCGGCCACGCGCTGCGCGGCAAGGAGTTCATCCAGTACGACAATCCGTACGACGTCGGCATGAGCGGGCTGCTCGGCTACGGCGCCGCCTACGACGCCACCCACGAGTGCGACCTGCTGATCCTGCTCGGCACCGACTTCCCGTACAACGCCTTCCTCCCCGACGACGTGCGGATCGCCCAGGTCGACGTGCGCCCCGAGCACCTGGGCCGCCGCTCCACGCTCGACCTCGCCGTCTGGGGCGACGTCAAGGAGACCCTGGACTGCCTCACCCCGCGGGTGAAGGAGAAGAAGGACCGCCGCTTCCTCGACCGGATGCTGCGCAGGCACGCGGAGGCGCTGGAGGGCGTCGTGCGGGCCTACACCCGCAAGGTCGAGAAGCACGTGCCGATCCACCCCGAGTACGTGGCCTCCGTGCTCGACGAGGAGGCCGCCGACGACGCGGTGTTCACCGTCGACACCGGCATGTGCAACGTCTGGGCCGCCCGCTACCTCACCCCCAACGGCCGCCGCCGGGTGATCGGCTCCTTCAGCCACGGCTCGATGGCCAACGCCCTGCCCCAGGCCATCGGCGCCCAGTTCACCGACCGCCGCCGGCAGGTCGTCTCCATGTCGGGCGACGGCGGATTCGCCATGCTGATGGGCGACTTCCTCACCCTGGTCCAGTACGACCTGCCGGTGAAGGTGGTCCTCTTCAACAACTCCTCGCTCGGCATGGTCGAGCTGGAGATGATGGTGTCCGGGCTGCCGGCCTACGGCACCACCAACCGCAACCCCGACTTCGCCGCCATCGCCAACGCCGCCGGCGCCCACGGCATCCGCGTCGAGAAGCCCAAGGAGGTGCGCGGCGCGCTGCGCGACGCGTTCCGCCACCGCGGCCCGGCCCTGGTCGACGTCGTCACCGACCCCAACGCGCTGTCCATCCCGCCCAAGATCAAGGCCGAGATGGTCACCGGCTTCGCCCTCTCCGCCAGCCGCATGGTGCTGGCCGGCGGCGTCGGCCGGATGACGCAGCTGGCCCGCTCCAACCTCCGCAACATTCCGCGCCCGTAGGCGCGGTTACCCGCCGCGGACGGTGCGGCGGAGCCGCGCGAGGCGCTCGCGCAGGGCGCGTTCCCCGCCGTGCCGCGTGGGGCGGTAGTAGTCCCTCCCCACCAGCGCGTCCGGCGGGTACTGCTGCTCCAGGACTCCGTCCGGGGTGCGGTGGGGGTAGCGGTAGCCGACCGCGTTGCCCAGCTTCTCGGCGCCCGCGTAGCGGCCGTACCGCAGATGGGCGGGCACGGCACCGACGGCACCGGCGCGGACGTCGGCCATGGCCTCGTCGATCCCGACGATGATCGCGTTCGACTTCGGCGCCGTGGCCAGGTGCACGGTGGCCTGCGCCAGGGCGAGACGGGCCTCTGGCATCCCGATCAGCTCGACGGTCTGGGCCGCGGCGACGGCGGCCTGCAGCGCGGTGGGATCGGCGAGGCCGACGTCCTCACTGGCGTGCGCCAGCAGCCGCCGCGCGATGAACCGCGGGTCCTCCCCGGCCACCAGCATGCGGGCCAGGTAGTGCAGCGCGGCATCGGGGTCCGAGCCGCGGATCGACTTGATGAACGCGCTGATGACGTCGTAGTGCTGGTCGCCCTGCCGGTCGTAGCGCACGGTGGCCTCGGTGACCGCCCGCTCCACGGCCGGCACGTCGATCACCGAGCCGCCCGTGTCCGCCATCCCGTCAGCGCTCGCCTCCAGCGCGGTCAGCGCACGGCGGGCATCCCCGGCGGCGAGGCGCGCCAGCGCGTCCTCGGCCTCGGCCGACAGCGAGACCGAGCCGCCGAGGCCGCGCCGATCCATCACCGCCCGGCGCAGCAGCCCGCGGACCTCGTCCTCGGTCAGCGACCTGAGCCGCAACACCAGCGACCGCGAAAGCAGCGGCGAGACCACCGAGAACGACGGGTTCTCCGTCGTGGCCGCCACCAGCAGCACGAGCCGGTCCTCGACGGCGCCGAGCAGCGCGTCCTGCTGCGTCCTGGAGAAGCGGTGCACCTCGTCGACGAACAGCACGGTCTCCTGGTCGTGTCGGGCGCGGCGACGGCGCGCGTCGTTGATGACCTCGCGCAGCTCCCTGACGCCGCTTGACAGCGCCGAGAGGGCCACGAAGTGCCGGGGCCCGCCGGTGGCGAGCAGCCGCGCGATCGTGGTCTTCCCGGTGCCCGGCGGGCCGTGGAGCACCACCGACGCCGCCGCCCCGCCCTCCAACAGCCGCCGCAGCGGCGCACCTGGACCCAGCAGGTGCGCCTGGCCGACGACCTCGTCGAGCGTGCGCGGCCGCATCCGCACCGCCAACGGCGCGGTGGCCCGCACCCGCTCCGGAGGCGGAGGGGCGGACGCGGGCAACGTGAACAGCCCCTCCACCTCGGCGGTCATCCCGCCACCGCGATCGAACTCGGAACCACTCATCGTGACCCTCACGGGCTTGTCATCGGACGGACAACGGGAACACACGCTCCCGCAGGCGGAGGCGGCGAGGTCGCGTCACGCGACGGCGGTTGCCTCGAGTTCGACCATCAGGGTGGGGATGGCCAGTCGGGTCACGCCGAGCATGGTGGTGGTCGGTGCGACCCCGGCGGCGCCCAGCCGTGATGCCAGTACGCCGTAGTGGTGGAAGAGCAGGTCGACGTCGGTGGTGTAGACGTTGAGCCGGACGAGGTTGGCCAGGGACATGTCGGCGTTGTCGAGGACGGCCTCCAGGTTGTCGAGGCTCAGCGTCAGCTGTGCCGCCATGTCGTCGGCGTGCTGGGGCTGACCGTCGCCGCTCATCGCGGTCTGCCCGGCGCAGTAGAGGGTCCGGGTGTGCCCGGAGACGACCTCGCCCTGGTGGTAGCCCAGCTCCACCGACCACGGCCAGGGGTTGACCGCCGTTCGCTCCACGGTCACATCAGCTCCATTCGTCTCGTCTCTGACGTCGTGGTGGAAGCCTCCCAGGGAATACACGACATCCTGTGTCACGTATTCCGGTAGGGTTTTCGGGTGCGCGCCGACCGGTTGGTATCGCTGGTGCTGCTGCTGCGGCAGCACGGTCGGCTGTCCGCGACCGCGCTGGCCCGCGAGCTCGAGGTCTCCACCCGCACCGTGCTGCGGGACATCGAGGCGCTGTCCGCGGCCGGCGTCCCGGTCTACGCCGAGCGCGGCAGGCACGGCGGGTTCGCGCTGCTGCCCGGATTCCAGACCGAGCTCACCGGACTGAACCACGACGAGGCACTCGCCCTGCTGGTCGCCGGATCCCGGCGCGGCGCGCAGGTGTTCGGCCTGGGCGCGGCGCTCGCCTCGGCCATGCGCAAGGTGGTCGACGCGCTGCCCGAGAGCTACCGGGCCACCGCGGCCGGCGCCGCCCAGCGGCTGCTCATCGACCCGGAGACCGACCTCCTGTCGCGTCGACAGGATGCCGAGGAGGTGCCCGACGCCATCGTGGCCGAGGTCCGGCGCGCGGTGTTCGCCGGACACAAGCTGCGCATCCACTACGCGGCCGTGGACCGGACCCCGACCTGGCGCACGGTGGACCCGATCGGCCTCGTCACCGTGCGCGACCAGGGCTACCTGCTGGCCACGCGGTCTGGCGCGGACCGCACCTACCGGCTGTCCCGGATCCTGGCCGCCGAGGAGCTCGACGAGCCGGCACAGCGGCCGGACCGGGTCGATCTGGGCCGCGCCTGGCAGGAACGCGGCACCCGGTTCCGGGCCGGCGGCGACCAGGTCACCGTGCTGGCGCGGGTGGCCCCGGCGCGGCGTGAGGAGCTGGTGGGCACCGCGCTGGCCGTCCTCGCCGAGGAGGCCGACGCGGACGGCTGGCTGCGGCTCGAGGTGACCTTCCAGGACGCGAGGCACGCCGAATGGGCGCTGTGGCAGCTCTCCACGAACGCGGAGGCCCTCGCCCCGCAGTGGTTGCGCGACGCCCTGTGCGACCGCGCCGCCGCGATCGCCACCCGCTACGGAGCGTCCCCCTGACGGCGGTCGCCTTCCGCGGGCCGCCGCCCGCGTCCGGCTGTCCGCGGCCGGTCGTAGACTTCTGGCGTGGCGGGCAGGATCAACGACGAGGACGTGAAGGCGGTCAGGGACGCGGTCCCGATCGACGCCGTGGTCTCCGAGTACCTTCAGCTGCGCCCCGCCGGCGGGGGGAACCTGAAGGGCCTCTGCCCCTTCCACGACGAGAAGTCGCCCTCGTTCCAGGTCAGTCCGAGCAAGGGCCTGTTCCACTGCTTCGGCTGCCAGGAGGGCGGCGACACGCTCACCTTCGTCATGAAGATCGAGCACCTGTCGTTCGCCGAGTCCGTCGAGCGGCTCGCCGCCCAGGCCGGCATCACCCTCCGCTACGAGCAGGGCGGATACGGCCTCGGTCGCCAGCAGGGCGAGCGCACCAGGCTAATCGAGGCGCACCGGGTCGCCGCCCAGTACTACGCGGAGCAACTGGCCTCGCCCGAGGCCGAGATCGGCCGTCGCTTCCTCGGCGAGCGCGGCTTCGACCAGGCCGCCGCCCAGCACTTCGGCGTCGGCTACGCCCCGGCCGGCTGGGACCACGTGGTCCGCTTCCTGCGCGGGCGCGGCTTCACCGACAAGGAGCTGATCCAGTCCGGCATCGCTCAGGACGGCAGGCGAGGCCCGATCGACCGCTTCCGCGGCCGGCTGATCTGGCCCATCAGGGACATCACCGGCGAGGTGATCGGCTTCGGCGCCCGCCGGCTCCGCGACGACGACAACGGCCCCAAGTACCTGAACACGCCTGAGACCCCGATCTACCGCAAGTCCCAGGTGCTCTACGGCGTCGACCTGGCCAAGCGGGACATCGCCAAGAGCAACCGGGCGGTCGTCGTCGAGGGGTACACGGACGTGATGGCCTGCCACCTGGCCGGCGTCACCACCGCCATCGCCACCTGCGGCACCGCCTTCGGCGGCGAGCACGTCAAGATCCTCCGCCGGGTCCTGCTGGACAACTCGGACGCGCACAGCGCCGGCGAGGTCGTCTTCACCTTCGACGGGGACGCGGCCGGGCAGAAGGCCGCGCTGCGCGCCTTCGAGGACGACCAGAAGTTCGCGGCCCGCACCTCGATCGCCGTCTCGCCGGACAACATGGACCCCTGCGAGCTGCGGCTCGCCAAGGGCGACGAGGCCGTGCGCGAGCTGATCGAGTCCGGCACGCCGCTCTTCGAGTTCGCCATGCGCTCCATCGCGGCCCGGCACAACCTGGAGACGGTGGAGGGCCGGTCGGCCGCCCTGGAGCACGCGGCCCCGCTGATCGCGCAGATCAAGGACCCGTCCATCCGACACGACTACGGGGTGCGGCTCGCCGGCATCGTGGGCAACCCGGACGAGCGGTTCGTGATCCGCCGCATCGGCCAGCTGGCCCGCTGGGGCCGCGAGCGGCAGCGCGCCGGCGCGGCGGCCGGGCCCCAGCCCTCCGCCGCGCCGACGCCGGCGCCGACCCCGGCGCCTCCCGCCCAGCGCGGCGGCCCCCCGCTCAACCTGCGTAGTCCGGCGTACGTCCAGGAGCGCGAGCTGCTGAAGTTCGCCATCCAGTTCCCCGAGCTGGTCGCCCCGACCTTCGACGCCTACGGCGTGGACGAGTTCACCGCGCCGCCCTACGCGCTGATCCGGAGCCTGATCGCCGAGGCCGGCGGCGTCACCGCCGCCGACGACGGCTATCTGGAGCGACTGCGCGACGCCGCGCCCGACGACACCGTCCGCGTCATGATCAACGAGCTGGCCGTCGAATCCGTGGTCGCGTCCCGCCGGCAGCGGGAGCTCGACCGCCTCGCCGGCCACTACCTCGTCGAGGTGCGGCTCGCGGCCGTCAACCGCCGCATCCAGGACCTGGAGTCGAGCGCCAGGCGCGCAGAGGCCCAGTCCGGCAACGCACAGGCGGCCGCCGACATCCGCCAGGAGCTGTGGACGCTCGTCCAATACCGAACCGCCCTCCGCGAACGCGGCACCGCCGCGCTCTGACTCCCCGCCACGCCGCGCCTCGCGCGAGCCGCGCTCGCCGAACCGCCGGGTGCTCCCGCACTGACCGTTGCTGGCCGGGCTGTCGGTGGCGCTCCGCGCCGGCCGTCGGCGGCCGTGCCAGGCCGCTGGCGGCGCCTCGCGCGAGCCGCGCTCGCCGAACCGCCGGAGGCGGCCCGTACCAACTGCCGCCCGCCGCCGAACGGCCAAACCGCCGGAGGCAAGTGGCAAGTGGCAAAAAAGGGCACGCACGACCCTCGTGGACGGAGTGTGCCGTACCGCACACTGGGGGCGGTGCCGCTCCGTCGTTCCGTCTGTTCGTGTTCTCCCCGTGCTCTTCCCGTGTTTCCCCCGCGTGTTCTCCTCGTGCCGCGATCACTGGAGGTCGCCCTGTGCAGACCCAGACGCTCATCAGCGCGGCCCCGGCCGCCGTCTCCGACCCCGGGGCCCCGCCGCTGACGCGCCAGCGGCTCGACGCCGGCGGCGTGACCGCAGGCACGGGTGACCTCTTCCGCCAGTACCTGCGCGAGATAGGCCGGATACCGCTGCTCACCGCGGCCGACGAGGTCGAGCTCGCCCGCCGGATCGAGGCCGGCCTGTTCGCCGAGGAGCGGCTGGAGTCCGGCGTCGACCTCGACGACCAGCTCGCGCTCGACCTCGACCGCCTCATCGTGCGCGGCCGGTTGGCCAAGCGGCAGCTCATCGAGGCCAACCTGCGCCTGGTGGTCTCCGTCGCCAAGCGCTACATCGGGCGCGGCCTCACCATGCTCGACCTGGTGCAGGAGGGCAACCTCGGCCTGATCAGGGCGGTCGAGAAGTTCGACTACGCGCGGGGATTCAAGTTCTCCACCTACGCGACCTGGTGGATCAGACAGGCCATGTCCCGCGCTATCGCCGACCAGGCCCGCACCATCCGGGTGCCGGTGCACGTCGTGGAGCTGATCAACCGCGTCATCAGGGCACAGCGGCGGATCCTCCAGGAGCGCGGCCGGGAGCCGCGTCCCGAGGAGGTCGCGGTGCTGCTCGGCCTCACCCCGGCCCGGGTCAGCGAGATCCTGCGGCTGGCCCAGGACCCGGTCTCGCTCCAGGCACCGGTCGGCGACGAGGACGACGTCAACCTGGGCGACCTGATCGAGGACGCCGACGTGCCGTCGCCCGCCGAGTCCGCCGCCTTCCTGCTGCTGCGCGAGCAGTTGGAGGCCGTGCTCTCCACGCTCGGCGACCGGGAGCGGCGGGTCGTGGAGCTGCGCTACGGGCTGCTCGACGGCCGGCCGCGCACCCTGGAGGAGATCGGCCGGCTGTTCGGCGTCACCAGGGAGCGCATCCGGCAGATCGAGCACAAGACGCTGAGCAAGCTCCGCGACCACGCCTACGCCGAACAGCTGCGCGGCTATCTGGACTGACCTGCCGTGCTGCCGGCCGGCTCGCTCGCGGGGGCGGGGACCGCGGGCCTGGTCGCCGCCGGCGGGCGCGGTCGCGCCCAACGCTCCATCGCCGGCCGCTCCACGAAGCGGTACAGGGCCCAGGTGGCGGCCAGCGTCAGGGCGGCCATCAGCAGCACGTAGCCGAAGGCGACCGGGGTCGCGTAGGCCGCGCCGGGGCCGGTGACCAGCTGCGTCACATACATGATCACCACGTAGTGGCTCAGGTAGCAGGCGTAGGTGCGCTCCCCGGCCGCCACCATCCGGTCGCCGCTCAGCCAGCTCCCGTCCCCCCGCAGGTCCCGGTGGGCGAGGGCGGCCACCACCAGCGCCACCGGTCCCGCCGAGAGCGGCCCGAAGGTGAAGACCGCCGGCATCTGGAGAGTCAGCGCGATCGTCAGGAACGGCAGCGCGACGACGTACCGCAGCCGCGGCGGCCGCCAGCCCTCGGCGATCAGGCGGGCCAGCAGCATCCCCAGCAGGAACTCGGGCAGCCGGGAGACCGGGAAGACGTACGCCAACCAGTACTGCTCCAGGGAGATCTGCGGCATGCCCGCGACCGGCGCGGGCGCCGGCAGCAGCCACTGCGCCACGCAGGGCACGCTCGCCGCCGCGGCCACCATCGCCAGCGCCCAGGCGCCGAGCCTGGCCGCCGGGATGCGCCGCACCCACCTGATCAGCACCGGGAACAGCAGGTAGAACAGCACCTCGCAGGCCATCGACCAGGTCACCGGGTTGGCGGCGACGATGAAGTCGCTGCTCGGCACCCAGACGTGCACCAGGAACAGGTTGGCGAGCACCGCCTCGGGATGCCACGGGCCGTCCCCGACGGTCAGCTGGGCGCCCACCCCGCAGGCCGCCACCAGGACGGCCGCCGGCGCCAGGCACAGCAGATGGTTGGGCACCACCCGCACCAGGCGCCGCCGCCAGAACCGGCGGGCCGGCTCGCCCGGCTTTGCAGTCCAGGTCATCACGAAGCCGCTGAGCAGGAAGAACAGCGTCACGGCCACCGTGCCGGTGGAGGCCAGCTCGCCGAAGAAACGTTGTAGCTGGGGGTCGGCGAACAGCCTGGGCGCATCGAGCGCGTGGGCCGCGAAGACGGCGACGCAGGCCAGGAACCGCACGCCGGTCAGCGACGGCAGGCGCCGGGGCAGACCCGGCGGACGTGTGGAACGGACGACGGCCATCGAGACGACCCCTCTTGCGCTCACGCCCCGCGGCGCCGCGGGGCCGGACGGTGCGACCTTCTTCAAGGAGAACCGCCGAGCCGGGCGCCGGGCACCCTAAACCACCCCAACGAGCGGTACCGGTGCGACACCGGAGGCGAGGGTGGATCGAGGTCAGTCGAACGCGCCCGGGTGCGTCTCGTCGCGCACCGCCGCGTACTGCTGACGCACCGTCGCGCCCACCGGCGTCTCGTCGCCGGGATCGAGCGTCTCGCCGGCGGCCGACGGCCAGGCCGGCGGCTCGTCGGCGGTGAGCGTGCCCTGTTCGACGCCCTGGGCCCAGGCGGCCTGGCGGGCCGCGCCGAGCGCCGTGTAGTCGGCCGGCTCCGGGATCACGACCGTGGCGTCGAGCAGCGCCGGGGCCAGCGCCCTGACCGCCGGCAACTCCGCCGCCTGACCGAGCAGGAAGACCCGCTCGATCACCACCCCACGCCGGCGCAGCACGCCGCCGGCGTCGGCGAGGCCGCACAGCATGCCCTCGAACGCCGCCCGCGCCAGGTGCTCCGGCTTCATGCTCTCCCGCCGCAGACCGGTCAACGTCCCTGAGGCGTGCGGGAGTTCGGGGGTGCGCTCGCCGGCCAGGTAGGGCAGGAGCACGAGGCCGTGCGCGCCCGGCGTGGAGCGGAGCGCGAGCTCGGAGAGCCCCGGCAGGTCGACGCCGAGCAGTTCGGCGGTGCCGCGCAGCACCCGGGTGGCGTTGAGGGTGCGCACCACCGGCAGGTGCCGGCCCGTGGCGTCGGCGTAGGAGGTGATGGTGCCGCCGGCGTCGGTGAGCGCCTCGTCGTGGACGGCGCACACGGACCCCGAGGCGCCGAGCGAGACGACGGCGTCGCCCGGGCCGACGCCGAGGCCGAAGGCGGCGGCCTGGGTCTCGCCGGTGCCGGCGGAGATCAGCAGTCCCTCTGGGGTGCGCCCGGCCGGCTCGGCCGGGCCGAGGACGTCGGGCAGCTCCACGGGGTGGCCGATCGCCAGCTCGGCCAGCTCGTGGCGCCAGGACTCGGAGACCGCCGACCAGTAGCCGGTGCCCGAGGCGCAGCCCCGGTCGGTGGTCCTGCGCTCCGGCCGGCCGAGCAGCTGCCAGACCAGCCAGTCCTGGGCCTGGAGCACGGCGACGGCCCGCCGCGCCGCCTCCGGCTCGGCGCGCCCGAGCCAGCGCAACTGCGTGACGGGGTGCGCGGGCTGGGGGACCGCGCCGACCGCCTCGGCCCACGCGGCGCGCCCGCCGAGCGCGTCCACCAGGCCGAGCGCCGCGGCGCGCGCCCCCTCGTTGCCGCCGGTGAGCGCGGGGCGCACCGGCTGCCCTTCGGCGTCCAACGCGACGACGCCGAGCGGCTGCGCGGTCACCCCGATCGCCGTGACGTCCTCGAGCACCCCGCCGTCGGCGGCCTCGCCGAGCGACAACAGCCAGGTGCCGGGGGTCGGTTCGTCATCCGGATGGGGGGCCTGCCCCTGCCGGACGATCCGTCCGGTCTCCGGGTCACAGACGACGATGCGGGTGTGGGTGGATGAGCTGTCGAGGCCGGCGACTATTCCCATGAGGCCAGATGATGCCCTATCCGTCCCGTTGGGCGGTTCATATGGCCATTCCGGTGACGATCTCCGGTCACTTCCGAGCGGGCGGTCGCCCCGGGCCCGTCCTTACTCGGCCTCGTCGGCCGGGGCGGTGAGCAGCAACTCGACGCCCTCCAGGCGCAGCGCCTCACAGGCGGCGGGGGAGAGGCCGTCGTCGGTGACGACCGCGTCGAACTCGCGGATCCGACCCACGCACGACGCGCTTGGCGTAGACCACCGGGTCACGGGCGGCATCGCCGCCCGTCAGGCCCCTGCGGTCGTGTCGGCCTGCGGCCGTGCCGCGCCCACCCACCC
>NZ_SMKC01000659.1 GCF_004348315.1 Streptomyces sp. 8K308 | reverse complement strand
CCGTGAACCCCCGTGAACCCCCGTGAACCCCGAGGACACCATGGCTGTTCTTCGTGACCGCACCGCCCTCGTCACCGGCGGCGCCAGCGGCATCGGCGCCGCCATCGCCGCCGCCTTCACCGCCGAGGGCGCCCACGTCATCGTCGCCGACCGCGCCCCCGCTCCCGGCGACGCCTCCGCCATCCGCCTGGACGTCACCGACGAGGCGTCCGTCTCGGCCGCCGTGGCCGAGGCGGAGCGCCGCCTCGGCGGCCTCGACGTGCTGGTCAACTCCGCCGGCATCCTGACCGAGTCGCCCCTGGCCGAGATGTCGGCGGCGACCTGGGCGGAGACCATCGCCGTCGACCTCACCGGTGTCTTCCTCTGCTGCCGGTACGCGGTGCCCGGGATGATCGCCCGCGGCGGTGGCCGGATCATCAACATCGCCTCCCAGCTGGGCATCAAGGGCGGCGTCGGCCTCGCCCACTACGCCGCGGCGAAGGCCGGCGTGATCGGCCTGACCAAGTCGCTCGCCCTGGAGGTCGCCGGGCACGGCGTCCTGGTCAACGCGATCGCGCCGGGCCCCGTGGAGACCCCGATGGTCGACGGCATCACCGAGGACTGGAAGCGTGCCAAGCGGGCCGAGTTGCCGCTCGGCCGCTTCGGCCGCCCGGAGGAGGTGGCCCCCACCGCCGTGCTGCTGGCCGCCGATCCGGGCGGCAACCTCTACGTCGGCCAGACGCTCGGCCCCAACTCCGGCGATGTGATGCCCTGATGTGCGGGGGCTGCGGCGGCCGGGAGGCGACCGACTGGGCGCGTGGCCTGCACGCCGGCCCGGCCGCCAGGGCCGCCGTGGCCGCCGCCGCGACCCGGCTGGCCGGCCGCCGCGGCCTGCGGGCCGTCGCCCGCCCCGGCGGCTGGCTGGTCACCACCCCGACCGGCGGCACCGTGCCCTGCCACCAACTCACCACTCTGGTGGGGGCGCTGCGGCGCGCGGTCGGCACCCCGCC
>NZ_SMKC01000658.1 GCF_004348315.1 Streptomyces sp. 8K308 | reverse complement strand
GGCCGGGGGGCCGGCGGCGGACGCGGTGTGGGTGCACCCCACGCCGGAGGAGATGGCCGCCGAGACGCTCGCCGGTTTTCCTGAGCGGTTCGGGTGGGCGTTGGACGACCTGCGGGCGCTCGTGTCGGGTCGTCCGATCATCGCCGAGGGGTGGGGGCTGCGGCCCGAACTCGTCGCGCCGATCGTCGACTCGCCGCGGCGGATGATCGTCATGGTGCCCACCCCGGAGTTCCGCGAGCGCCAGGTTCGCGAGCTGCCGCGGGCGGGCGCGCTCGGCCATCGCGTCAGTGACCCGGCGCGTGCGCAGGCCAACCGGCTCGCTCGGGACGAGCTCGTCGCGGCGGATGCCGTGCGCGCGGCCCGGCGGTTGGGGATCCGGGTGCTCGAGGTCGACGGCTCGCGGGACGCCGCCGCCGTCGCGGAGGTCGTCGCGGACCACTTCGGTCCGTATCTGCCGGCCTGATCGTCAGGCCTGATCGTCAGGCCTGATCGTCCAGGCTGATGTCAGGCCAGGTCGACGGGGCGGGTCCTGAGCTTGGCGGCGATGCGGGCCAGTGCCCGCTGGTCGGCGGTGGTCAGGGGGTCGAGCACGAGCTGTCGCACCGAGCGGACGTGGGTCGGTGCG
Organism: Streptomyces sp. 8K308; assembly: GCF_004348315.1. Taxonomy (GTDB): domain Bacteria; phylum Actinomycetota; class Actinomycetes; order Streptomycetales; family Streptomycetaceae; genus Streptomyces. Next base: position 366 of record NZ_SMKC01000658.1, on the reverse strand, counting down.
GCGGCGGCGACCACGTCGAAGCCGGCGTCGGTGAGGGTGACGATGGTGAAGCGGCCGTCGTCGGGGTCGGGGGAGCGCTCCACCCAGCCGCGCTGTTCGAACCGCTTGACGACGTTCGACAGGCGGGAGAGCGAGCCGTTCGCGAGGTAGGCCAGTTCGCTCATCCGCAGGCGGCGGTCCCGCGCCTCCGAGATGTGGCTGAGCGTCAGGTACTCGAAGAGCGTCAGGCCGGCCTCGCGCTGCAGCGGCGACTCCAGGCGGCCGGGCAGCAGCAGGGCGAGGGAGACCAGGCCCGTCCAGGCGTCCTTCTCCGCCGGGGTGAGCCAGGGCACCTCGTCCGGGTCCTGGGCGGAGGGGGCGGTGGCC
>NZ_SMKC01000657.1 GCF_004348315.1 Streptomyces sp. 8K308 | reverse complement strand
CCACCCGCCCTCTTACGGCACTGCGTGCGAGGGGCGGGCGCCGCGGCGCCGGCCGCGCGGGGACCTGCCCTTGGCGGATCCCCGCGCGGCTAGAGCCGGCTAGAGCCGGCTAGAGCCGGCCGGTCAGGCTCGCCGGTCTGGTTGGTTGGGCTGCCGGCCAGGCTCTTCGCTTGTCTGCCGCTCGTAGGCCCGCATGGTGCGGACGAACAGCGCGCGCTCCGCCGACGTCAGCGGCTCGAAGGCCGAACGCCAGGCCACCGCGCCGTTGGCGAGCCAGTCCTCGATCGCCCGGCGGGTCCCCGGGTCGTGGGTGATGGTCACGATCGTGCGCCGGCGGTCCTCCGGGTCGGCGTGCCGCTCCAGAACGCCCTGCCTGCTGAGGTCGCTGACCATCAGGCTGACCGTGGTGGGCGCGACCTCAAGGCGCGCGGCGAGCTGGCCGACCTGCATCGGCCCGTCGAAGAGCAGCAGCCCGAGCAGCGAGAGGTGCCGGGGCGCCAGCTGGAAGGAGCGCAGCGGCTCGGGGAGCGGGACGCGCTTGAGCCTGGCGGCGAGCCGGGGCATCAACAGCAGCATGGCGCGTACCGCCTCGTCCGGGCTCAGGCCGGACTCCGGCTCCCCGTCACGCTCCTGCCGCGCTGACATGCCGCACCCCCGAATGATCTCGCTGGGGCGGCCAACGCTACCCGACCGCGGCGAGTAGCTGCTCCTCCTCGTAGGCGAAGTGGTCCTCGAGCCCGGCCGCGACGCGCTCGAACTCCCCGCGGAGCACGGCCAGTTCCATCCGGTCGGCGGGCAACCCGCCGGAGAGCAGCGCCTCGAGCGCGGCCAGCGAGTCGGCCACCACCTCGTGCTCGGCGCGCAGCCTGGCGATGGCCGGCAGCAGCGCCGGGTACTGCCGCTCGAAGGCGGTGAAGGCGCCGTCCTCCCTGGTGTGGTGCAGCTGGAGCCCGTAGCAGAAGGTGAGGCAGGTGCGGTGCAGCTGCTCGACCACAGGG
>NZ_SMKC01000656.1 GCF_004348315.1 Streptomyces sp. 8K308 | reverse complement strand
GTTCGGTGGGGCGTACGGCGGCGGTGGGTGGGGCGTTCCGCCCGGTCAACGACGGGTCGGCGGCTCGGGTGCCGCGTCGTCGAACGGTCACATTCGGGCGTGATAATTCAGACCTCGTGACTGTTCAGACCCGTACCACGACGGTACAACTCTGCGTGCGGGCCCAATCGGGCATGCAGAAGGGCAGAGTCGGACTGGCCGCGGGGAGGCAGGCATGTCGGCAGAAGAGCGTCAGCGCGCCATCGTCGGGGCCGCCAGACGGGCCGGTTCCGTCGAGGTCACGCACCTCGCCGAGGAGCTGGGCGTCGCGAAGGAGACCGTCCGCCGCGACCTTCGGGTACTGGAGGCGCACGGTCTCCTGCGGCGCACCCACGGCGGCGCCTACCCCGTGGAGAGCGCTGGTTTCGAGACGACCCTCGCCCTGCGCGCCACCCGGCACGTGCCGGAGAAGCGGCGGATCGCCGCCGCCGCGGCCGAACTCACCGGCGAGGCCGAGACCGTGTTCATCGACGAGGGCTTCACCCCCCAGCTCATCGCCGAGAACCTGCCGCGCGACCGCCAATTGACCGTGGTGACCGCCTCCCTCGCCGTCGCCGGCCAACTCGCCGCCGTCGAGGGCTTCACCGTGCTGCTGCTCGGCGGCCGGGTGCGCGGCGGCACGCTGGCCACCGTCGACCACTGGACCGCCCGGATGCTCGCCGGGTTTGTGATCGACCTGGCGTTCATCGGCGCCAACGGCATCTCCCGCACCCACGGCCTGACCACCCCTGACCCGGCGGTCGGCGAGGTCAAGCGGCAGGCCGTGCTCGCCTCGCGGCGGCGGGTGTTCGCCGGCATCCACACCAAGTTCGGCGCCGCCGGCTTCTGCCGCTTCGCGGACATCCACGACCTGGACGTGATCGTCACCAGCACCAGCCTCAGCTCGGCCGAGGCGCACCGTTACTCGCTGCTGGGCCCCCAGGTCATCAGGGTCTGAGCCGGCGCGGTCCCGCGCGCCCGGAAGC
>NZ_SMKC01000655.1 GCF_004348315.1 Streptomyces sp. 8K308 | reverse complement strand
GCCCATGTGGATCGCCGCCCGCGACCCCGCCTCCCACGACTTCGCGGTGGCGCAGGGCTGCAACGTCATGGTCACCCCGCTGATGAAGGGCGACGAGGAAGTCGTTGACCTCAAGCGGAAGTTCGACACCGCCGTGGCGAACCACCCGGAGGTGTCGCGCCCCGACCTGATGGTGCTGCGGCACACGCACGTCCACTCCCCCGACGAGCCCGACGGCTGGCGCCCGGCCGCGGAGGCGATCAACCGCTTCTACCGCACCTTCGACGCCTGGTTCGGCAACAGGACCACGCCGGTGAACGGGTTCCTGCCACCCAGCCCGGAGTCGAAGTTCGAAGACCGACCGGAGTTCCAGCCGGAGTCGCTGCACAGGACAGCGATGATCGGCACCCCGGACGAGGTCATCGAGCGGCTGCGCTTCTATGAGGAACTCGGTGTCGACGAGTACAGCTTCTGGATCGACAACGGCATGACGCACCAGGAGAAGCGCAAGTCCTTGGAACTGTTCATCAAGGAGGTCGTGCCTGCCTTTCTCTGAGTCGGGGCCGCCCGGCGAAGCCGGCGCCGAGGAAGACCTGGATCTCGGTGAACACCATGTCAGGCACTTCGTGATCTTCGGTGTTCGCGGACCCGGTCGCCGCGAGCGCGATGTGAACCGACGCCGGCGCCGTGCGCCCCCCAGCACACAGGCCGGCTGATGCACGACGAACTCGTCACCATGCCCGCGGCCGGGCACGAGCTCACCGCACCACCCTGACCTGCTCCACCAGCCCTCGCCCCCTGCCCCACCGACCGCAGACCAACCTCGCCGCCGACGGCGCAGGCTCGGCGTGATGCCGCCGCATCCAGGCTCTGGTTTACGAGACGCTCCGGCTCTTCCTTCTGGATCCCGCCCGGCCGCACCACCGAGGACGACCCCCTCGCCAGTTACACCGTCGAGGCGGATACCGACTCCTGGTCTGCGCCTGAAGAGCGGTACGCCATCACCGTCCGCCCCAACAGACCCACCC
>NZ_SMKC01000654.1 GCF_004348315.1 Streptomyces sp. 8K308 | reverse complement strand
GGCTTGCCAGAGGGGGTGGATGGTGGCGGGGTCGCCGTCGAGGGTGCGGACGAAGCGCTGGACGACGTGCCAGTCGGGGGCTCGTGTGCCGTGAAGTAGGGCGGTGATGTCGCCGAGGGTGAGTTCGCCGTCGCTGGTGTCGTGGATGGCGTCAGGGTCGGGACGCCAGGCCGCGAGGTGCAGACCGCGAAGCGCGAACCAGAAGGCCTCGAGTCCCGCGGCTACGGGTGGCCGGGGCGCGCCGCGCCTCCTGGCGGCCTTGGCAGCGCGGTGTTCCGCCTCCCACAGAGGGCGAATCTCGGCGGGGTCGCCGCCGCAGCAGATGGTGATCTGCTGGGTGATGGTCCAGGAGGGGCAGCGGCGGCCGGAGAGGATGTGGGAGATGTATGAGGGGGAGACGCCGGCTGCTTGGGCGAGTTGCCTGCGGCTGGTTCCGGCGGTGTGTTGGAGGTAGGACAGGGCGCGCGCTAACGCGGTGGCCGTCGTTGGTGGCGGCGCGTCAGGCTTCCGTCGGGTTGTCGACGAGGTGCTTTTGCGCTGGCGAGGGATGGTGAGGGGCCGCGTGGTGCGGGGGGCCTTGACGAAGTCGATGCGGGGCCGCGGCGGCCGGGATTCTAGCCGCCGGTCGATGTAGCCCTCGGGCCAGTTCCGTCGTACGGTCGCCTCGGAGGTGTTCAACGTCCTGGCGATTGCCCTGACGGGTACGTTGCGGTCGCGGGCCTGCTGGATGGCCGCTGCTTTCACGTAGGAGAGGTGCTGCGTCAGCTCGTCGACCAGCACGGCGGTGCGCAGGGGCTGGTCGCGGGAGGCCTGCGGGCTGGCGCTGACGACGTTGACGAGGTCGGTGAGCTGCTCGGCCAAGTCACGATGCTCGCCGGCCAGTTGCCGGAGCTGGTCGGTGCGGCGATCGGCGGCACGAGCGCGGCGCAGGGTGAGGGCCGTGCGGTGATAGGCCTTGCGGCAGTCCTCGGTGCAGTACTTCTTGGGTCGGCCGGGGCCGGGGTCGTGGTGGACCATGCGGCCGCAGTCCGGGTT
>NZ_SMKC01000653.1 GCF_004348315.1 Streptomyces sp. 8K308 | reverse complement strand
GCATCGAGGCCACCTCGCGCCGCGCCTGGTCCGACTCCAGGTCCAGCTCGAACCGGCGGCTGCCCCACATGAACACGTCGTGCGCCAGCACCACGTAACCGCGGCGGGCCAGCGCGTTGGCCCAGGCACGGCCGCCGTAGTAGGTGTCGCGCAGGGACTCGAGCTCCCGCGGCGGCCCGTCGGGCCCGTCTGCGATCTTCTCCTTCCCGTGGTACTTCACGCCCGCGTGCTCGTGCATCGCGAGTACGCCTGGCAACGGCTCGTCCGTGTCGGGGCGCAGCACGAACGCCTCGGTGCGGGGCCCGTACCCCACCGACCAGGAGACGAGTTCGCCGCGCAGCCCGTCCTCCCGCCAGTCGCGCTCGACCCGCACCTCGCGCGGCGCCTCGCAACGCCCGCCGTCGAGCACCCGACGCACCGACTCCCGCGTCGCCTCGCCGGGAACCGCGGCGGGAAAGAGGCCGTCCGCCAGCCGAGCTCCCTCCGCCCAGTCGCTGTACGCCCCAAGGTGTGTGTACGCCCTGCTCACCGAGGCATCTCCCTGCCTTCCCCGCCGCGCCGGCCACGTCCTCGCCAGCTCACAGGGCCAGCTAACAGGAGGCGGTCGGGCGCCGCCAGGCCCCGGCTGGGACGACGACACCCTGATTGCCCGTATCATTCCGATATGTCTGGAAATGGGGAGGTCGGGCCCGGGATCCTCGACGCCGCCGTCTCCCGAGGAGCCCAGGAGACCGGCGCCTCGGTCGTGTTGGTGTACGTGCTGCCGCCTGACCGCGATGTCCTGCGGCTCGTCGTGATGTCGGGGGTGTCCCCGCGGATCGCGGCCCCCTGGGTACGGGTCCCGCTGACCGCGCCCATTCCGGTGGCCGACGCGGTCCGGGAGCGCCACCTGGTGTGGCTGGGGAACCGGGAGGAGATGGCACGCCAGTACCCGCGCCCCGCGCTGGTGCTGCCCTACGACTTCGCCCTGGCCGCGGCGCCGATCACCAGCGGCTCGACACTCTGGGGCGGTCTCGTGCTGCTCTGGCCCGGCTCCCACC
>NZ_SMKC01000652.1 GCF_004348315.1 Streptomyces sp. 8K308 | reverse complement strand
CCTCACGACTCGCTCCCCGTCCGCCCCGCCCTCTCCCGATCCGTCCCTGACCTGACCTGAGCAGACCTGGCCCGACCCACTGGCGCCGCCCCGGAAGCGGCGCCCCCACCACTCTGCCCGGGCCACCGACTCCGCCCATACCCCCGGAAGTAAGGAACGACCATGACGAACGTCAAGAAGGACATCCGCGTCGCCTTCGGCGTCGACGTCGACGCCGTCGCCGGCTGGCTCGGCTCGTACGGCGGCGAGGACTCGCCCTGTGACATCTCGCGCGGCATGTTCGCCGGCGAGGTCGGCACCCCGCGCCTGCTGCGCCTCTTCGAGCGCTACGAGCTGCCCACCACCTGGTTCATCCCGGGCCACTCCATCGAGACCTTCCCCGACCAGACCCGGATGGTGGTCGACGCCGGCCACGAGGTGGGCGTGCACGGCTACTCGCACGAGAACCCGATCGCCATGACCCGGGAACAGGAGAGCGCCGTCCTTGACCGCGGCATCGAACTGATCGAGCGGGTGACCGGGCGCCGCCCGACCGGCTACGTCGCCCCCTGGTGGGAGTTCTCCCCGGTCACCAACGAGCTGCTGCTGGAACGCGGCATCACCTACGACCACTCCCTGATGCACGACGACTTCACGCCCTACTACGTGCGCGTCGGCGACAGCTGGACCAGGATCGACTACTCCCGGCCCGCCCACGAGTGGATGAAGCCGCTGGTCCGCGGCGAGGAGACCGACCTCGTCGAGATCCCGGCCAACTGGTACCTCGACGACCTGCCGCCGATGATGTTCATCAAGGCCAGCGCCAACAGCCACGGCTTCGTCAGCCCCCGGCACCTCGAGGAGTCCTGGCGCGACCAGTTCGACTGGGTCTACCGGGAGATGGACTACGCGGCCTTCACCATGACCATCCACCCCGACGTCTCGGGGCGCCCGCAGAACCTCCTCATGCTGGAGCGTCTGATCGAGCACATCAACGGCCACGAGGGCGTGCGCTGGTCGACGTTCGACGAGATCGCCTCCGACTTCAAGGCCCGCTCCCCCCGCGCCTGATC
>NZ_SMKC01000651.1 GCF_004348315.1 Streptomyces sp. 8K308 | reverse complement strand
CGCCCCGGCCGGCTACAGCGCGGCGCGCACCTCGACCGCCGCGCGTTCGCCCGACCGGACCGCGCCGTCCATGAAGCCGCCCCACCGCCCCACGGTCTCCGCGCCGGCCCAGTGCAGCGGGCCGACCGGGCTCGCCAGCCAGGGCCCGTAGCGGGTCCAGGCCCCCGGCGGCACGGCGGCGGTCGGGCCGCCGCCGCAGAACGGCTCGGCGCCCCAGCAGTGGTCGGTGTAGGCCACCACGCGATCGGCACGCGGACCGAACAGGGCACGGAACAAGCCGAGCGCCGCCCGCCTGCGTTCGGCCGGCGGCAGCCCGAAGAACGCCCGGGCGTGGTCCCCGCCGACGAAGCCGAGCAGTATCCCGGGGCCGTACCGGTCACGAGTGACGTCGAAGGTGGACGAGACCGGGCCGACGTCGACGAGGGCCTGCCCCGAGAGGCCGCCGGCGCGCCAGAACGGCCGGTCGTAGACGGCGTACACCTTGCCGAGCACGCCCTGCGGCCAGCGCTGCGCGAGCTGTTGGTGGCGGGGCGGCAGCGCGGGCGCGAAGCCGATGGTGCGGCGCAGCGCCGGCGGCACGGCCAGCACGGCGCGCCGCGCGGCGAGTTCGCCGCGCGGGGTGTGGACGGTGACGCCCTCCGGCCGGCGCCACTCGACGCGCAGCGCGGGGGCGCCGAGCAGCACGCGGTCGCCGAGTTCGGCCGCCAGCCGTTCGGCCAGCGTGTGGGCGCCCGCGACGAAGTGCTCCCGCTGGGCGCCGGCGGCCGTGTCCAGCATGGGGGAGAAGCCGCCGCAGGCGTGCACGTAGTGGAGTGCGTGCAGCAGCGAGAGCTCGCCGGGCTCGCAGCCCCAACTGGCCCTGGCGACCAGGGCGAACAGGTCCCGGGCGGTGCGGCCGGCGCGGATGCCGCGCAGCCAGGACTCCAGGGTCCTGGCGTCGAGGCGCCGGGCGCGCGGGGCGAGCCAGGGCGCGCCGACCGGCACGTGCCCGGCGAGCCGCTCGAACTGCCGCATGGTGCGGTCCAGATCGAGCAGGGCGGGCGGGGCGAGCC
>NZ_SMKC01000650.1 GCF_004348315.1 Streptomyces sp. 8K308 | reverse complement strand
GTTGGGGGGTTCGGGGGCGAAGTGGAGGCCGAGGACGTTGATGCCGGCGGGGCCGGCCATGAGGGCGGCGGCGGCGAGGCCGGTGGCGAGGTCGGCGGCCGCGGTCGCGGTGCGGGCGCGTTGCCGGCTGGTGCGCGGGGTGAAGATCAGGGCGTCGCCGTTGTGGCCGAGTTGGACGCCGGCGCTGCGGGCGAGTTCGGGCAGCACGGTGGCGAGCTGGCCCGGGGTGTGCTGCTGGAGGAGTTCGGCGGAGCGGAGGGGGACGGCGAAGCGCAGCCACTCGCGCAGGGCGTCGAGTTCGGGGTTCGGCGGTGTGTTCATGCGGCCTGCGGGGCGGTGCGGCGGACGGGCTGGAAGCGGCGCGCGAGGCGGCGGAGCCGGCGGCGCGTACCGTCGCCTCCGCCGTGGTGCCACCAGAACCAGGTGAAGAGGGCGCACAGGGCCGCGTGCCAGATGGCCAGGCCCCAGGCGTCTTGGCGGATGGCCTGGATGCCGGCGAGTGCTTGGGCGATGGACAACAGGCCGTTGTAGGTGGCGAAGGTGATGCGCTTGGTGAAGAGGCCAGCCAGGGCGCGGGCGACGAGGCCGAGGCTGCTGGCGTGGAGGATGGACACGGTTCTCCGGAGGGTGGTCGGGGTGGTCAGGTGGCGGGGCGGGCGCAGGTGGCCACGTGGGGCTTGTGCCGGGTCTCGTCGTGCTCGTTGATGGGCCGGTCCTTGGTGATGGCGCGCACGCGGATGCGGCCGGTGTGGTCGCGGCGCAGGGCGACGTTGCCGTGTTGGTCGGGCTGGGCGTTGACGGCCTGCTTCTTCTGGTTGGCGGTGGTGGCCCAGTAGATGAGGGCTTTGCAGCGGCCGCAGGGGACGGCGTCGTGGACGCTCAGGGGCACGGCGTCGCCTCCTGGTCCGGCGGCCAGAAGCCGTCGGGGAGGTGGGCGGCACGATCGCGGCTGATGGCGGTGAGCAGGTGGGCGCGTTCCCACATGGTGCGGTCGCGCTCGATGCTGCCGGGGCCGTGGACCATCAGGTGCCTGATGGCGGCCGCGATGGTCTGCGGGGGGCTGATGGGG
>NZ_SMKC01000064.1 GCF_004348315.1 Streptomyces sp. 8K308 | reverse complement strand
GCTGAGGGCGGCGGGCGCGGTGGGCACGCCGGGTGAGCGGGTGGTCGTCGAGTGGCTCATGAACGTCCCCCGTGTTCGGTGGGTGGTCCCCTGGTGGCGCGGCGCGATCGCGACGCCACGAGAGGGCCAACGAGTGCCCCCGGCCCGCGGGCTCCCGCCACGCGCCAATCCACCCTTTCGTGGGGCGCTCGACCACCGCCTCCGGCGCGCGGCGTTTTCCGGGCGCTCCTTGGGGTTACTCGGGTCGCTGACGATCGCGATGTCGCGCTACGAGAGACGGTGAGAGACGATGCTGATCGCCTTCCTGACGGCGCCCGAAGGGGTCGAGCAGGTGGAGCTGACCGAGCCCTGGCGGGCCCTGACGGAGACCGGTGACACGCCGCGCCTGCTCTCGACCAGCTCGGGTCATGTGCAGGCGTTCGACCACCTGGACAAGGCGGACACCTTCCCGGTCGACGAGACGGTGCGCGATGCCTCGGCCGACGAGTACCAGGCGCTGGTGCTGCCGGGCGGGGTGGCCAACCCGGACGCGCTGCGCATGGACGCGGACGCGGTGGCCTTCGTCCGGTCCTTCTTCGAGGCGGACAAGCCGGTCGCGGCCATCTGCCACGCGCCCTGGACGCTGGTGGAGGCCGGCGTGCTGCCCGGCAGGACCCTGACGTCCTGGCCGAGTCTGCGCACCGACATCCGCAACGCGGGGGCGACGTGGGTCGACGAGGAGGTGCGGGTGGACGACTCGGCGCGCGGCACGTTGGTCACCAGCCGGAAGCCGGCCGACCTGCCGGCCTTCCGCGACGCCATGCTCAGCGAGTTCGGGAGGGTGGCGGCATGAAGCTCGACTTCCTCGATCCCCTGCTGCACCACCCGGGGCCGTGGGCCTCGGTCTACTTCGACACCTCGGCCATCACGGAGGACGCGGCGGCGCAGCGGGCGCTGCAGGCGCGCGGTGCCTGTGAGCGTCTCGCCGAGCAGGGCGCGGACGAGGCGACCTGCCAGGCCATGTACGAGGCGTTGAGCGGCCTCGACCCGGATCCCGCGGGGCACGCGGTGTTCGCCACGGAGGGCCGGGTGGCCCTGGACACGCCGCTGCCGGCGGCGCCGCCGGCTCCGCCGCTGGCCGAGTGGGCGGCGTTGCCGAGGCTCGGGCCCCTGCTCGACTTCGCGGCACGCGATCCGGTGTGCATGGTGGCCTTCGTGGACCGCAAGGGAGCCGACCTGCAGCTGCTCGGCCACGGCCGGCGGCCGCGGCCGGTCGACGAGGTGCGGGGCCAGCAGTGGCCGATGCACAGGACCGGGCGGGCCGACTGGTCTGCGCGGCACTTCCAGCTCGCCGTGGAGAACACCTGGGAGCAGAACGCCGCGCGGATCGCCGACACGGTGGCGAGCGACGCGGAGCGCGCCGGCGTCGAGGTGCTGGTGCTCGCCGGCGACCCGCGGCAGCGGCGGGCGGTGCTCGACCGGCTGCCGGAGTGGCTGCGGGGCGTGACCGTGGAGTCCGAGCACGGCGGCCGGGCCAAGGGCTCGGACAACCGGCGCCTGGACGCCGAGGTGGCCAAGGCCCGCGCCGACCAGGCGCGGCGGGACGCGGAGCGGGTGCTTGACGAGTTCCATGCGCGCAGGACCCCGACGCACGGCCGGATCGACGCGGCCGAGGGGGTGCCCGCGCTGGTGGACGCGGCGCGCGAGCACCGGATCGCGGCGCTGCTGGTCCGTGCCGGCGGCCCCGACCTGCGCCGGGACGTCTGGGTGGGGCACGACCCCGACCAGGTGGCGGTGCGCAGGTCGGACTCGCGGTACCTGGGCGATCCCTCGCCGCACCAGGCGCGGGCCGACGACGCGCTGTTGCGTTCGGCGGCGGCGACCGGCGCCGAGGTGATCGCGCTGGGCGACGGGGACGGCGCCGGGGCGGGCGCGGGCTCTGGGCTGCCGGTGGGCGGCCTCGGTGCGCTGCTGCGCTGGCCCTACGAGGGCGCGGTGCCGGGCGGTGGCAGCAGGACGGGGCCGGTCAGCGGCGGCTGACCGGGCCGCCCGTTAGGGGGCCGTGGGGCGGGGGTACTCGCCCTGCCCTCAGGCGACACGAGAGCGACGACACGGCGGGCCGGCCGCGCAGGGCGACGGCGGAGCGCCGCGGGAGGCAGGCATGACGACGACAGCGGAGATCGATCTGGCCGAACTCGGCCAGCAGCTGCGGGTGGACTCGGTGCGGGCCACCGGGGCGGCGGGCTCGGGGCACGCCACCTCGTCGATGTCGGCGGCGGACCTGATGGCGGTGCTGCTGGCGCGCTATCTGCGGTACGACTTCGACTGGCCGGACCACCCGGGCAACGATCATCTGGTCTTCTCCAAGGGGCACGCGTCACCGCTGCTGTACTCGGTGTACAAGGCGGCGGGCGCGATCAGCGACGAGGAGCTGCTGACGTTCCGCACCCTGGGCAGCCGTCTCGAGGGGCACCCGACGCCCCGGCTGCCGTGGGTGGACGTGGCGACCGGCTCACTGGGGCAGGGCCTCCCGGTGGGGGTCGGCATCGCGCTGGCCGGCCGCCGGCTCGAGCCGGTGCCGTACCGGGTGTGGGTGCTGCTGGGGGACAGCGAGCTGTCGGAGGGCTCGGTCTGGGAGGCGTTCGAGCACGCCGGCTACGAGCGGCTGAGCAATCTGACGGCGATCGTGGACGTGAACCGGCTCGGCCAGCGCGGCCCGACCCGGCATGAGTGGGACCTGGACGCCTACGCGCGACGCGCCGCGGCGTTCGGCTGGCACACCATCGAGGTGGACGGCCACGACCCGGTGGCGATCGACGCGGCCTACGCCGAGGCGTTGAGCGTCTCCGACCGGCCCTCCGTGGTGCTGGCGCGGACGCTGAAGGGGCGTGGCGTGGCCTCGGTGGAGAACCGCGAGGGCATGCACGGCAAGCCGCTGCCCGAGCTCGACGAGGCGATCGAGGAGCTGGGCGGCGAACGGCGGATCCGGGTCGAGGTGGAGCGGCCGGCGGCCGTGACGGCGCCGCGGTCCCATCACGGGGTGCACGCCGAGCTGCCGGTGTTCTCGGTGGGCGAGAAGGTGGCGACGCGGGACGCCTACGGCCGGGCCCTGGCCGCGGTGGGCAGCGACCGGGGGGACGTGGTGGCGCTGGACGGCGAGGTGAGCGACTCGACGCGTTCCGAGTTCTTCGCCAAGGAGCATCCCAACCGTTTCTTCGAGTGCTACATCGCCGAGCAGGAGCTGCTGGCGACGGCGGTGGGCATGCAGGTGCGCGGCTGGCTGCCGTTCGTGTCGACGTTCGCGGCGTTCCTGACCAGGGCGCACGACTTCGTGCGGATGGCGTCGGTGAGCCACGCCCGGCTGAACGTGGCGGGCTCGCACTCCGGCGTGTCGATCGGCGAGGACGGCCCGTCGCAGATGGGCCTCGAGGACCTGGCGATGTTCCGCGCGGTGCACGGGAGCACGGTGCTCTACCCGTGCGACGCCAACCAGACGACGCGGCTGGTGGCGGAGATGGCGGCGGAGTCGTCGGGGATCGGGTACCTGCGGACCACACGGGGCGGCACTCCGGTGATCTACGGTCCTGACGAGCGGTTCCCGATCGGCGGGAGCAGGGTGCTGCGTTCCTCGGACGAGGACCGGCTGACGCTGGTGGCCGCCGGGGTGACGGTGCACGAGGCGCTGGCCGCGGCGGACGAGCTGGCGGCCGAGGGGGTCCCGGTGCGGGTGATCGACCTGTACTCGCTGAAGCCGGTGGACGTGACGACGCTGCGGACGGCGGCCGAGGTGACGGGCTGCCTGCTGACGGTGGAGGACCACCACCCGGAGGGCGGGCTCGGCGACGCGGTGCTCGACGCGTTCACGGACGGCCGCCCGGTGCCCAGGCTGGTGCGGCTCGCCGTGACGACCATGCCGGGCTCGGCGACCGCGGCGGAGCAGCTGAAGGAGGCCGGCATCGACGCCACGGCCATCACGACCGCGGCCCACCGGGCCCTGGCGGTCTGAACGCGCCGCGGAGCGCCCCGAAGGGGCGCGGGGAACTGCGCGATCAGCCACGGACGGTCCGCGGGTTCCGCACGGCGCGCGCGAAGCAGCACCTAGCGCTCGGCCGCCGCCGGAGGGCGGATCTCGTCGGCCCAGGCGTCGAGCGTGGGCAGAGACGCGAGCACGGCCGCGGCGCGGGCACGCACGTCGTCGACGGTGCGGATGCCGAGATCCGCGAGCAGTTCGGCGAACGCGGGCCGGTGCGCGTCGCGGAGCGCGACGGGGGCGTCGGCGTCGAGGACGAGGTGGCAGCGGGCGAAGGTGGCGGCGAGCCAGAAGGCGATCTCCCGGTGGTCGCCGGCCCGGATCCGGGCGAGGCTGCCGTCGATGGCGATGGGCCTGGCGGCCCGGGTGAGGTCGGAGCTGAACGGGAACGGGGTCCTGGCGACCTCGGCCGCCGCGTCGAAAGTGGCGGCGAGCGCCCGCAGATGGTGTTCCGCGCGGTCGGCGGTGAGCCGGTGGCTGCCGAGAAGCCGCAGCAGTTCCTCGTGGCGGTCTGGCGTGCCGTGCGCGACCAGGAGGTCGCGGGTGGCCACGTAGCGCAGCCGGACGGTGGGGTTGCGCAGGGCGGCGACCAGCAGCACGTGGGTGGTGACGCCGGTGGGGAAGAGCCAGCCGAGGACGAGCGCCGCCCAGGAGCGCTTCTCGGGGGCGAGGTCGCGTAGGCCGCTTTCGACGCGCTCCCTGGCCTCGGCTCGGCGGCGCAGCACCCAGCGCGGTTCGGCGAAGCCGGCGGCGACCCGGGCGCGGAGTCGGCCGAGGTCGCCGGTGGGGTCGGCGATGACCGTGTCGCCGCGGAAGGGGGTGGCCAGGTGGTAGGAGGACAGCACGCGCTCGGGCGAGGCGAGCGTCGCCCAGGGCACGACGGTGACCTCGAGCAGGGCGCCGAGGTGGCGGAACTTGCCCGGCTTGGCGGCTGGCTCGGGGCCGTCGACGACGAGCATGACGTCGGTGTCCGAGCCGGGCGGCACCGGGGCGTCGGCCGGCAGGTCGACCGTCGACCCGCTGAAGTAGGCGCCGCGGAAGCCGGGCGTGCGGCTGCCGTGTTCCCTGATCCAGTCGGCGGCCGCCGCCCGTGCCTCGTTCACCCTCATGGCTGTCGGTCTACCAGAGATCACGGGCTCTGTTCGAACCGCGCGGCCTCCAGGTAGTCGGGTCGCGGGTCGAGGGCGGCGGCGAGCCGGAAGTGGCGCACCGCCTCGGCGTTCCTGTTGGCCCGCTGGAGGGTGCGGGCGAGGGCGAAGTGGGCGAAGGCGTTGTCCGGTTCGCGCTCGATGACCAGCTGGAACTCCTGCTCGGCCGCGCGGAGCTGGGCGGCGAGGAAGAACGCGCGGGCGCGCAGCAGGCGGGCCGCGGTGTTCTCCGGGTGCGCGGTGATCACGGGGTCGAGCAGCTTGAGCGCGCCGCGTGGGTCGCGGGCGTCGAGCAGCTGCTCGGCGGCCCGGTAGGCGATGACGTTGGTCTCGGGTGAGGTGTTCGGCACGTGCCCTCCTCGTTGGCTGGGCTTCGGTGCGGCGGCACGCGGGGCAACGTCGGGTCGCGGGCCGGTATTCCCCAGGTATGCCCGCCGGTCCGTCGGGGTTACCCGCGGTGCGGCGCCGTCGTGCCCGGGGCTAGCCTGGGACGACATGCCCGAAACCGAGACACTCTCCCGCGGGCGCCGTCTGCTGGTGCTGGCGATCTGCTGCATGAGTCTGCTGATCGTCAGCCTGGACATCACCGCGCTCAACGTCGCGCTGCCGTCGCTCGAACGGGAGCTTGGCGCCAGCGTCTCCGGGCTGCAGTGGACGGTGGACATCTACACCGTCGTGCTGGCGTCCTTCCTGATGCTCTCCGGTTCGACCGCCGACCGGGTGGGCCGGCGCCGGGTGTTCCAGATCGGTCTGGTCGTGTTCACCCTGGGCTCGTTGCTGTGCGCGCTGGCTCCCGGCCTGGGCTGGCTGGTGGCGTTCCGGGCGGCGCAGGCGATCGGCGGCTCGATGCTCAACCCGGTGGCGATGTCGATCATCACCAACACGTTCCGCGACCCCAGGGAGCTGGCCAGGGCGATCGGCGTGTGGGGCGGCGTGGTGGGCATCTCGATGGCGGTCGGGCCGATCCTTGGCGGCGCGCTGGTGAGCACGTTCGGCTGGCGGGCCATCTTCTGGCTGAACCTGCCGGTGGGCCTGGCCGCGCTGCTGCTCACCGCGCGGTTCGTGCCCGAGTCGCGTGCGCCGCGCCCGCGCCGTCTCGACCCGGTGGGGCAGCTGTTGGTGATCGTGCTGCTCGGCTCGCTCACCTTCGGCATCATCGAGGGGGGCAAGGAGGGCTGGGGCTCGCCCGTGCTGCTGGTGTGCTTCGGGCTCGCGCTGCTCGCGGTGTGCGCGCTGCTGTGGTATGAGCCGCGCCGCGAGGAGCCGCTGCTCGAGCTGCGGTTCTTCCGCAGCGTGCCGTTCAGCGGGGCCTTCGCGATCGCGGTGCTCGCGTTCGCCGGGCTCGGCGGCTTCCTGTTCCTGAACACCATCTACCTGCAGAACGAGCGCCAGCTGTCGCCGTTCGAGGCGGGGGCGCACCTGCTGCCGATGGCCGCGGTCACGCTGTTCGCCTCGCCGCTCTCCGGCTATCTGGTGGGCCACTTCGGCGCCCGGGTGCCGCTGCTGCCGGCGGGGGTCGCGATCCTGGCCAGCGGTCTGCTGCTCACCCGGCTCGAGCCCGACTCGTCGCTCGGGCTGCTGTTCTCCGCCTACGCGCTGTTCGGGATCGGCTTCGGCCTGGTGAACGCGCCGATCACCAACACGGCGGTGACCGGGATGCCTCGCGCCCAGGCCGGGGTGGCGGCCGGAATCGCCTCCACCGGACGGCAGGTCGGCTCGGCGCTCGGCGTGGCGGTGGTCGGGACCATCCTGGCCAACGGTTCGCGCACCGCCGGCTGGTGGGTGATCGCCGGCTGCGGGGCGCTGGTGCTCGTGGCGGGGGCGCTCACCACGGGGCGCAGGGCGCGGGCCACGGCGGAGCGGGCGATGGCCACGTTCGCCGTCGAGCGGACCACCGACGGCACCCGCCGCTGAGCCACGCCGAGGCGGCGCCGCGGGGTGCTCGTCGGGGGCGGTCGTCGGGCGTTGCCGCAGGCCAGGGTGGGCGTCAGGCGTTCGTCGGTGAAACATGGGCGTCATGCGCCCGGGCTATGATCCGCTTCACATCCGATGATGTGATGAGGGGAGAGTGCGCGATAGCACCAAGGATTTGGCTCAGCAGCGCGGGAGCGGCCACGACACAGGTGATCCGGATGTTGCGGGACAATCCCGATGCCTCTCCGGTCCGGATCTACGGCACCAACGTGGAGCGCGGCGCGGCCGCCCTGGCGGCCTGCGATGTGGCGGAGGTCGAGCCGCATCGCGTGAACAACCACACCTACGCGGAGTTCGCCCTGGACTTCTGCCGGCGGCACGGGATCGACGTGCTCATCCCGCCCCGGCGTCTCGACGCCCTGGCGGGCCGTGCCGACGACTTCGCGGCGGTCGGCACCCGGTTGATGTCCTCGTCTCCGGCCGCGATCGACGTCCTCACCAGCAAGAGCCGCACCTATGAGGCGGCCAGGGCCATCGGCGTGCCGGTGCCCGACTGGCGGGTGGTGGGGGACGCCGACGGCCTGCGGGCGGCGGTCGACGAGCTGGCCGGGGCCGGCGAGACGGTCTGCATCAAGCCGGCGGGCGAGTACTCGGCGTTAGGCTTCCGGATCCTGGACGAACGACCGCTCAGCATGCGGGACCTGCTCCAACCGGCGCGGCCGCTGGTCTCCGTGAGCGCGGTGGCCGACGCGCTCAAGCGGGCCGCCGACGAGCGGGAGAAGGTCCCGAAGTTCATCGTCATGCCCTATCTGGACGGTCCCGAGGTCAGCGTCGACTGCCTCTCGGCGCCGGGCGGCAGGCTGCTGGCCGGCATAGCCCGCGCCAAACAGGGCCGCTACCGGGTGTTGTTGGACAACCCCGCCTACACGGAGATAGCGGAGCGGCTGGTGAGCCACTTCGAGCTCGCCTACCTCTCCAACGTGCAACTGCGGCACCGGAACGGGCAGCCCATGCTGCTGGAGGCCAATCCACGCCCCTCCGCCGGCATCTTCCAGACGGCCTTCGCCGGGGTGAACCTGCCCTGGGCCGCCGTCCGGCTGCTGCTCAGCGGCGATCCCGGACCGCTCGCCGAGCCGCGCCTCGGCGGCCGGGTCGCGGTCACCGAGACCGCCACGGAGGTTCCGGCCGCCGCCCTGGCCGTGGCCGGCGGCTGACCGGCGAACACCGCTGACCGGCGAACAACGCGGCGGCCCGCCTTCCGGCGGGCCGCGACTTCCGATGCGACGGGCCGCGCGGCCGTGTCACTCAGGGGGCGGCGGCCCCGTCGTCCCCCTGGGCACGAACCTGACCGTCGGCGACCAGCGCCGCACCACCGGCACCCGGTCGATCAGCTCGATCGCCGTGAGCCCGACCGAGACGCCGAACTGGTGGACGTCGCCGCGCATCGTGGACAGCGCCGGGGTGGCCAGCTGACACATCGTCGAGTCGTCCCAGGCGACGAGCGACAGGCGCTGGGGTACCGCGACGCCCAGCTCCTTGGCCACGCCGAGTCCGGCCACGGCCATCACGTCGTTGTCGTAGAGGATGGCGGTCGGCCGCTCCTCGCTGCCGAGCAGCCGCGCCGTCAGCGCGGCGCCGCTCTCCGCCGAGTAGTCGCCCTCCACGATGACCGGTTCGATCCCGACCTTCTGGCAGGTGTCCAGGAGCGCCCTGGTCCTGGCCACGGTGTGCAGCAGCTGGGCGGGGCCCGTCACGCGCGCGATCCTCCGGTGCCCCAGGTCGAGGAGGCTGGTCAGCGCCTCCCGCACCGGCTCCACGTCGTTGGTGCCGACCGGCGCGATCCCCGGCCCGGGCTCCCAACTGCCCACCACCACGGTGGGCATGCCGAGCTCCCGCAGCACCGCGGGGCGGCGGTCGTCCGCGGTCAGGTTGACCAGGACGACCGCGTCGACCAGGCCGCGCTCGGCCCACCGTCGGTGGGTGGCGATCTCCTCCTCGTGCGTGGGCACGATGTGCAGCAGCACGGAGAGACCGCGCTCGGCGAGGGTCTCCTCTATTCCGGCGATGAACTCCATGAAGAAGGGTTCGACGCCGAGCAGCCGGGCGGGCCTGGCGAGGACCAGGCCCACCGCTTCCGACCGCTCCACCCTCATGCCCGAACCGGAGGCACGGCCAGCGAGTTGACGCTGCGCAGCACCGGCGCCGCGGTGAAGGCGGCGAGGTCGACGGTGGCCGCGGTGCGCACCGTGAAGGTGTGGCTCTCGCCGGGCAGCAGGGTGACCAGCATCTCGTCGACCTCGGCGTCGGGGGCGACCCGGTCGGCCAGCACCGCGACGTCCCTGGCGAAGGACGCGGCCCGCACCTCGACCTGGTAGCCGCCGGCCACGGCGGTGGCCTCGGCGGTCAACGCGGCTGGGTCGTAGGCGAGTTCGCGGTCCTCACCGAACAGATGGACGGTCCGTGCCCCGTCGACGGATGCCACCAACACCTCCCGCGCCGGGTCCACCGGCTTCACCAGCGAGTCGGCGAGCTCGAGGTCGGCGGCCGAACGCGCCGCCACGTTGAGGGGGATCGTGGCGCTGTCCAGCACCTCGCCGCCAAAGGTGATCCGGCGGACGGTGACGTCGCCCGACCAGGCGGTGGCGGTGTCGTTGACGGCCACCAGGGTGGGACGGTCGTCGCGCGGCTGGACGGTGAGCAGCCGGGGGGCGAAGGCGTGCCGGAGGCCGTACCACAGGGGCTTCCTGCGCTCCTCGCCGTCGACGGCGGCCCAGGAGGTGACCGGCCAGCAGTCGTTGAGCTGCCAGACCAGGGCCCCCGCGGTCCGCGGCCACCAGGAGCGGAAGTGCTCGATGCCGAAGGCGACGGCGCGGGTCTGGTTGAGCTGGGTGGCCCAGTGCCAGTCGACGAAGTCGGCGGGCTCCGGGAGGTGCGGGGCCATGCCGCGCTCCAGCTTGCCGTTGCCGTCCTCGGCCTTCTGGTGCAGCAGGAAGGCGGGCGAGGTGGGGCTCAGCGGCTCGTCGTGGATCCAGTCGCTGAGGGTGGCCCAGGTGGGCGGGCCCTGGAAGCCGAACTCGGAGCAGAACCGCGGGACGTGGTTGCGGTAGTTGGTGTAGTCGACGCGGTTCCACACCTCCCACTCGTGGCGGGAGCCGTGGTCCTGGTCGTTGGGGTGCTTCTCCTCGGGCGCGAAGCGGGGGCTGTACGGGCTGCCGTCGGAGTAGGCGCGGGTGGGGTCGAGTTCGGCGACGATCCGGGGGAAGAGCTCGGTGTAGTAGCGCAGGCCCCAGGTGCGGCCCGCCAACTGCTCCTGCCAGCCCCAGTCCATGTAGCCCCAGAGGTTCTCGTTGCCGCCGTTCCACAGGGCGAGCGAGGGGTGGCTGGTGAGGCGGGCGACGTTCTCCCTGGCCTCGGCCTCGAACTCGTCCCAGAGCGGGGCCTCTTCGGGGTAGGAGGAGCAGGCGAGCAGGAAGTCCTGCCAGACCAGGATGCCGCGCTCGTCGCAGACATCGTAGAAGTCCTCGGTCTCGTAGATGCCGCCGCCCCAGACGCGGAGCATGTTCATGTGGGCGGCCACGGCCTGGTCGACGCGGCGCTCGATGCGCTCGCGGGTGATCCGGGTGAGGAAGTGGTCGTCGGGGATCCAGTTGGCGCCCTTGGCGAAGATCCGCTGGCCGTTGACGACGAAGGTGAAGGGGGTGCCGATCTCGTCCGGGGTGGTGTCGACGGTGATGGTGCGGAAGCCGATCCGCCGATCCGCCGTGTCCAGCGCCGCGTCGAGTTCGGCGCCGCCCTCCGCGTTCTCCGGGTCGTCACCTGCGGCTCGCAGGGCGACCCGCAGGTCGTACAACGGCTGCTCGCCGTAGCCGACGGGCCACCACAGGCGGGCGTCCGGCACCTCGACGAGGGCGACGCCGGTGGTGGCGCCGGCCGGGATGGTGACGGTCGCGGTGTGCTCGCCGACGGTGGCGGTGAGGGTGAGCTCGGGGTCCGCGCCGAGTCCGGCGCGCTCCACGGTGACGTGCACCTCGGCGCGACCCGTGCCGTCCTCAGCGACGGTGACCAGCGGGCGGACCTCGGCGAGGCGCGCTACGCGCCAGCGCTCCAGGTGGACGGGCTTCCAGATGCCGGCGGTCTGCAGGTCGGGGCCCCAGTCCCAGCCGAAGCTGCAGGCCATCTTGCGGACCATGTTGAAGGGGTGGTCGTAGGCGTGCGGACGGGCGCCGAGCTCGCGTTCGACCTCCTCGGCGTACTCGAGGGCCGAGCGGAAGCTGACGACGAGGTCGGCGGGCGAGCCGTCGACGATCTCGCGGACGTCGAAGCGGTGGGCGCGGTGCATGTTGGCGGTGGTGCCGAGCACCCGGCCGGCCAGCTCCACGGTGGCCACGGTGTCCAGGCCCTCGAAGACCAGGTCGACGCGCTCGTCCTCGGCGGCGGGGGCGGCCTCGACGGCGGTGGCGTAGCGCCAGTCGGTGCGGTGGGCCCAGACCAACTCGGCCTCGTTGCGGTCGAGGTAGGGCTCGGGGATCAGGCCGGCGGCGAGCAGGTCGAGGTGGGCGCTGCCCGGCACCTGGGCCGGTACGGTGCGGCCCGCGATGTCGGCGGGGACCGGCCCGGCAGCCGCCGTGAGATGCCAACCGTCGTGCAGGGCTTGGCGGATCATGTTGAGAACTCCCAAAGACTCTTCTCTGCCTCAGACCGGGTAGAGATTCTTATGCAACCGAATAAAGTAAGTCAACAGATATAGGCACCATCGAACAGCTGAGGACATCTACCCCCGTGAGACCTCCTTCCGTACCCTCCGGACCGGCCGGTCCCGACCTCCGCCACCTGCGTGCGGACGGTGTCAGCCTGGTGCTCGATCTCTCCGGCGGCACCCTGCCCCGGGTCGTGCACTGGGGCGCCGACCTTGGCCCCCTGGCCCCGACCGACCTCGCCGACCTGCTGCTCGTCAGCCGGCCGCAGCCCATCGGCTTCTCGGTGGACGGCCCAGTGCCGGTCGCCGTCCTGCCCGAGCAGTCGGCCGGCTGGCTCGGCACACCCGGCCTGGTGGGCAACCGCGGCGGCGGGCACTTCTCCACCGCCTTCCGGGTCCGGAGCGGCGAACTCGACGAGCTCGCCGGCCGGTTCACCGCGCACGCCGAGGACCCGGTGGCCGAACTCGCGCTGGACTGCACCATCGAGCTCACGCCTGCCGGGCTGGTCAGGCAGCGTGCCACCGTGACCAACCTGGGCGGCACGCCGTTCGCCGTCGACGCCGTGCACCTCACGCTGCCGGTGCCGCCACACGCGACGGAGCTGCTCGACTTCACGGGCCACCACCTGCGCGAGCGGTCCCCGGTGCGTACCCCCTTCACCCAGGGCCTGCGGACCCGGGAGAACCGCACCGGACGCACCGGCTACGACGCGGCCTTCCTGCTGGCGGCCGGCACCGAGGGGTTCGGCAACCGCACGGGCGAGGTGTGGGCCGTGCACACCGCCTGGTCCGGCAACCACCGCACCTTCGCCGAACGCACCTTCCACTCCGTCTCGTTGCTCGGCTCCGGCGAGCTGCTGCTCTCCGGGGAGGTGACGCTCGCCCCCGGCGCCGCCTACACCACGCCCTGGCAGTACGGCGCGTACGGCACCGGCCTCGACGGCGTCTCCGACCGCTTCCACCGGCACCTGCGGGCGCGCCCCGGCCATCCGAGCACCCCGCGCCCGGTCGTGGTGAACACCTGGGAGGCGGTCTACTTCGACCACGACCTCGACCGGCTGCGCCGGCTCGCCGACGCGGCCGCCGCGATCGGCGCCGAGCGCTTCGTGCTCGACGACGGCTGGTTCGGCTCCCGCCGCGACGACAGGCGCGGGCTCGGCGACTGGTACGTCTCGGACGAGGTGTGGCCGGACGGGCTCGCCCCGCTGATCGACCACGTGACCGGGCTCGGCATGGAGTTCGGCATCTGGGTCGAGCCCGAGATGATCAACGAGGACTCCGACCTGGCACGCGCCCATCCGGACTGGATCATGGCCACCGGCGACCGACTGCCGGGCCAGGCGAGGAACCAGCAGGTGCTCGACCTGGCCAGGCCGGAGGCGTACGCGTACATCCTGGAGCGCCTCGACGACCTGCTCGGCCGACACCGGATCGGCTACCTCAAGTGGGACCACAACCGTGACCTGGTGGAGGCCGGCCACCAGCCGGACGGCGGGGCCGGGGTGCACGACCAGACGCTCGCCGTCTACCGGCTGCTCGACGAACTGCGGCGGCGCCACCCAGGCGTGGAGATCGAGTCCTGCTCCTCCGGCGGCGGCCGCGTCGACCTGGAGATCCTTCAGCGCACCGACCGTGTCTGGGTGTCGGACTGCATCGACGCGCTGGAGCGGCAGCGCATCCAGCGCTGGACCAACGCGCTGCTGCCGCTGGAGCTGATGGGCACCCACGTGGGTTCCGGCCTCGCGCACACCACGGACCGCCGGCACCCGCTCGACTTCCGCGCCGGCACCGCGCTGTTCGGGCACTTCGGCGTGGAGTGGGACCTCAGCCACGTCGAGCCCGGGGAACTCGACCGGCTCGCCCAGTGGGTGGCGCTGTACAAGGAGCTGCGCGGCCTGCTGCACTCCGGGACCGCGGTGCACGCCGACCACCCGGATCCCGCCTATCAGGTGCATGGCGTCGTCGCCGAGGACGGCTCGGACGCGGTGTTCGCGATCGTGGCCATGGCCACCTCCGAGCTCTATCCGCCGGGTCCCGTGCGGTTGCCGGGCCTGCTGCCCGACGCGGTCTATCACGTGCGGCCGCTGCCGCCCGGCGACGTGCCGGACGGCAACGCGAGCCGCTGGGGCGTCCCGCTGCCCTGGTGGACGCCGGATGGCGTCCGGCTCCCCGGGCGCGCGCTTGCCGCCGCCGGCCTGCAGGCCCCCGTGCTGTTCCCTGAACGGCTGGTCCTGCTGCGTGCGACGGCGGCCTGAGCCGGGCCCGGCCCGGCCGCGTGGCCGGGCCGGGCCCACCGTCACGGCTGGTCCCCGCCGGCCGGGTTGGCGGCGGACACGGCGATCGGCCGGGCGTTCTCGAAGGACTGCCAGGACCCGGTGGTGTGGTCGTACGACCTGGCCAGGTCCTTCTCCTCGATGGCGCCCGGCAGCTCGGCGAGCGAGCGCCCGCGCTCATCCGGGTTGGGAGCGGCGGAGGCCAGCAGCTTGGTGTACGAGTGCTGTGGGTTGAGGATCACGTCGTCCGCCGGACCACGCTCGACCACCCGCCCGCGGTACAGCACCAGGATGTCGTCCGAGAAGTGCCGCGCGGTGGCGAGGTCGTGGGTGATGTACAGCACCGCCAGCTGGTCCTCGCGCTGGAGCCTGGCCAGCAGGTTGAGGACGCCGAGCCGGATGGACACGTCCAGCATGGACACCGGCTCGTCGGCGATCACCACCTGGGCCCCGGGGGCCAGCGCGCGGGCGATCGCCACCCGCTGCCGCTGACCGCCGGAGAGCTCGTGTGGTCGGCGGGGGGCGAAGTCGCCCGCCGGCTTGAGGTTGACGCGCTCGAGCAGCTCCTCGACCTTGCGCCTGGTCTCCTGCCCGCCCCTCGCCCTGCCGTGCAGCCGCAGCGGTCGGGCGATGTGGTGCTCGATGCTGTGGAACGGGTTGAGCGAGGCGAACGGATCCTGGAACACCATCTGGACGTGGTCCCGGTACTCCCGGTCGCTCACCCGGCCGCCGTCCTGCTTGGTGGCGACGATCTCGCCGGCCGTCGGCCGCTCGAGACGGGCGATCATCCTCGCGATCGTGGACTTGCCGGAGCCCGACTCCCCCACCAGGGCCACGGTGCGGCCCGGGGTGAGGGTGAACGAGACGTGGTCGACGGCGCGCAGCCGGGAGCTGCGCAGCCCCGAACGGATCCGGAAGTCCTTCACCAGGTCGCGGACCTCGAGCGTGGTCATCGCGCGGCCCCCTCGTTCACGTTGGTTGTCTCTGGGCCGGTGCGCACGAAGGCGCCGCGCTCGCCGGTCAGGCTCGGGAACGAGCCGAGCAGCTGCCGGGTGTAGGGGTGGCTCGGCCGCTCGTAGATCTGGCCGGCCGGCGCGTACTCGACGATCTCGCCCTCCTTCATCACCGCGATCCGGTCGCTGAGTTCGAGCAGCAGCGGCAGGTCGTGGGTGATGAAGACGACGGCGAAGCCCAGCTCGTCGCGGAGCCTGATGATCTCGCGCAGGATGCCGCGCTGGACGACCACGTCGAGCGCCGTGGTGGGCTCGTCCATGATCATGACCTGCGGGTCGAGCAGCATGGCCATGGCGATCATCACGCGCTGCCGCATGCCGCCGGAGAGCTCGTGCGGGAAGGAGTCGAGCCGGCGCGGGTCGACCCCGACCAGGCGCAGCACCTCCTCGCAGCGGGCCCGCCGCTCGGCCTTGCCCATCTCCGGCTTGTGGGTGGTGAGCACGTCCTCGAGCTGCTCGCGGATGGAGATCACCGGGTTGAGCGAGTTCATCGCGCCCTGGAAGACCATCGAGAGCTTGGACCAGCGGAAGGCGCGCAGCTCCTCGTCGCCGAGGTTGAGCAGGTCGATGTCGGCGCCGCCCCGGTCGTGGAAGGTGACCGTGCCGGACGACACCTCGGCCGGCGGGCGGTGCAGCCGGTTGATGGCGTAGGCCAGGGTGGTCTTGCCGCAGCCCGACTCGCCGGCCAGGCCGAGGATCTCGCCGCGGGCCAGGGTGATGGACACGTCCTTGACGGCGTGCACGGGCTTCTCTGTCTGGTAGACGACGTTGAGCCCCTCGACGGTGAGCACCAGCTCCCGGCCGGCCTCGGCCGGCTCCGCCGCGACGGCGGTGGCCGCGGCCTTCGCCTCGGCGGCGACGCCGCCGGTCTTGGCCTTGGCGGTCTTCCGGTCGGTGCGCAGCTTGGGGTTGATGATCTCGTCGATGCTGAAGTTGATCAGCGAGAGGCCGCAGCCGAAGAGCGCGATCAGCAGTCCCGGCGGGCCGAACCACCACCACGCCTCGAGCTGGAGCGCCCAGCCGTTCTGCGCGTAGTAGAGCATGGTGCCCAGGGTGTGGGTGCCGTTGGCGCCCAGGCCGAGGAAGGAGAGGCTGGCCTCGGAGAGGATCGCCGCGATGACGGCGAAGACGAACTGCGAGGCGAGCAGCGGCAGCAGGTTCGGCAGGATCTCCACCGTGACGATGCGCCAGCGCTTCTCGCCTGCGACCCGGGCGGCGGCCACGTAGTCGCGGTTGCGCAGCGAGAGGGTCTGGGCGTGCAGCACGCGAGCCGCGGCCGCCCAGCCGGTGATGGCGAGCACGAGGATCACGGTCGAGAGGCCGCGGTCCTCCGGGGGCACGAAGCCGGCGATGACGATGACCAGCGGCAGTCCTGGGATCACCAGCATGACGTTGGAGAAGAGCGAGAACGCCTCGTCGAGGACGCCGCCGGCGTAGGCGCCGATGATGCCGAAGACGGCCGAGAGCAGCGTGGCGAGCACGCCGACCAGCAGGCCGATCTGGAGCGATCCCCGGGTGGAGTGCGCCAGTTGGGCGAAGACGTCCTGGCCGGTCTGGGTGGTGCCGAGCCAGTACTCGCCGCTCGGCTCGGTCATGCCGATGCTGCTGATGGCGGTCGGGCTGCCCACGAACATGGGCCCGAGGATGCCGAAGAGCGCGATGCCGAGGACGAGGAAGAGTCCGATGCCGAGGCGGGCGGACCAGGTCGGCAGCATGGCGCGCAGGCCGCCGCGGCGCCTGACGGGCTTGGCCGTGGCCGCGTCCGGTGTCTCGGGGAGCGGAGTGAGTTGGGTCATTGGTGCCTGCTCCTTCCGCTCAGTTCCTGACCCGGGTACGGGGGTCGATGAAGCCGTAGAGCAGGTCCACGATCAGGTTGGCGCCGAGCACCGCGATCGTGATGACCAGGAAGATGCCCTGCATCAGGGCGTAGTCACTGTTCTCGACCGCCTGCATCAGCTTCATGCCGATGCCGGGGTAGGAGAAGACCTGTTCCGTGATGATGGAGCCGGAGACGACGAAGCCAAGCGAGATGGCGAAGCCGGCCAGCGAGGGCAGCACGGCGTTCCTCGCGGCGTAGCGGGTCATGATGCGGCGGTCGCGCAGGCCTTTGGCCTGGGCGGTGAGGATGTAGTCCTCGGAGCCCGCGGAGACCATCATGTTCCGCATGCCGAGCAGCCAGCCGCCGACCGAGGAGACCACGATGGTCAGCGCGGGCAGGAAGCCGTGCTCGATGGCGGAGCCGATGAACTCCAGGTTCCAGCCGGTGGAGAGCGACACGTCGTAGCCACCGTTAAGCGGGAACCAGCCGAGCGAGGTGGAGAAGATCAGGACGAAGATCAGCGCCAGCCAGAAGTAGGGCACGGCCGCCAGCACGGTGGTCGCCGGGATCAGGCTGTCCAGCCAGGAACCGCGCCGCCAGCCGACCAACGCCCCCAGGCCCACTCCGATGACGAACGACAGCACGGTGGCGATGCCCACCAGCAGGATCGTCCACGTCATCGACTGCGAGAGGACCTGGGAGACGGAGGCCGGGTACACGCTTACGGAGACCCCGAGATCACCGCGGACGAGGTTGCCCAGGTAGGAGAAGTACTGGTCCCACAGGGGCTCACCTGAGTTGGTGCCGAGCATCAGCTCGTAGGCCCGACGGGTTTCGGGGCTAACCGAGCCGCCACGCTGCTGGAACTTGGCCAGCAGCGTGTCGACCGGGTTGCCCGGCATCATTCGTGGAATGAAGAAGTTGAGGGTCAGCGCCGCCCACAGGGCGGCCAGGTAGAACCCCAGCTTCCGGGCGTAGTACCTCATGGAATTACTCGTCACTCACCGTTGGGCTCGAGGTTCCGGAAGATCTCGGCCTGGTCGGGGCGCTGCCAGATGGCCGGGAACGCGTAGAGGTCGACCTCGGTGGGCCAGCCGCTGAACTTGTCGGAGTTGTACTCGCTGACGGTGGCGTTGACGAGGACGGGGATGTACGGCATGTCCTCCTCGATCTGGGCCTGGATCTGGTCGTAGTACGGCTGCCGGGTCTCCAGGTCGGTGGAGTCGGTCTGGCGCAGCTCCTCGATCGCGGCGTCGACGTCCTCGTTCGAGTAGCGGGCGAAGTTGGGGTTGGCCGCCTCGCCCACCGGCGCGGTGTTCCCGCTGCTGAAGAAGTAGTTGTAGACCCAGTAGGGGTCGGCCGTCGGGCCGGGGTAGAGCGAGTCGATCATCAGCTGGTAGTTGCCGTTGACCCGCGAGTCGCTCATCTCCTGGAAGGCGACCTCGTTGACGTTCAGCCTGATGCCGGCGGCGAGCAGCTGCTCGGCCATGGTGTTCAGGGTGGTGACGTAGTCGTTCCAGCCAGTGACCACGGTGGCGGACAGCTCGAGCGGCTGACCGTCCTTCTCGTAGATGCCGTCGCCGCCGCGGGTCCAGCCGGCCCCCTCGAGGAGCTGCTCGACGCGGGCCAGGTCGGCGTTGGCCGGGGCGGTGCGGTCGGTGAGCTCGGCGGAGACGTAGCCGGCGTCACGGTCGGGGAGGGCGAAGCCGGGGGAGATCTCGCCGGCCAGGTCCTGGAAGGCCAGGGCGTTGATCTGGGCCCGGTCCATGGCGTAGTAGATCGCGTGCCGCACGGCCGGGTCGGTCTGCGGGCCCTCACAGCCGAGCTCGGCGCTCGAGCAGGTGTTGAGCACGATCTGGTGGGTGTTGACCGTCAGCGCCTTGTAGCCCTCGTAGTTGGCCTCGATGTTGGCGATGTCGGGCACCGGACCGGTGTTGAAGTCGATCTCACCGGCGTTGAGCGAGTCGGCGGCGGCCTGGTTGCCGGAGAGCGCGCGGTACTGGACGTTCTGCACGGCCGGCTCGCCGTCCCAGTAGTTCGCGTTGGCGGTCAGGGTGAACGCCTGCGGCCGGAACTCGCCGAGTGTGAAGGGGCCGGTGCCGACGGGCTCGGCCATCGGGTCGGTGGCCGGGTCGGACACCGAGCTCCATATGTGCTCGGGGACGATCCAGACCCTGCCGAGGATCTGCATCGCGTCCATGAAGGACGGCTCCTCGAAGGTCACCCGCACCTGGGTCGGGGAGACGACCTCGGTCTCGCCGGCGAAGCCGACGGTGTTCATTGCCTCGTTGCCGGCGATCATGTCGAACGTGAACTTGACGTCGTCGGCCGTGAAGTCCTCGCCGTCCGACCACTGGACGCCCTCGCGGAGGGTGATGGTCAGCTCGGTGCCGTCTTCGTTCCACTGGAACTCGGTGCCGAGGCGCGGGGCCGGGTCGTCCTGGCGCGCGATGTTGAAGAAGAAGAGCGGCTCGTAGATCGTCCCCGCGCCCTCGATGTTGCCCGATGCCGCGTAGGGGTTGAAGTTCGCCACATAGTCGCCGGACTGACCGTTGTAGACGACCAGGGTGTCGGCGGGGCCCGATCCACCGCCGTTGTCGCTCGAGCCACCGCAACCGGCGGCCAGCAACCCGACCGAAACGGCACCGATGACCGCGGTACGCGCGCGCCGCCATCTCACGTGCAGGGACATTCTTGTTCCTCTCATGGCCTGCCCCATCGTTGGGGCATGGGCGGGGTCACCCGGGGGTATGTGATTGTTAAGCCGCCGAATTAACAAAGTCAACCCTCCAAAGACACGAACAGACAACGACCTGCACACACTCGTGGTCGCAATCCGTCACCAAAGAAGCACTTACCGCCACACAGGACATCACGCCACCTTTTCCGGCGAAGCCCCTGGCGCAGCGCTTCGTCAAGCAAATAAACTAAGCAACGCGTAGCGTTACCCCCGCAACGCATAGTGAAGTCGCGAACTCCCGTGAACGATGCGGAGGATTCAGTGAGCGGACCGGCGGGAGCCACTCCCCACGCCAGCAGCCGAGCGGCCGTCCTCGACGTGATCCGCGCGGCCGGCACGATCAGCAGAGTTGGGCTGGTCAAGGCCACCGGCTTCACTGGCGCGACCATCTCCACCGTGGTCAGACGCCTGATCGACGACGGCCTCGTCCTGGAGACCGGCCGGGCCGAGTCGACCGGCGGCAAGCGTCGGGTGCTGCTGCAGCTCAACCAGTCCTCCCGGTTCGCCGTCGGGGTGCACCTGGACCACGCGGGGATCACCTACGTGCTCACCAACCTCGGTGGCTCCGTGGTCGCCCGGATGTCGCGCGCCGGCGTCGGAACCGACGATCCCCCGGCCGTGGTGGCCAGGATGGCGACGGAGGTCGACGCCCTGATCGAGGGTGCCGGCATCGACCGCAGCAGGATACTTGGCCTCGGTCTCGTCGCACCCGGCCCCATGAATCAGACGAGTAGCATGCGCCTCGTGCCCCCCGCGATGCGACACTGGGAGCATTTTCGGCTCGACCGCGAGCTGTTGGCGGCCACCCGGCTGCCCGTCGTGCTGGACAACGACGCCACGGCCGCCGCGCTCGGCGAGCACTGGTCGGGGGACGTGGGCGGCACCACCACCTTCGCGGCGATCTACATGGGCACCGGCATCGGCGCCGGCCTGATGGTCAACGGCATCACCTTCCGCGGCGCCTCGGGCAACGCGGGCGAGATCGGTCACATCTGCGTCGACGCGAACGGCCCCGAGTGCTGGTGCGGCGCGCGTGGCTGTACCGAGGCGCTGGCCGGTCCCGGTGCCGTGGTCGCCGCGGCGCGCGCCGACGCGAAGCTGGCCGCCGAGGCTGGGCTCACCGCCGACGCCGAGGAGGAACGCCCGCGCCGGCTCGCCGACTTCGCGGCCATCACCCGGGTGGCGCTGCGCGGCAACACCACGGCCAGGGAACTGCTCGAGCGCTCGGCCGGCCACCTGGCCATCGCCGCCCGCACCCTGGCCAACATCATGGACCTGGAGCAGATGGTGCTTACCGGGCCGAGCCTGGCCATCGCGGGATCGATCTACCTGCCGGTGGTGCAGCGCGAGTTGGACCAGGCGTTCTTCTCCCGGGCCACCCACTCGGTGACCGTCAGGCTGTCCCGCTCGGCCGCCACCGCCCCGGCGATCGGCGCGGCGGCGCTGGTGCTCCAGGCTGAGTTGGTGCCGCTGCGCGAGGGGCTCCGGCTCCCCGACAACCTGGCCGACGCCGAGCCCGGCGGGCTGCGGGCCGTGCGCTGACCCTCAGGTCAGCACGTCGACCGTGGCGCCGGCCAGCGTGGTGTAGAGCGGGTCCGCGGTGAAGTCCGAGCCCGTCTCCTCCCCCAGGTAGAGATCCAGGTGGCGCTCGCCGCCGAGCCCGGGCGTGAACTCGTCGCGGATCTCCCAGGTCGGGGCCGTCAGCCGGGCACAGACCTCGGGCTCGATCGGCGAGCCGTCCTCGGCGGTACCGCAGTCCACGACGCGCACCTCCCGCCCGCGCGGGAGCACCGCGGCGTCGGCCGCCGCGGAGACGAACGGCAGCAGGCGCTCGCCGTGGCTGTCCCGCGGCGCCTCGTCCAGCCAGTAGCCGGTGCCGTGGGACCAGTTGAGGTAGCCGCCGGCGTGCGGACCGCTGGTGATCCGGCCCGTGCCCTCCTCCCGCACCGCGGCCACGAAGTCCGCCGGGTAGCTGCCGAGCCGCTCGTCGCCCCGCTCGCAGTCGAGGCGCGGGCAGCCGGTCACCTGCGTCGGCTCCCCGTCGTGGTACGACTCGACGGCCGTGTAGTACACCGTGACCAGCCAGCCGGACAGCCGCTCCGCCGCCCGGTCCCCGCCCGGGTCGCCCCCCTCGTCGGCGCCGCCGCCGCACGACAGCAGCAGCGCCGCCCCGGCCCCCGCGGCCAGCGACCTGACACCGGCCGTTCTCCTCGCTCGCACTGTGCGCTCCCCACAACCCGCGTCCCGCCGCGGCCCACTTGCCCCAGTGACGCACCGGACGCGCCAGCGGTTCCCCGACCCCGTCAAGTCCCGGTGAGCACACTACGCAGCGTAGGAATACTGTAAGGAACTGCTCCGGATCCGTCCCACGCAAGGGTTAATTTCCCCCACCCGGCACATGACCGCGCCGCCTCGGGGGGACACCCTCGGTCGTCCAGCCCGATGACTGCCGCGAATGACCTCGCGAACACGATGGGAGCCCCGGAGTGGATACCTCCGACACCGTATGGTCATGTCCGTTCGACTTCGCCGACGGGCTCGAGTTCGATCCGTTGCTAAGGCAACTGATGACCGAGGCGCCCATCGCCCGGATCAAGATGTCCTACGGCGAGGGCGAGGCGTGGCTGGTAACGCGCTACGAGGATGTACGTATGGTCACCACCGACCGCAGGTTCAGCCGGGCCGCCGTCGCCGGCCGGGACTTCCCCCGGATGACGCCCGAGCCGATCGTGCAGTCCGAGTCGATCAACCTGCTCGACCCGCCTGCGAGCAACCGGCTGCGGAAGCTGGTGGCCCAGGCCTTCACCGCGCCGAAGGTCGACGGGATGCGGCCCAAGACGCAAGCCATCGTGGACCGGCTGCTCGACGACATGGAGGAGCACGGGCCGCCGGCCGACCTGGTCAAGCACGTGTCGATGGAGCTGCCGCTCACCACCATCTGCGAGGTCCTCGACATCCCGGTTGACGACCGCCCCGAGCTGCGCCGGCGGGCCGTGGCCATGATGAACGTCACGGCCGAGAACAAGCAGAACGCCATCCAGGCCAAGGCCGAACTGCGGTCGTATTTCGCCGAGTTGACCCAGGCCCGGCGGGCGAACCCGGGTGACGACCTGATCAGCTCGCTGGCCACGGCGCGGGACGGCGACGACATCCTCGGCCCGGACGAGCTGAAGGTCATGGCCATGGTGCTGCTGATGACCGGCCACGACACCAGCACCTACCAGCTCAGCAACATCACCTACACCCTGCTGCGGCACCCGGAACAGCTGGCCAAGCTGCGGGCGCGGCCGGAGATGATGCCGCAGGCGCTCGAGGAGCTGCTGCGATTCATCCCGTTCCGCAAGGGCGTCGGCATCCCGCGCATCGCCACCGAGGACGTGGAGGTCGGCGGCGTGCTGATCAAGGCCAACGACACGGTGCACGTGTCCTATCTGGCGGCCAACCGGGACCCGTCCCGCTTCCGGTGCCCTGACGAGCTCGACCTCGACCGGCCGCCCGCGCCGCACATGACCTTCGGCTGGGGAGCCCACCACTGCATCGGTGCCCCGCTCGCGCTCATGGAGCTCGAGCTCGCCATCGGCACGATGCTGCGCCGCTATCCGCGGCTGGCGCTCGCCGTCCCGGCCGAGGAGGTGCGCTGGAACAACGAGTCGATCTGGCGCTACCCGTACGAGCTTCCGGTCACTTGGTGACCGGATCAACACCGCACCAACCAGGCGAACCCGCGACCCGCGCCACCCGCGCGGGCGCGGCTCGGGGAGGGGATCATGGCCACTCTGTGCAGACCGTCCATCGCAGTTCCTGAACACGTGCTCACCCAGGAGCAGACGCTCGACCTCGCGCGCACCCTGCATCCCGACCATCCACAGCTGCCCCTGGTGTTGCGGCTGATCGAGAACACCGGCGTGCGCAAGCGGCACATCGTGCAGTCGATCGAGGAGACGCTCCACCATCCCGGCTTCGAGCACCGCAACAAGATCTACGAGGCGGAGGCCAAGCGGCGGGTGCCGCAGGTGGTCTACCAGGCGCTGGACAACGCCGAGGTCGGCGCGCGGGACATCGACCTGATCGTCTACGTCTCCTGCACCGGGTTCATGATGCCCTCGTTGACGGCCTGGCTGATCAACGCGCTGGGCTTCAGGTCCGACACCAGGCAGCTGCCCATCGCCCAGCTCGGCTGCGCCGCGGGCGGCGCGGCGATCAACCGGGCGCACGACTTCTGCCTGGCCTACCCGAACGCCAACGTCCTCGTCGTGGCCTGCGAGTTCTGTTCACTCTGCTACCAGCCCGTGGACGTGGGCGTCGGTTCCCTGCTCTCCAACGGCCTGTTCGGGGACGCGGTGGCGGCGGCCGTGGTGCGCGGCCGGGGCGGCACCGGGGTGCGTCTGGAGCGCAACGGCTCACACCTGGTCCCGGACACCGAGGACTGGATCAGCTACGCGGTCCGGGCCACCGGGTTCCACTTCCTGCTCGACAAGCGGGTGCCCAAGACGATGCAGATGCTGGCCCCGGCGCTGCGCGACCTGGCCACGGCACACAACTGGGGGGAAGTCTCCGGCTTCGACTTCCACATCGTGCACGCCGGCGGCCCGCGGATCCTGGACGACCTCTGCCACTACCTGGGCGTCGACCGGGAGATGTACCGCTACAGCCGGGCCACGCTCACCGAGCGCGGCAACATCGCCAGCTGCGTGGTCTTCGACGCGCTGGAGCGGCTGTTCGCGGACGGCGGGGCGACCGAGTCGGCCCGTGGCGTGATCGCCGGCTTCGGGCCCGGCATCACGGCCGAGATCGCGCTGGGGAGGTGGACCACGGCCCGGCGGACCGTCGGCGGCCAGGGCCGTCGGGCCGAGGCGGGCGTCGCCTGACGACGCCCGCCGGGTCAGCGGGGTGCCGTCCGGGCCACCGGGCGGCACCCCGCGTGCCTCAGCGGCCGGCCGGTTCGCGGGCGAAGAACTCCTTGACCACCTCGGTGTGGGTGGGGAAGGCGAGCGGCACCGGCTCGTGGATGACCAGCCACTCGCTGGCCTCCGAGGTGGCGATCGGGGCCGGCATCGCGCTCGCCTCCCTGGGCGGCAGCAGGGCGAACAGGTTCAGGGTGCGCTCGGCGCCACGCACGTCGAACAGGGTGGCGTCCGCGGCCCCCGCGACCAGCCCGGTCTCCTCCCGCAACTCGCGGACCGCGGCCTGCTGCCAGCTCTCGCCGACCTCCATGTAGCCGCCGGGCAGGGCGAGTTCGCCGCGGCACGGCTCGATGTCCCGCCGCACCACGACGAGACCGACCTGCCCCGCGTCCCGCACCGGCAGCAGCGTCACGGCCACCGGCACCGGGTTGGCCCAGTTGGTCTCCCCACAGCCGGGACAGTCCCGCGGCCACCCGGCGTCGGCCTGGTAGGGGCCGCCGCAGTAGGGGCAGTGGGTGATGCTTCGGCCGTAGGTGTAGGCCACGGTCGACCCGCCTTTCTCGTGCCTGCGGTGGATCTTAGATGCTCCGCGATCGCTAGGTCGATGAGATGACCGCCGCCTGGGCCGGCGCCGGGTGCGGCGCGGCAAGCAGGATCTTGAGGTCGCGGGCCGCCGCCCGGCCCGCCCGGTTGGCACCGATCGTGCTGGCGGACGGCCCGTAGCCGACCAGGTGGACGCGGGGATCGCGGTGCACCCTGGTCCCGTGCACCCGGATCCCGCCGCCCGGCTCGCGCAGCCGCAGGGGCGCCAGGTGGTCGATGGCGGCCCGGAAGCCGGTGGCCCACAGCACCGTGTCGGCCGGCACCGTGTGGCCGTCGGGCCAGACCGCGCCGTCCGGGGTCAGCGCCGCGAACCTGGGGTGCCGCACCAGCACGCCGTCCTCCCTGGCGCGCCGCATCGCCTCGGTCATCGGCAGCCCGGTGACGGAGACCACGCTCCGCGGCGGCAGGCCGCGCCGCACCCGCTCCTCGACCATGGCGACGGCCGCTCGGCCCTGCACCTCGCCGAAGCCCTCGGTACGGAAGACCGGCGGACGCCTGGTCACCCAGGTCGTGGCGGCCGCCACCTCGGCGATCTCCAGCAGGTGCTGCACGGCCGAGGTGCCGCCGCCGACCACGATCACCCGCTCACCGGCGAACGCGGCGGGCCCCTCGTACTGGACGGTGTGCAGCTGGCGGCCCCTGAAGAGCTCCTGGCCCCGCACCCGCGGCCAGAACGGCCGGTCCCAGGTGCCGGTGGCGTTGACGAGGGCCCTGGCCCGCCACTCCCCCGCCGAGGTGTCGACCACGAGGCCGCCGTCGCCGGCGTCCCGCACGGAGCGGACGTCCACCGGCCGCAGCACCGGCAGGTCGAAGGCGCGCTCGTACTCCTCGAAGTACTCGCCGATCACCTCGGCCGACGGGCGGTCCGGGTCGGCGCCGGTCAGCTCCATCCCGGGCAGCGCGTGCATGCCGTGCACCCTGCCGTAGGTCAGCGTCGGCCAGCGGAACTGCCAGGCGCCCCCGGCGCGCGGCGCGTGGTCGAGGACGACGAAGCCGCCGCCGGGCTCGAAGCCGAGGCGACGCAGGTGATAGGCGGTGGAGAGGCCGGCCTGACCGGCCCCGACGACCACGACGTCCACGGAGTTCATGTTGCCTTCAACCGTCGGCGGGCGCGGAGGCTTCCCAGCGGGTTGACTGGGGACGTGGACTGCGTCTTCTGCTCGATCGTGGCCGGCGAGACGGCCACCCAGGTGGTGCTCGACGACGACACGGCGGTCGCCTTCCTCGACGCCAGGCCGCTGTTCCCGGGGCACACCCTGGTGGTCCCGCGCCGGCACGCGGCCACCCTCACCGACCTCTCAGAGGCCGAGCTCGGCCCCTTCTTCGCCCGGGTGCGGCGGGTCGCGGCGGCGGTCGAGCGGGCCATGGCGGCCGAGGGCTTCTTCGTCGCGGCCAACAACCGGGTCAGCCAGTCGGTGCCGCACTTCCACGTCCACGTGGTGCCGCGCCGCCGCCGCGACGGCCTCCGCGGCTTCTTCTGGCCCCGCCACCGGTACGCGGACCCCGCGGAGGCCGACCGGGTGGCCGACCGGCTCCGCGCCGCGCTACGCGACGGCGACGGCCCGGCCGGCCAGGCCTGATAGGTCCTGTCCTGTCGATCTTGTCGGATCAGCCCGCGGCGTCAGACGCGGTGCTCCCCCGGACTTCGTCCGGGTGGGGCTGCCCCCACCCAGGCCACCAGGCCTGGGCGAGTCCCGGGCCCGGCAAGATCAACAAGACAGAGCCTAGCCCAGGCGACGGTGGCCGGTCTTGGCCGCTCGCCGTGCCGGCAGCCGCGGTGCGGCGCCGCCGTCTCGGCGGGATCGCGACC
>NZ_SMKC01000649.1 GCF_004348315.1 Streptomyces sp. 8K308 | reverse complement strand
GCTCCACCCACGCCCGCCTGGGCTCGCCCGCCCGCCGGTCCGCGTCGAGCGGCCGGGCGCGCTCGACCGCGTCGAGCGCGGCCCTGGACAGCGGGTCACCGCGGGCGACATCGCGGCGCTCCGCTCCGTGGCCAACCTCTTCCGCGAGCTCGACCAGACCTACGGCGGCGGCCATGCCAGGCAGGCCCTGGTCCGCTATCTGGAGCACGAGCTCGAACCGATGCTGCGCGGCAGCTACGGCGAGCAGACCGGCCGCCGGCTGTTCTCGGCCGCCGCCGACCTGACCAGGCTCGCCGGCTGGACCGCGTACGACATCGCCGCGCACGGCCTGGCCCAGCGCTACTTCGTGCAGGCCCTGCGCCTCGCCCAGGCGGCCGGCGACCGCTGCTACGGCAGCTATGTGCTGGTCTCCATGAGCAGGCAGGCCGTCTACCTCGGCCACGGCCGGGAGGCCGTCCAGCTCGCCAGGGTCGCCCAGCAGGGCATGGCCAGCTCCGTCGCCCCGGTCGTCCAGGCCCTGCTGCACGCCGTCGAGGCGCGGGGCCACGGGCTGCTCGGTGAGGTCCGCAGCTGCACCGCCGCGCTCGCCCGCGCCGAGCGCGCCCTGGAATCCGCCCGCCCGGGCGAGGACGCCCCGCCCTGGGCTCGGTTCTTCGACGAGGCGCAGCTGGCCGACGAGTTCGGGCACTGCCACCGGGACCTCCAGCAGTACCGCGCCGCGGCGCGGCACGCCGAGCGCTCCCTCCAGCTCCGGCCGGCCAACTTCGCGCGCAGCCGACTCTTCTGCCGCGTGGTGCTGGCCTGCGCCCGGCTCGGCCTCGGCGACGTGGAACAGGCCTGCGGGCTCGCGGCCGAGGCGGCGCAGCAGGCCATGGAGATGCGGTCGGCGCGGGCGCACGAGTACATCCAGGACTTCGATCGCCGCCTCGAACCCTTCAGGGACGCGGCCCCGGTCCGAAGCTACCGGGAGAAGGTCGCCGCGCTGGCGTAGCGGCGCGCCTGCGGTGCGCCTGCGGCGCGGCCGGCCCCGGCCGCGCCGCGAGCGCGGGCGCGAGCGGCACGGCGACAGCCCAGACGTCCTCCGTGACCG
>NZ_SMKC01000648.1 GCF_004348315.1 Streptomyces sp. 8K308 | reverse complement strand
AGCCTGGCTCACCCGCCGCCCGCCCCCGACCGGATGAGCGGGCCGCCACGCGGGCGCCGCCGCGCGATCCGCGCCGGGCCGGGTCCGGCGCGGGCCGCGCGTGGCGGGAGGCCACAGGGCCGGCCTGCCGCGCGGTGACGCGGGCCGGCGGGCACCGCCGGCGCCGGCAGAGGGCCGCGAGGCCGCCGCGCCAGCCGGCGCGGCGGCGTCAGCCGAGCCGCGCCCGGCGCGGGCCGCGCGTGGTGTGGAGACCACGGCCCAGCTGGCCGCCCGATAGCGCGGGCCGGCGGAGACCGCCTGCGGGGCCGCCGCCGGCCCGCCGAGACGCGGCCGGAAGTGGCCCTTCGGCCGGCGGGCAGGTCACTCGGCGGCTGTCCCGCCCGGGTACGCGTGCGCGAGGCGACCCCGCGGCCGGCGTGCTCGGCCGAGCCGTGGGCGCCGGAGGCGCCGGGCCGCGCGTGAGCCCGGCCCGGCGCGCGGGCGCCGGGCCGGGCCGGGATCGCCGCAGGCGCCCGCCGCGAGGCCCTGGACGGCACGACCATGCCGAGGTTCAGCGGTCGCCCCGCCACCAGCGGCAACCTCCGGCCGCGCGCACCACGCGAACAACCTCGCGCCGAAAGCAACGGCCCACCGTCGGCTACAGACGGTCCCCGGCGTGAGCACGCCGGGCCCGGTGGCGGCGCCAGCCGCCGGGGCTGGAGGAACGGCCCAGCGTCGGCCGCAGGCCGGGGGCCGTGGGTGCCGGCGTGTTGCCGGCGAGGCACCTCGGCCACGATGATCTGGCCATGACAGTGCGGCGGGCCGAGGTGGTGGTGGTCGGGGCCGGGCTCGCCGGGCTCGTGGCGGCGCGGGAGTTGGTGGCCGCGGGGCACGAGGTGCTGGTCGTCGAGGCCGCCGAGCGGGTCGGCGGACGCACCCGCGCGCGACGCCTCGGCGACGTCTCCGTCGAGTTGGGCGGCACCTTCATCGGCCCAGGACAGGACCGGGTGCGGCGGCTGGCCGACGAACTCGGGCTCGCCACCGTCCCCACCCACCACCACGGCCGCCAACTCCTCAGGTGGCGTGGCCGGTCGCGCTCGTACACCGGCCTCGTCCCCCGGCT
>NZ_SMKC01000647.1 GCF_004348315.1 Streptomyces sp. 8K308 | reverse complement strand
GCCGGGGGGTTTCGGCTGGGGTGGTGGACGCGGCGCCGCAGTGTCGCGGTCGACGTCGCGATCGCGCTGGTCGCGGTGGGGGAGGCTGTGGCCAGGGGGTTCGGTTTCGCCACCATGACGGGGCTGCCGGCGGTGCTCGTCGTGCCGCCGCTGGCGCTGGCCAGCGCCTCGGTGGTGCTGCGCCGCCGGTGTCCGGTGGTCGTGGTGCTGGTGGCCATCTCGATCCTGCCCGCCTGCCCGGGCACCACCATCGCGCTGGTCGGCCTCTACACGCTGGCCACCACCGACGCGCCGCGCCGGGTGATCGGGATGCTCGCGGCGATGCTGGGCAGCGGCACGAGCGTCGTCTTCTACCTGATGATGGAACAGGACCAGGGGCTGCGGGCGCAGCCGATGCCGGTGTGGTTCCCGCCGCTGGTGGCTGGGGTCTTCGGGGTGGTCTCGGCCGTCCCGCCGGTGCTGCTCGGCCTGTATGCGCGGGCGCGGCGGCGTCTCGTCGAGTCGTTGCGGGACCGGGCGTTCGGTCTGGAGCGCGAGCTGGCGCTGCTGGCCGAGCGGGCCGAGGAGCGTGCCGTGTGGGCGCGGGACGCGGAGCGGCGGCGGATCGCGCGGGAGATGCACGACGTGGTGGCGCACCGGGTGAGCCTGATGGTGGTGCACGCGGCGGCGGTGCAGGCGGTGGCCGTGAAGGATCCGGAGAAGGCGGCGAAGAACGCGTCGCTGATCGGGGACATGGGCCGGCAGGCGTTGACCGAGCTGCGGACCATGCTGGGCGTGCTGCGCAGCGGCTCGGGGACCACGCCGGCCGCCGAGGCGTCGTCCCGGCTGGCCGAGCTGGCGGCCGTGGCCGGGGGCGAGCGCCAGGCGGGGCCGGCGGAGGCTGGCCCGGCGCTCGGCGAGGTGACGGCGTTAGTCGACCAGTCGCGGGCGGCCGGGATGACCGTGGAGCTCGCGGTCGAGGGTGAGCCGCGGGGGTACGCGGCGCAGGTGGAGTCGACGGCGTACCGGGTGATCCAGGAGGCGCTGACCAACGTGCACAAGCACGCGGCCGGCGCTGCGGCCCGGGTGCGGGTGGCGCACCGGGAGGGCGAGGTGGCGGTGCTGGTGCAGAAC
>NZ_SMKC01000646.1 GCF_004348315.1 Streptomyces sp. 8K308 | reverse complement strand
GGGCTGGGCTCGCCGGATCGAGTTGATATCCGTCCTCGTGGCCTCGCTCGCCGCGGTCGTCGGGCTTTGGTACTCCAACAGTCAGGTCCGCGACGAACTCGCCATCAACCGTGACAACCTGCTGACCGCCCAGGAAGGGCAGATCACCGACCGCTACAACGCCGCGATCACCAATCTCGGCGACGACGCCGTCGACGTACGCCTCGGCGGGATCTACGCGCTCCAGCGCATCATGATCGACTCCCGTCGCGACCACCCCACCATCACCAACGTCCTGAACGCCTACATCCGCAACCACACCAGCTCCCCCCAACCCCCACGCGATCCCGAGGTATCCGACGAACCCGCTCCGCTGCCCGCCGACGTGGCCGCGGCCCTCACCGTCCTCACCACCCGCGACACCACCCACGACGCCCCCGATTACGTCGTAGACCTCACCGGAGCGCACCTGTACGGCGCTGTCCTGTCCGAGGCGAACCTGAGCCGTGCCGTACTCGCCGACACGGACCTCACCTTGGCGAACCTCACCTACGCATTACTGTCCGGCACGAACCTGTCCGGCGCGAACCTCACCGGCGCGAACCTGTCCGACGCGGACCTCATCAACGCATTACTGATCGACGCGGACCTCACCGAGGCGAACCTCAGCGAGGCGGACCTCACCAGCGCGGACCTGTCCGACGCGGACCTCACCAACGCATTACTGATCGACGCGGACCTCACCGAGGCGAACCTCAGCGAGGCGGACCTCACCAGCGCGGACCTATCCGGCGCGGACCTCACCAACGCCACGGTGAGTATGGAGCAGGTTCTCACCGCCTGGCTCGACTCCACGACACAGCTCCCGGAGGATTTCGCTGACCACCCAAGAATCCTGGAACGGATTACCGAAGGAGACCGCCGATAGCCAGGAGTGCACGGTTCGGAGAAGGTGACACAGGCCGATCCGGGCTGTCGACACTTCAGTGCTCCCCGCGCGTCAACCCGGCCGCCAGCGCCCGTGTAGCTGCCTCCCCTGCCCCCGGGTGTGATCGAACGCATGAAGCGGTTGCCTGTCCCGGCTACCCGCCACGCCAGCCGGCGCGCCTTGCCGTGCGCGCCGAGGACGGGCCATGGCCTTCATGCCCACCAGGAC
>NZ_SMKC01000645.1 GCF_004348315.1 Streptomyces sp. 8K308 | reverse complement strand
CCCCGCCCCCTACTCCCCGCGGGGCGGCCACGGCTCCCCCCTGCGTCACGCCCACCGGGCGGCGTGCGGCAACCCGGCTGGCTACGCCTCGACATGGCGCCGGCGCCCGACGTCCCGCACAGCAACAGATCGGCCCACCGCCGCGCGGACGTCGCGGACCCGGCGCCGCGCGCGAACCCCCAGGCGCCGAGGCCGGGCGCCGCGAAGGCCCCGCGGCCCACGCAAAAGCATGGATACGTCAACTAGAAGTCCCTAGCGGGGAGCGACGCCTTCGACATCCTGGCCATGCGCGCCACGAGCGACGGCTTCGAACTGGAGTACACCAAGCCGCTCTCCCAGGAGACGGTGGACGCGCTCGCCGCCAGCTACCGCGTCACGCAGTGGCGTTACGTGCCGACGGCCCACTACGGCGGGCCGCGGGTCGACGAGGAGACCCTGACGGTGCGTTCGGCCGCGGTCTCCCCCGACGGCAGGACGGTCACCCTGGACATCCCGGGCCTGAAGCCGGGACACGTGGTCCACGTGCGCTCGCCCCCCGTTCACCGACGCCAGCGGCCAGGAGCTGTGGAGCACCGAGGCGTGGTACACCCTCAACCGGATTCCGGGGCGGCCGAGTCCGAACCGTCGGCGTACGAGGCGGAGGAGGCGCGGCTCGACGGCGGCGCGCACCTCGCCGACGACGGCGCTGGCCGGGG
This sequence comes from Streptomyces sp. 8K308, assembly GCF_004348315.1. Classification (GTDB taxonomy): domain Bacteria; phylum Actinomycetota; class Actinomycetes; order Streptomycetales; family Streptomycetaceae; genus Streptomyces. The sequence continues at coordinate 454 of NZ_SMKC01000645.1, read as the reverse complement.
TGAGCGTCGAGCGACGGCATCGGGCGACGGCGAGCAGGGGGCGACGGTCCGCCAACTCGGCCTGGCCGACAGCGGCCTCAGCCACGTCGCGCGGGCCGTGCGCTGGATCCGCGAGCACTACGCGCAGCCCTTCCGCGTCGAGGACGTGGCCCGCATGTCCGGCATGAGCGTCTCCGCCTTCTACCGCGACTTCCAGGCGGTGACCGCGATTCCTGTCGCGAGCAGAGTGCCGCCGCCCTCACTTCTAGTACCGCTAGGGCGCTCCCCCCATCCTGCCCACAGGCACCCGCAACCGGGGCTCGGCCGGCGCCACAGCAGCAATTGACACGTCAACCGAGATGGTTGATGCTTCACCTTAATCGGGGAGCTGATCCCGGGCGCGAAACCCCCCGGTTCGCACCGTTGAGCCCTCGATCCGGAAGGCGCCGCCATGGCCACCACGCCGGTCCCCCCG
>NZ_SMKC01000644.1 GCF_004348315.1 Streptomyces sp. 8K308 | reverse complement strand
CGCGGGGGGTTGGGTGTAGCGTGGCCGCCGGCGCGATAGCATTCTGCAGTCGCGCGGCTCCCTTCCGTGACGATCGAAAAGTGGCGGTATTCCCCGTCACACCGGGACGGAACCCCGTTCCTTGTCCTGTCGGAACGCCTCGGCTTACCGTCATCTTCGCGCCGCGATCCCGCGGCGAGCCGCCGCCGGACGCCGAGTCCTGCCACCGGAGGCGGTCGTGGCACCACTTCCGTATGGCAGGAGCGGGGGACCCACTTTCCGCCGGCCGTCCGCCCAGGACGCCGGCTTGGGGTGAAGCCACGCCGAACGACCTTCGGCCGTGGCCGGGCGACTCCGGCCCGAACCCGACAGCTCACCTCGTAGGCGTCTGGAGGAGGAGCACAGCCATGTCCGCTCGCGGACGTCACCGCCGCCAGCGCGCCCGCGCCCGGCACATATCGCGCATCTCCCTGATGCTCTCCGCCGGCGGAGCCGGCATCGTCCTGCCCCTGGTCGCCTCCGGCGCCGCCCACGCCGCCCCGGCCGAGACCTACGAGGTCAAGGCGGGCGACACCCTCTACGAGATCGCCGCCGACCACGACGTCGACGGCGGCTGGCAGGCCCTGTACGAGGTCAACCGGGACGTCATCGGCGACGACCCGCGGCTGATCACGCCGGGCCTGGAGCTCGTCCTCGACGAGGAAGCCGCCGTCACCACCGAGTCCGCGCCGGCCGAACAGTCCGCCGCCGAGACCTCCGTCGGCGACTACACCGCGCCGGTCTCGGGCCCGCTCGGCACCGCCTACGGCATCGCCGGCTCGATGTGGGCCTCCGGGCACCACACCGGCGTCGACTTCCCCGTCGCCACCGGCACCCCGGTCGCCGCGATCACCTCGGGCGAGGTGGTCAGCGCCGGCACGGTCAACTCCTACGGCAACGAGGTCGTCATCCGGCACCCGGACGGCCACTACAGCCAGTACGCCCACCTGTCGTCGATCTCCGTGAGCGTCGGCCAGACCGTCTCCACGGGCGACCAGATCGGCCTGTCGGGCTCCACCGGCAACTCCACCGGACCGCACCTGCACTTCGAGGTGCGCACCGGACCGGCCTACGGCTCGGACATCGACCCGCTGGCCTACCTCAGGGAGCACGGCGTCACCATCTGACGCCTCC
>NZ_SMKC01000643.1 GCF_004348315.1 Streptomyces sp. 8K308 | reverse complement strand
ACCCGGCGCGAAGCGCCCCCGCCACGCCGCCGGAGGCTAGAGCTTGCGGAGCCGCACCCGCCGCACCGCGTGCGTGTGGTCCTTCTGGAGGATCAGCGTCGCCCGCCCCCGCGTCGGCGCGATGTTCTCGACGAGGTTCGGCTCGTTGATGCGCCGCCAGTTGTCCTCCGCGTAGCTGAGCGCCGTCTTCTCCGGCACCGCCGCGTAGCGGCTGAAGTACGAGGCCGGGTCGCGGAACGCCGTCGCCCGCAGCTTCCGGAAGCGGTCCAGGTACCACTCCCTGATGTCCGCCGTCCTGGCGTCGACGTACAGCGAGAAGTCGAAGTAGTCGGCCAGGCCGACGTGGCCCGGCGGCGCCGGCTGGAGGACGTTGAGGCCCTCGACGATCAGGATGTCCGGGCGGTGCACCGTCAGCCGTTCGCCGGGCACGATGTCGTAGACGTGGTGCGAGTAGACCGGCGCGCTCACCTCCGCCTGCCCCGCCTTGACCGCGGCGACGAAGCGGGTGAGCGCGCGGCGGTCGTACGACTCGGGGAAGCCCTTGCGGGCCATGAGGCCGCGCCGTTCGAGTTCGGCGTTGGAATAGAGGAAGCCGTCGGTGGTGACGAGTTCGACCCGGGGGTGTTCCGGCCAGCGCGCCAGCAGCGTCCGCAGCAGCCGGGCAACGGTCGACTTGCCGACCGCCACGCTGCCCGCGACGGCCAGTACGAAGGGCGTGGCCGGCTGCGGGCCGCCGAGGAAGGTGGAGACGGCGCCGCGCAGCCCCTCCGTCGCGCCGACGTAGAGGTTGAGCAGCCTGGAGAGCGGCAGGTAGATCTCCCTGACCTCGTCGAGGTCGATGACGTCGCCGAGCCCGCGCAGACCCTCGACCTCGGTGGCCGTCAGCGGCAGGGGCGTGCGGGCACGCAGCGCGCGCCATTCGGCGCGGCTGAGGTCGACGTAGGGGGTTGGGGGCGAGGTGTGCTGGAGCGAGGTGACCACGCGAGCATTCTGCGGGCCGGGCTAGTCTGCCCGCATGCGCGGCATCGTCGGTTACGTAGGGGTCCAGTCCGCTCTCGATGTGCTGCTCGCCGGGCTCGGCCGGCTGGTGCGGCCAGGCGACGGCTCGTCGGGGGTCGCGGTGCTGGCGGACGGGGGGTTGGCGACGGCGGGGAGCG
>NZ_SMKC01000642.1 GCF_004348315.1 Streptomyces sp. 8K308 | reverse complement strand
GGGCCGGCGGGCGCAAGGGCGCCCGGGACCGGGACCGGGACCGGGACCGCGCGGACCGGCGGCGGGCCGAGCTCGAGGAGATGAGCAAGTCCGAGCTGTACCAGCGGGCCACCGAGGCCAGCATCCCCGGCCGCTCCTCGATGAACCGCGAGGAGCTGATCAGGGCGCTCGCGGCATGACGTCCCAGGTCGTCACCGTGGACGGCCACCGGCTCTCGCTGTCCAACCTGGACAAGGTCATCTACCCGGACGGCACCACCAAGGGCGAGGTGCTGCACTACTACGCGACCCACGGCGACGTCATCCTCCCCCACCTGCGGGACCGGCCGCTGAGCCTGCTGCGGTATCCGGACGGGCCCGAGGGTGAGCGGTTCTTCACCAAGCACGTGCCGCCCGGCACCCCGGAGTGGGTGACCACGCGCGACGTCCCACGCTCCGGCGGCGGCACGATGCGGCAGGTGCTGGTGCAGGACCTGCCGAGCCTGGTGTGGGTGGCCAACCTGGTGGTGGAGTTGCACACCCCGCAGTGGCGGATCACCGACCCCGGAGTGGCCGACCGGCTCGTCTTCGACCTCGACCCCGGCGACCCGGCCACCATCGTGGACTGCTGCCGGGTGGCGCTGTGGCTGCGGGACCGGCTGGCCGACGACGGGCTGACCGCCTACGTCAAGACCTCGGGCGCCAAGGGGCTGCACCTGCTGTGCCCGCTGCGGCCGGCACCGTCCGCCGAATCCTCCGACTACGCGCGGCTGCTGGCCACCGAGGCCACCAGGGCCCTGCCGGACCTCGTCATCGCGGCGATGGCCCGCCGCCTGCGGCCAGGCCGGGTCTTCATCGACCACAGTCAGAACGCGGCGCGCAAGACGACGGCCACGCCGTACACGCTGCGGGCACGGCCGGCGCCGACGGTGTCGGCGCCGGTGACGTGGGACGAGGTCGCCTCCTGCGGGGATCCGGCGGAGCTGGACATCCGACTGCCGGACGTGCCACGGCGACTGGCCGAGCACGGCGAGCTGTTGGCGGCGCTGGCCGCCGGCGAGGGCGCGTCCGCGCTCGGCCCACGCTGACGCGCGCCCGCGCGTCCTTCCCGCGCGTTTCGCGCGGAGCGCCTTGGCCCGGCCGGCCGGCCCTTGCCCGGGCGCTCCGCGCGGGGTTTCCCC
>NZ_SMKC01000641.1 GCF_004348315.1 Streptomyces sp. 8K308 | reverse complement strand
CGGCCACCCCCGGCGACGCGGGGGCCGGGCGGGAGCGGGACGGGGACGACGGGAACGCGGCGGATTCGGCGGCGCCGACGGCCGAGCCGTTCGCGCCCTGGGAGCTCGACTGGCAGGACTTCGGCGTGCGGGACGCGGCGATGAGCGGGGTGGCGTGCGCCCCGGTCGGCGCCGACCTGCTCTGCTCCGCCGGCTCCGAGGTATCGGTGCTCTTGGCGCCGGACGGCACCGAGCTCTGGACCCACCGCCCGCCGCGCGACTCGGCCGTCGCGCCGCGCGCCGTCACGGCCGGCGGCGTCGTCTACACCCAGTCCGACAACGGCGTGGTCGCGCTCGACCGGGCCGGCGAGACGCTGTGGGAGATCGACGCCCCCGAGCTGACCGGCGCGCTCGGCACCACCGACGACACCCTGGTGGTGCAGAACGGCGACAGCACGCTGCGCTTCTACGCCCTCAACTCCCCGGACCCGGTGGGTTCCTGGGAGGCACCGGGACGCTACCTCACCAGTGTGCTGACCTCGGGGGAGCACGTGCTGGCGCTCAGCAGGACCGAGCCCGACGGCTCCGACCCCCAGGTGACGCTGCTTGACAGAAGGGGCCGCGAGCAGTGGCCGACGCCGGTGGGACAGCCGGCGGAGACGGCCGGCCTGCTCGAACCGGTCGGGATCGACTCGGAGGCGGCCTACTTCGAGGAGTGGGACCCCGAGGTGCCGGTGGTCGCGGCGCTGCTCAGGCTCGACCTGGCGGACGGCACCTGGACCCGCACCGTGCTCGACGCGGCCGCCGAGCCGCGCACGGTGGTGGCCGACGGCGTCGCCTACGCCACGAACACGGCCGGCAGCGTCACGGCCGTCGACCTGGCGTCGGGTGAGACCCGGTGGTCGGTCGACCTGGACGCGGAGAACACTTCGGCCCCGGCCGTCGCCGGCGACGCGCTGTACTTCTCGGACGGCGAGGGCCGGCTGCACCAGGTGGCGCTCGCGGACGGCGCTCCGCTGGCGGTGGGCGAGCCGCACCCCGGCACCCCGGGCGCCGGCAGCGACGCCTGGGCGCCGCCGCCGGTGATCACGGACGAGGGTGTGGCCTACGTGGTGACGCTCGGCAACACGCTCTACGCGGCCCGCGTCGAGGACCTCGGCTGAGGGCCGGGGCGGGAGGGCTCAGCCTTCCAG
>NZ_SMKC01000640.1 GCF_004348315.1 Streptomyces sp. 8K308 | reverse complement strand
ACCGAAACCAACCCACACCACCACTCCCAACAGCCTCACGACCCGACACCTCAAAAACCAGGAGATAGAGGGCATTCAAGAGGAAAACGACCTCTAAGAGGCTGTTTCCGAACTCAGGGCCGGAGGGTGCCCCAAGGGTGATCTGTTGTGACGCGCTGTTGTCGGCGAGGCTCTGCTCTGCGAGCTGGGTCGGTGCCGTTCATCTGATCGGCCGTGATCGCCCTCACTCGCGGCCGCCTGGCCGCCGCCGTGACCGCGCCTGTGCTGATCACCACCACACCTGCGATTAGCTTCTGTCAAGGTCTCCGCGCTGTCGGCTCGGCAGTTCCGTTATCATCACGGGGGGCGGCCGGAACACGTGTACGCGGACGGGCAGGCTGCAGTCCAGTCGGCTGACACGATCTGAGGTTTGGTCAAGCATGAACATCCTGATACATGTGCTCCCCGGTATTGCGGTGCTCACCTGTTCGGCCGTATACGGAGCTGACCTGTTCGCGACCATCGTCCTTCGGCCTGCGTTGTCCGAAGTCGATGACCGGACGCTCACCACCACGATGGGCCACGTCCACAAGTACGGCGACCAGCGGCTGCCCCTCCCGTTCGTCCTCAGCGTCGTCACAAGCATCCTCAGTGGGGCAGCGGCGCTGGTGGCCGGACGCACGGCGGTCGCGTTGGCAAGCCTGCTCGCGGCGGCGGCCCTCCTCTGCTGGATCAGCATCTATTTCCGAGTCAGCGCACCGATCAATCGTGCGATCAGGGCCGCGGCCGCCGAGAAAACGGCATTGCCCAACGTTCGTACTCTGCAACAGCGTTGGGACCGCGTGGTTCCGCTCCGTCTCTCCCTGCAGGCGACCGCCGTTGCCGCACTGTGCACCGCGCTCGCCCTGGCCTAGATGTCCCGTGCGTCGGCGTGCCGTGCGGCGAACTCCAGGAGTCGCACGGCGACCGCCGCGTTGCCCAACTGGTCGTCGTTGACCGACGGGATCGATTCGGCGGCGGGTTAGGACACGGCGGATCACCTCGAGCAGCACGTCCAGGCCGTTGTCTTCCAGGCCGGCGTTCCCGGTGGCCTCGGCCTGGATGGCGCCGTAGAGGCAGCGGGCGTCGGAGGCGCTGACCGTGGCGCCGCGGCACCAGCTGTCCTTCTCGAGGTGGCGTGCGGTGCGCTAGAGGCGGGCGGCGGTGGGGGTGGGGTAGAACT
>NZ_SMKC01000063.1 GCF_004348315.1 Streptomyces sp. 8K308 | reverse complement strand
GCCGCCCGTAGCCTGGCCCCCATGTCGCGCAGCTCATCGGGCGTGCGCCCGGCCCGCACGGCCGGGAACTCCTCGCGCTCCTCCCGTTCCGCGTGCCGCAGCACCGCGTGCTCGAACTCCAGGAAGGTGCGATCGAAGTCGGGGCTGTCGACGGCCATCCGCTCCAGCATCACCAGCACCCGGGTGGCGGCCTCCTCCTCCCGGTTCCTGGAGTCCGCCTCCGCGGTGCCCGCGGTCTCCTTGGCGACCGGCCTGAGGATCATCTCCTCGGCCGTCTCGTGCACCGCGAGCAGCGCCCGCAGCTCGTCGAACGCCTGCCGCCGATGGGGGCCGCTGGCGCCCTTGACCTCGGTGAACAGCTCGCGGATCCGGGCGTGCTGGTCGAGCAGGATGCGGATCACGTCGTCTCCAGGACGCGCGCTGGCGGTCATGGTGTGCCTCCTTCCTCCTTGCTGCTCAACGGGGCAGCTGGGGCAGGACCTTGGTGCGGTAGAGGTCGAAGAAGCCCGCCATGTCGGGGCCGATCTGGTTGACGTAGACGTGGTCGAAGCCGGCGTCGTGGCAGGCCGCGAGTGACCTGACGTGCTCCTCCGGGTCGTCGCCGAGCGGCATCGGGCCGTTCCGCACGTGCTCCTCGGTGACGAGCTTGGTGGCCTGCTGGAAGTGGCTCGGCTCGGGCAGCACGGCGGCCAGCTCGCCGGGCAGGAACATGTTGGGCCAGCGCTCGAGGACGGTGTGGGCCGCGGTGTCCTGGTCGGTGTCGTAGCAGACCTTGATCCCGCAGGAGGCCGGCTTGTCACCCCCGCCGTTCTCCCGGAAGCGGCGCAGCAGTTCGGCCTCCGGGCCCATGGTGATGAAGCCGTCGCCGATGCGGGCCGCCACGTCGGTGGCGGTCGGCGCGAAGCCGGAGACGTCGATCGGCACCGGCTCGTCCGGCACGGTGTAGAGGCGGGCGTTCTCCACGGTGTAGTAGCGGCCGCGGTGGCTCACCCGCTTGCCGGTCAGCAGCCGCCTGATGACGTCGAGGGACTCCTCGAGCATCTCGAGCCGCACCGGCGCCTCGGGCCAGGCGGTGCCCAGGATGTGCTCGTTGAGCGCCTCGCCGCTGCCGACGCCGAACCGGAAGCGGCCCTGGTGCAGCACGGCGCTGGTCGCCACGGCCTGCGCGATGACGGCCGGGTGGGTGCGGATGGTGGGGCAGGTGACGGCGGTCTCCACCGGCAGTGAGGTGGCCTGGGCGAGGGCGCCGATGGTGGACCAGACGAACGGGCTCTGGCCCTGGGCGTCGAGCCACGGGTGGTAGTGGTCGGAGATCCACAGCGAGTCGAAGCCCGCGTGCTCCGCCATCCGCGCCTGTTCCACGAGCTCGCGCGGGCCGTGGTCCTCGCTCGCCAGGAAGTAGCCGTAGGTCGTCATGACAGGGGACACCTCGTTCCCGTTGGGTCGCGTTCGTGTCGCTTGCTTCGGTGTGTCAGGTGTGTTCGGCGCGTCCGGTCAGGGCCGGCGGCCGACGCCGGTGGCGAACTCGCGCAGCCGCCCGCCCGGCAGGTCGGGTTCGAGCGGCGGGGTGTGCGCGCCAGTCCGGTGCCGCAGCCCGTGGATCAGGTCGCGCAGCGCGTCCTCGGCGCCGAACCTGGGCCGCCAGCCCAGCTCGTCGGCGGCCCGCGAGCAGTCCATGAGGGGCAGCCGCAGCAGGGCGTCGAGGAGCTGTGGCGGCACGGGCGCCAGCCGGCCGCGGTAGGCGGCGGCCAGCGCGCCGCGCAGCACGGGCCGTGGCAGCCGGAGCGTCCTGGCGTCGAAGAGCCGCGCGAGCAGCGCGGCGTCCACCACCGGCTCCGCCGCCAGGTTGAACGCGCCGCGCACCGGCTTGGTGAGCGCCCGCCGGTAGGCGTCGGCGGCGTCGCTGGTGCGCAGCACCTGGAACCGCAGTCCTGGCAGGTCGGGGACGACCGGGCTCAGCTCGGGCCGCACCATGGGCGCGAAGAGCAGCGGGCCGATGAAGAACCGTCGCTGCTCGGCCGCCGACTCGCGGGAGAACAGGAAGCCGGGCCGCATCCGCACCACGCGGGTGTCGGGCGACCTGAACTCGAAGGTGTCGAGCAGCCGCTCGACGTACGCCTTCTCCCGGCTGTAGGCGGACTCCGGCCAGCCGTGCGTCGGCCAGCTCTCGTCGACCGCCCGGTCCTTGGGGCCCGGCGAGTAGGCCGCCACCGAGGAGGCGGCCACCAGCGTCGGCACCCCGGCCGCGGCCACCGCGTCGAGCACCCGGGTGGTGCCGAGCACGTTGGCCCGCCAGGTCAGCGACGGGTCGCGGGCCGGCTGCAGCATCCAGCCCAGGTGGACCACGGCGTCCGCGCCGCGGAAGCACTCGGTCAGCTCGGCCGCCGCCCGCTCGGTGCGCAGGTCGACCGACTCCCAGGAGGTCTTGGCCACCGACCAGTCGGGCGTTCGTCTGGCGAGCCCCAACACGGAGGTCACGGCCGGATCACCGGCCAGGGCACGGACCAGGGCGCTGCCGACGTTGCCGGTCGCGCCCACCACCACGACGCGCATGCCTTCTCATCCCTTCGGGGCCTGGGGCGGCAGGGACGCTCCGGGTACCCGGCGGCCGCCGCCGTCACACCGGGGGCGGCGACCGTTCCGGGCCGAGGACACGAGGAGCCGTGGCGCAATCCGGCGGATATCCTCTGATCACGGACTTCTCGCGCGTTCATGGCCGCCCCTGGGGGGCCGACCGCGCGGAGGACGCTCCGGAGGGCCGCCGGGAGGTCACGGATGGTCGGGAACGCGAGGCACCCCATGCCGGCCGGTGAGCCGCCGGCCGATCGGTTGCGCGTGCTCAACGCCATGGAGGAGGGGCTGACGGCCTCCGAGGTGCTCTCGGCCGCCCTCCACCACGCGGTGGCCGCCCTCGGCGGCCTCGGCGGCCTGGCGCACCGGTGTGGGCCGGCCGGGGCGCCGGGACTGCGACTGGTGGTGAGCAGCGGACTTCCGCGTTCCCTCACCGGGGCCTGGGACCATGTCCCGGGCGACGCCGACGTGCCTCCCGCCCGGGCGGTGCGTCAGGGACGACCGGCACGGATGGCCGTGGCCGACGCGACCGCGCGGGTGCCCGGAAACGACGGCCTCGCCGGCATCCCCGCGCACGCCGGACTGGTGTCCGTCCCCGTGTTCGCGCCCGGGGGCACGCTGGGCGCGCTCTCGGTCCTGACCGCACCGGCCCCGAAGGGCGAGCCAGGTCCTGGCGGTCTCGCCCTTCTGACGGAGGTCGCCCGGTGGGCCGGCGAGCGGCTGCGACGGGCCGCCCCGCGGACGGCCGACGCGGACCTCAGGCAGGCGCTCGAGGCGGTGCGGGTGGGAGCCTGGGAGTGGGACACCCGCACGGACGACGTGCTCTGGAGCGAGGCGATGCACGCCATTCTCGGGGTCCCCCCGGAGGACTTCGGCGGGAAGACCGAGGGCTGGTGGAACGTGATCCACCCCGACGACCGGCCCTGGGTGGCCGCCGAGACCGACCGGACCCTCCGCACCCACGGCATGATCGATTACGAGTACCGGGTGCGCCGTCCGGACGGGACGTCCGGACGGGTGCAGGCCCGCGGTCGCACGATCTTCGACGACCACGGTGAGCCCGTGCGCGTGCGGGGCACCCTGTGGGAGACGAGGGAGCCCCGCACCACCCAGGAGACGGTCGGGCGTGCCCTGCGGTACCTCAGCGACGGGTTCCTCGCCCTCGACGGGCAGGGGCGGGTCTCGTTCCTCAACGTCCAGGCCGAGCGGCTCTTCGGCCCGTCGCGGGAGGTGACCGGCCGTCCGCTGTGGGACGTGCCCGCCGCGCGGGCGGTGCCCGGCCTCGTGGAGTGCTGCCGGCGCTCGATCGCCGAGGGCACCCCGACCGACTTCGACGTGCGGTGGCCGGACAGCGACCGCTGGTACCACCTCAGGGCGGTACCGGTGCCTGACGGCCTCGCCGTCTACCTCAGCGACGTCACCGAGAAGCGCCTACGGGAGACCGAGCAGGCGGCCGCCGAGCGGGCCGCCGCCGAGCGGGCCTCCCGCATCGCCGAGTTCACGGCGGCGCTCGCGCGGGCCGTCACCGCGCAGGACGTGGTTCAGGCCGTCGCCGACCAGGGGCTTCCGCTCTTCAACGCGGCGGCGACGGTCATCATGGTGGTGGAGGGCAGCCGCCTCCGGGTGGTCGGGAGCGTCGGCTACTCCCGGGCGCTCCTCGAGATGGTCAACGCGATGCCGGTCGATTCGGCCACCGCGATCTCCGACGCGTTCCGCACCGGAGCTCCCGAGTTCATCGAATCGCCCGAGGAGTTCCTCGCCCGCTATCCGGGGACGGAGGAGCTCGTGGCCGCGTCGGCCAAGAAGGCGTGGGCGTTCCTGCCGCTGATCGTCTCGGGCCGCGCCATGGGGTCCTGCGTCATCTCCTTCGCCCGTCCCCGGGGGTTCTCCGACGGTGACCGCACGCTGCTCATCGCCGCCAGCGGGCTGCTCGCCGGGGCCCTGGAGCGGGCGCGTCGCCACGACATCGAGCACACCAGGTCCCAGGAGCTGCAGAGCGCGCTGCTGCCCAGCGAGCTTCCCGAGCTGCCCGCGGTCACCGCCGTCGCCCGCTACCTGCCCGCCGGCCGGGACGTCGAGGTGGGCGGGGACTGGTACGACGTCATCCCGCTCTCCGCCGACCGCGTCGCCCTGGTCATCGGCGACGTCATGGGGCACGGCCTGCCGGAGGCCGCCACCATGGGCCGGCTGCGCACCGCCGTCTGGACCCTCTCGGACCTCGAACTGCCCCCCGACGAGGTGCTCACCCGGCTCAACGACATCGTCAACGACCTCGGTAGCGATCTCTACGCCACCTGCCTGTACGCCGTCTATGACCCCACCAACGGCTCCTGTGTCGTCGCCCGCGCCGGGCATCCGCCACCCGCCGTCGTCCACCCCGACGGCACCATCCACTTTCCGAGCCTGCCCCCCAACGCGCCGCTGGGCGTGGCCACCCCGCCGATCGACACCGCCACCCTGGACCTGCCCCCGGGAAGCCTCCTCGTCCTCTACACCGACGGCCTGGTCGAGTCCGCCAGCCGCGACATCGACCGGGGCATGGCCCAGCTCGCCCAAGATCTGGTCGAGTTGTACCGCCCCGATGGCACCGGCTCCCTCGACGCGCTGTGCGACGGTCTCACCTCGGCGCTGCTGCCCGCCAGGCAGCAGACCAGCGACGACGCCGCCCTGCTCGTCGCGCGCACCCACCGGCTGCCCTCGGGCGACGTGGCCTCCTGGCACCTGCCCGAGGACCCGACCGCCGCCGGAGAGGCGCGCGGACACGTCCGCGAGCAGCTCAGCCTCTGGAACCTGGACGATCTCACGCCGACCACGGAACTGCTCGCCAGCGAGCTGATCGGCAACGTCATCCGGCACGCGAAGGGCCCCATCCTGCTGCGGCTCCTGCGCAGCAGGAGCCTGGTCTGCGAGGTCTCCGACGCCAGCCTCACCATGCCCCACATCCGCCGCGCCGGCGAAACCGACGAGTACGGACGGGGACTTCAACTGGTCGCCGCCCTCGCGCAGCGCTGGGGCACCAGGCTCACCCACACCGGGAAGTCCATCTGGACCGAGCAGCCGCTCCAGAACGGTTCCGTCAGTTCCACGCCAGGGTGATCGGGGCGTCCCTCAGGACGTCGCGCCGACGACCAACAGCGTGAACGCGGCGACGAGCACGGCCACGCGCAGGTGGTGGAAGCGGTCCCAACGGCCGATCCGCTCCCGCCAGTCAGCGGGGAGGCTGTCGCGGGTCCACCGGGCGACCCGGGAGTTGATCGGCACCAGCAGCACGACGGACATCACCACGCTCAACAGGAGCAGCCCGGTGGCCGCGCCGACGTGGCCGGCGCCCGCCCCGCCCCACGCCGTCCCGGCCCAGACCGCGCCGAGCGCCGACGAGCCGATGTACCAGAACGGCTTCACCCGGCCCAGCACCCGGGCCCCGTCGCTCCGGGCCGCGAGGCCGCCGTCGTTCGGCAGCCGGTCGAGGATCGGGTTACGAAGGCAGCCACCGCCAGCTCCACCCCCACCATCAGGCCGACGACCACGATCGTGACGACACCCCAGCACGTTCTCCATGACGCTCCGCCGAACCGTTTGCGAGGCTAGCCTGCCTCCGCTCGCCTGTCTAGCGGTGCTAGTGTCGCGTCATGTCGGTACAGGAACGCAGGGAACGCGACCGGGCCCACCGCCACCAGCTGATCGTCGCCACCGCGCGCGAACTCGCCGAGGCGAGCGGCTGGGACGCCGTCACCACGCGCCGGCTCGCGGAGCGCATCGAGTACAGCCAGCCCGTGCTGTACAGCCACTTCGGCGGCAAGCGCGAGATCGTCGGGGCCGTGGCCCTGGAGGGTTTCGCCGAACTCGGCACGGCGCTCCGCGGCGCGGTCGCCGACGTCCCCGCCGGACCGGCCGCGGTCGCCGCCGTGGCCCGCGCCTACGTCGACTTCGCCGAGCGCAACCCCGCACTCTACGACGCGATGTTCCTGCTCGACACGGGCCTGCTCTTCGCCGACGCCGCCTCGCCGGCGCCGCTGCGCGACGCGTTCCAGGCGTTGCTCGACCCGCTCGCCGACGTGCTGGGCGAGGACGCCGACCCTGGCCTCTTCGCGGAGGTCTTCTGGTCGGCCCTGCACGGCCTGGTCGCCCTCACGCGCTCCGGCCGCCTCCCCAGGGAGGCGGCCGACCGCCGCCTCGACATCCTGGTACCCCGCTTCACCACCGGCTGAGCAATCGCGCCACACCGCTCCGCGGCCGGCCGACGGCGTCAGACCGCTCCGCCTTGCCGGCGGGCGCCTACGCCTCGCCGGGGGCTGAGCGATCGTGCCGCTTCGCCTCGCCGGCGGCTGACGGCTCAGCCTGCTCCGATTCGCCCGCGGGCTGCTCCGTTTCGCCGGTAGGTGGTTTGTCTTCGCACGCAGGCGGTTTCGCCTCGCCGGCAGGCGGTTCCGCCTTGCCGGCGCTGATGGGTCAGGCCGACTCGCGGACCAGCAGGCTGGTGTCGCAGATGACCGGCGCGTCGGCCGTCGGGGCGCCCCGCAGCCGATCAAGCAGCAGCTCGATCATCCGCCGGCCCATCGCCGCGGTGGGCTGGTGGACCGTGGTGAGCGCCGGCTGCGCCTGCGAGGTCACCAGCGCGTCCTCGAACCCCACCACCGCGACGTCATCCGGCACTCGGAGGCCACGCTCCTGGAGCGCCCACAGGGCGCCGAGCGCCATGTTGTCCGAGGCGGCGAACACGGCGTCGAGCAGCGGGTCGGCGTCGAGCAGCCGACGCATCGCCACCATGCCGCCGGAGACGCTGAAGTCGCCGTACGCCACCCGCTCTGGGCGGCCGGCCAGCGCCTCCCGGTAGCCGGCGAGCCGGTCGATGCCCGCGGTGGTGTCCTGCGGCCCCGCGATGGTGGCGATGCGGCGGCGGTCCCGGCCGACCAGGTACTCGGTGGCGCGCCGGGCGCCGTCCCGGTTGTCCGCGTCCACATAGCTCGTCGGCACCACGTCGAGCCCACAGGGACGACCGCCGAGCACGGTGGGCATGCCGTAGCCCTCGAGCCGGGCGGGCAGCGGGTCCTCGCACACCAGCGAGATCATCAACACGCCGTCCACCCGCTGCGCGCGCAGCTGGTCGGCCAGGTCGGCGCGCTCCGCGTCCGACTGCGTGAGCCGCAGCGTCAGCGCGAGCCCCGCCGCCTCGGCGGCCGCGCTGATCCCGCCCACGATCTGGCCGAAGTACGGCTGCTCGAACCGGCGCTCGTCCGTCTCCGACATGACCAGCGCCACGGTGCGCGTGCGGTGCCCAGCCAGCGCGCTCGCCGCCCGGTTCGGCACGTACCCCAGTTCGTCGATCGCCCGCAGCACCGCCTGCCGCGCCCGCTCGCTTACCGCGCCTGAGTCGTTGATCACCCGGGAGACCGTGCCACGGCCGACCCCGGCCCTGGCGGCGACCTGCTCGATGGTGGGGCGATGGTTGTTCATCGGACGAAAGTACCGGAAGGGGGGCGCATGAGCGTCACGAGGGCGGCGGTGTCCGTGGCGTGGCCTCGTACTCCGCGCCCCGGGAGGCGGCGCCGCGCTCCGCCGTGGGGACGCCGCGCGGAGTTGCGGAAGAGCGCGGGGTCGATCATCGGGCTGTGGTGGCCGCGCTGCCGGTGCACGAACAGGGCGGCTCCAAACAGGCCCTCATGCGCCAGGCACTCCTGGAGGCCATGGGCGACTTGGCGACGGAGATGCAGCGCTCCCTGAACGCCGAGCTCGCCCCGGACATCGACCCCCTCGTCCGGCAGGAGCGCAGCTGGCAGCGCGCCGTGGAACTGATCGAGGAGCACGGCGCGTGCGGCGGGTTCGAGGCCCTCATGCGGATCGACGACGACCCCGAACTACTCCAGGCGGTGCGCGCCGCGCAGCCCGAGGCGCGCCGCATGCTGGCCGCGCTGTTCCCCAGGGCGTGCCGGAGGACGAGGTCGGCGCGGAGGACGAGCGGGGGCTCGGCTCCTTCTCCATGACGCTGGTCGTCGGCCTGATGGTGCAGTACTCCGTCGGCCTGGAGAGCGGCGTGCCCACCGGCGCCGAGTTCGCCCGCGCGCTGCGCCGCGCCACCGGCGACCTCACCGGCCAGGCCGTCGACGCGCCCACCGGCGAGCACCTACCGGCGCTAGCCGCGGCCCGCCACCGGCAGCGCGGGGGGCAGGGCAGGATTCGCTCCATGGGATCCTCGAACTCCGCCGGCTGGCACGTGGCGGCGGGCGCCGGGGTGCGGACGGCGCGGGGCCGGGCCATGGAGGCGTGGGCGTGGTGAGACGGGTACTGGTCGCCGGCGGGGCCGGGTTCATCGGGTCGCACTACGTCAGGACGCTGGTCTCCGGCGGGTATCCGGCCTGGGCGGGGGCGTCCGTCACGGTGCTGGACAAGCTGACGTACTCGGGAAACCTGACGTCGCTCGATCCGGTGAACGGTGGCTTCACGTTCGTGCACGGCGACATCTGCGACGCCGAGTTGCTGGCGCGGGTGGTGCCCGGTCACGACGTGGTGGTCAACTTCGCCGCGGAGACGCACGTGGACCGGTCCATCACCGCGCCTGACGTGTTCGCGATGACCAACGTGCTGGGCGCGCACCGCCTCGTGCGGGCCAGCCTGGAGGCGAACGTCGGGCTGTTCCTGCAGGTGTCGACGGACGAGGTCTACGGCAGCATCGCGGAGGGCTCGTGGACCGAGGACGCGCCGGTGTCGCCCAACTCGCCGTACGCGGCGGCCAAGGCGGGCGGAGACCACATGGCGTTGGCGTACGCCCGGACCCACGGCCTCGACGTGCGGGTCACGCGCTGCGGCAACAACTACGGTCCCTACCAGTACCCGGAGAAGATCATCCCGCTGTTCGTCACCCGTCTGCTGGAAGGGCGGAAGGTCCCGCTGTACGGGGACGGGCGGAACGAGCGGGAGTGGATCCACGTGGACGACCACTGCCGGGGCATCCAGCTGGTGGCCGAGCGCGGCCGCGCCGGTGAGGTGTACCACGTCTCCGGCTCGACGTCGCTGACGAACCTGGAGCTCACCGAGCGGCTGCTCCACGCCCTCCGTCTGGGTCCCGAGATGATCGACTGGGTCGAGGACCGCAAGGGGCACGACCGCAGGTACGCGCTGGACGACAGCAAGCTGCGGTCGTTGGGATTCCGGCCCGCCACGACCTTCGACGACGGCCTCGCGGACACGGTCCGTTGGTACCGGGAGCGTGCCGACTGGTGGCGGCCGCTGCTCCGCGGCGGCCAGTGAGGGGAGCGGCGGGGGCGATCGGGAACGGGAGCCCCGGCCGGATCCTCCTCGCCGACACGCCCTCGCGCGCCACTCTGAGTGGGAGGTGTTCAGTGCCACGTGAGGAGGGGGGCCTGGGGGAACGTCGTTGGCCGACAACCGGCGACCGGCGCGCGCATCGGCTGCGGCGCCCCCGGCAGGACTCGAACCTGCGGCCAAGCGCTTAGAAGGCGCCTGCTCTATCCACTGAGCTACGGGGGCCGGTCGTTGGTCATGGCGCGGGACGGAGCCCCCTGGTGACCTCGCCGTGACACAGGATATGGCCTTGAGGGGTTCGTCCCTGTTGCTTCACCGCAGCACCGTCGTGTGGAGATCCAGTGAAGCAGTCCTGATAATCGCAGGCGAGTGCGATGCGCGCAGCGTTTTTGGGGGCGCCAGTGAGGGGTGTTGCGTAGTCGTTATGCCGGGGGGTGGGGTCTGCTGCCCGGATTAGGGCGCGTTCGGTGGAATATGCTTTGGAAATGGCTTGAAATTGGGCATTCTGCGCATGTGGCGATCTTGGAGGCACGGCCCGAACTGCTGGACGCGCTCACCGTACTGCGGGAGCGTCTCGCCGCCGCGCGCTTCCCTCTGGAGTTGCCGGGCGCCGAGCGCGCTCGGCAGTCGCGGGCGGAACTGCTCGCGCAGCTCGACGGCTACCTGCTGCCCCGCCTGCGCACGCCCCAGGCGCCCCTGCTCGCGGTGATCGGGGGCTCGACTGGCGCCGGCAAGTCGACGCTGGTCAACTCGCTGGTCGGGCGGCACGTCACCGAGGCCGGGGTGCTGCGGCCCACCACCCGCACGCCCGTGCTCGTCTGCCACCCCGACGACCACCACTGGTTCGCCGACCGGCGCGTGCTGCCCCGCCTCGACCGCGTGGTGACCCAGCGTCAGGACGGCGACCCGGAAGGACCGGCGACGCTCGCCGTCCACGCCACCCGGGCCGTGCCCGCCGGCATCGCCCTGCTCGACGCGCCCGACATCGACTCCCTGGTCGCCGAGAACCGCGACCTCGCCGCCGAACTGATCTGCGCCGCCGACGTCTGGGTGCTCGTCACCACCGCCTCCCGCTACGCCGACGCGCTGCCCTGGAACCTGCTGCGCAGCGCCCGCGAGTACGACGTCACGCTGGCCACCGTCCTCGACCGGGTGCCGCACCAGATCGCCGCCGAGGTCTCCCGGCACTACGACGCGCTGCTCGAACGGGCCGGGCTCGGCGGCGTGCCCAGGTTCACCGTGCCCGAGCTGCCCGAGTCGGCCCGCGGCGGGTCAGGGCTGCTGCCCGCCACCGCCGTCGCCGGCCTCCGCGAGTGGCTGTTCCGCCGCGCCCACGACGGCGACGCGCGGCAGCGGGCCGCGGCCCGCACCGCCGCCGGCACCCTTGCCTCGCTGCGCGCCAGGATCGGCGCCCTCGCCGGCGCCTGCGCCGCCCAACACGCCACCGCCGTCCGCCTCGACCAGCGGCTCGCCGGCGCCTACGCCGAGGCCGACCGCCGGGTGCGCGACTGCCTGGCTGGCGGCGGGCTGCTCACCGGCCAGGCCCGCGCCCACTGGCTGGCCTTCCCGCACGACGCGAGCCCCGACGAGCTGCTCGACTCGCTGGCCCAGGCGCTGGCCGGGCTGCTCGTCGAGGCCGTGTCGGCGGCCGACGAGCGCATCGAGACCGCCTGGGCCATGGAGCCGGGGGCGCCGACCGGCGGCCTCGACGGCGCCGAGACGGTGCGGGAACGCGTCAGCCTCCAGGTCCGCCGACTGCGCCGCTGCCTCGAGGAGTTGGCCGACGAGGCCTGCGCGGCCGTCGGGCTCCGCCCCGACCAGGGCGGCAGCGGCCGGTCGATGGCCGGCGCCGAGATGGAGATCGCCGCGCTGCTCGCCGCCGCGCTGCTCGGCGGCAAGGGCGGCACGGTCGCCCGGCAGGCCCTCTCCAGCTCCCTCGGCACCCGCGTCGCCGCGCGGCTCACCGAGCAGGGCGACCGGGAGGTCGGGGGCTGCGTGGACCGGGTGCTCGGCGGCGAGCGGGAGCGGCGCGGCGCCCCGCTGCACGACCTGGAGATCAGGCCGACGCCCCAGGTCGAACTCGTCGCCGCGCTGTCGATGGTGCACGGCTGGCACACCGGCGTCCCGGCGTCCAAGCGAGCGGGGGCCGAACCAGCGGGAGAGGCAGGAGAAGTCCGGTGACGGAGAGCATGACCATCACCCGCACCCGGCGGGAGACCACGGAAGAGCCGCGACCCACACCCGCGAAGGAGCCCGACGGCCCGGACGAGGAGAAGGCCCTGCGGCGGCGGCTCGGCGCGCTGCGCGAGCTCATCGGACTCTCCCGCACCCGCCTCGCCGAGGTCGACCTCGCCGAGACCGGCCGGGTGCTCGAGGAGGCCGCGGCCCGCGACAAGCTGCCCCGGAGCTACACGGCGGTCGCCATCGCCGGCGCCACCGGCACCGGCAAGTCCTCCCTGTTCAACGCCCTGGCCGGCGCCCAGCTCTCCGAGACCGGGGTGCGCCGCCCCACCACCGCGACCGCCGTCTCCTGCACCTGGGAGGCCGGCCGCGAGCAGAGCCCCGACGGGCTGCTCGAACGCCTCGGCGTGCCCGCCAGGGCCCGCCGCCGCGCCCACGTCCTCGACCCCGGACTGCGCGGCCTCATCCTGCTCGACCTCCCCGACTACGACTCCGTCGACGTGACCCACCGCGAACAGGTGGACCGGCTCCTCGGCCTGGTGGACGCCATCGTCTGGGTGGTCGACCCCGAGAAGTACGCCGACACCCTGCTCCATGAGCGCTACCTGCACGCCTTCGCCGGGCACGCCGACGTCAGCCTCATCGTCCTCAACCAGACCGACCGGCTGCCGCCCGACGCCGTCGACGCCGTACTCGACGACCTGCGCCGGCTGCTCGACGAGCGCGGCGTGGCGCTCGGCGAACACGGCGAGCCAGGCGCCGGGGTGCTCGCCGTCTCCGCGCTCACCGGCGACGGCATCGCCGAACTCCGCCAGACGGTCGGCGAGCTGGCCGCCGCCCACACCGCGGCCGCCCGCCGGCTCGCCGCCGACGTGGACGGCGTCGCCCGGCGGCTCGGCCCGAAGTACATCGCCGACGCCGGCGAGGCGCCGCCCGGGCTCACCCCGCGCGCCAGGGAGGAGTTCGAGAACGCGCTCGCCGCCGCGGTCGGCGCGGCGGCCGCCGGACAGGCCGCCGAACGCGGCTGGCTGCGCCGTGCCGACCGGGCCTGCGGCACCCCCTGGGCACAGGTGCTGTGCCGCCTCGCCGCCCGGCAGGCCGAGCGGCGCGGCGAGCCGCCCGCGCTCGCCGCCCAACGGCTGCGCGTCGCCGGCACCCGCGCGGTGGCCACGGCCGTCGTCGAGCAGGCCGTCCGGCAGCTGGCCGACGAGGCGACCGAGGGGCTGCCCGAGCCCTGGGGCCGCGCGGTGAAGGACGCCGCCCGGCGCGGCGCCGAGCGGCTGCCCGACGACCTGGAGCGCGCCCTGGAACGGCAGTCGGCCGAGCCGCTGCCCAAGCCCCGCTGGTGGTCCGTCGCGGCCATCGGCCAGGCGGTGCTGCTCGCCGCCCAACTCCTCGGCCTCTGCTGGGTGGTGGCCGCCCTGGCGGGGCAGCCCGTGGTGGGCCGCTGGCTGCCGCTCGCGCTGCTGGTCTGCGGCTCCTTCGGCGGCCCGCTGCTCGCCTGGGCCTGCCGGATCTCGGCCCGCGGCCCCGCCAGGTCCTACGGGCAACATGAGGAGTGGCGGCTGCACCGGCTGGCCGCCGACCGCGGCCACAGCCAGGTGCTCGAACCGGTGGCCGCCGAGCTGATGCGCTACCGCGAGGTCAGGGAGCGCTACGTGGTGGCGGCCTCGCCCACCGGAGGCGCCGAACTCCCGTCGCTCGCCCCGCTGTCCACGTTGTCCCCGGCTGCGCCAACCGTCCGTGATTCGAGGTAACGATTCGACCTCGGAATGTGTAACTCCCCGTTCTCCTGGGGAAATTGCCCAACTCCCTCTCTACGATCGCCCGTACGCACGGGGATGTTGATGTGCGCGCCGCCTGAAGTTGCGGCTGCGCCCTGTGATCTCGTGGAGGGGACACACACCATGATTCTTGCGCGCAAGCGGGCCACTGCCCGCCTTGCGGCCACCGCGATCGCCACCGGCCTCGTGGCCGCGGGGGCGCTCGCGACCGCGGGCACGGCCGCCGCGGAGGAGAACCCGCACAACGGCGGTGCCACCGCCACCCTCGGAGGCTTCGTCGACAACGCGTCCGGCCCCATCTTCGTCACCCACGACGGCGAGCGGGACCGCTACGCGGGCGGCCTGTTCTCGCTGCAGGCCGACGACGGCGGCACGCTCCAGACGTACTGCATCGACTTCACCACCGCCACCGCGCCCAGCGCCCGGTACCGGGAGGTCGGCTGGAACGAGTCCCGCCTGCACAACAATCCCGACGCGGGCCGGATCCAGTGGATCCTGCAGAACTCCTACCCGGTGATCAACGACCTCGACGCGCTGGCCGAGCAGGCCGGTGTCGAGTCGCTGAGCATCGCCGAGGCCGCCGCCGGCACCCAGGCCGCGATCTGGGAGTTCTCGGACGGCGTCGAGGCGGAGCCGGAGAGCGGGAACGCCGCGGCCCTCACCGACTGGCTGACCGAGAACGCCGAGGAGGCCGAGGAGCCGACCGCCTCGCTGACCCTCACCCCGAACCAGGTCTCGGGGCAGCCCGGCGGACGCCTCGGCCCGATCACGGTCGACACCACCGCCGACGCGGTCTCCGTCACCCCGGACGCCGCGGCCGTCGAGCAGGGCGTGACCCTCACCGACGGCGCCGGCAACGTGATCACCGAGGACACCCCGGTCACCGACGGCACCGAGCTCTTCTTCGACGTGCCGGAGGGCGCCGAGGACGGCAGCGCCTCGCTGACCGCCACCGCCACCTCCCAGGTGCCGATCGGCCGCGCCTTCACCGGCATCGACGTGCGCACCCAGACCATGATCCTGGCCGGCTCCTCCGAGTCCTCGGTCAGCGCGGGCGCCAGCGCCAACTGGGCCGCCCCCGGCACCCCCGCCGTCGCGGTGGACGCCGAGGAGATCTGCGCCGAGGGTGGCGTCGAGGTCACCGTCAGCAACCAGGGCGACGTGCCGTTCGAGTTCGAGCTGAACGGCGAGACCGTCGAGGTCGCCCCGGGCACCGAGGAGCCCATCCTGGTCCCGGTCGAGAACGGCCAGGAGTACGACATCACCATCGCCAACCCGATCGAGGGTGAGGAGGACTTCAACTTCACCGGCGTGCTCGACTGCGCCCCCGGTGGCGGCGAGGCCCCGACCCCGATCGACGAGGACAACGAGCCGGCCCCGGCCAGCACCGGCGGTGGCGACACCGACGAGCCCGACCTGGCCGCGACCGGTTCCAGCAGCAACGTCGGCATGATCACCGGCGTCGCGGTCGCGCTGCTGGTCGTCGGCGGCGCCGGCATCTTCTTCATGCGCCGCCGCTCCGCCTCCGCCGGCTCCGAGAGCTGAGCACAGCGGTAGCTCCGACACACAGAGCGTGAGGGGCGGGTCCTTCGGGGCCCGCCCCTCCGTGCTGTCTCCGCCGGGCGGGCCCGATTCCGGTTTCCGCCGTGGCAGGGACATGCGGCAGGATGGAACCATCCACACCCACTGCCCGCTGATCTGACCCGCCGGACGGTTTCTCTTGGCTGAGTACATCTACACCATGCGCAAGGCGCGCAAGGCACACGGCGACAAGGTGATCCTTGACGACGTCTCCCTGAGCTTTCTGCCCGGGGCCAAGATCGGTGTCGTGGGCCCCAACGGCGCGGGCAAGTCGACCGTCCTGAAGATCATGGCCGGCATCGAGCAGCCGTCCAACGGCGACGCGTTCCTCGCCCCCGGCGCCACCGTCGGCATCCTGCTCCAGGAACCGCCGCTCGACGAGTCCAAGACGGTGCTGGAGAACGTCCAGCAGGGCGTGGCCGAGACCAAGGCCAAGCTCGACCGGTTCAACGAGATCGCCGAGCAGATGGCGACCGAGTACACCGACGAGCTCGGGGAGGAGATGGGCAAGCTCCAGGAGCAGCTGGACCACGCCAACGCGTGGGACCTGGACGCGCAGCTGGAGCAGGCCATGGACGCGCTGGGCTGCCCCCCGGGCGACTGGCCGGTCACCAACCTCTCCGGCGGCGAGAAGCGCCGCGTCGCGCTCTGCAAGCTGCTGCTCGAGCAGCCCGACCTGCTGCTGCTCGACGAGCCCACCAACCACCTGGACGCCGAGTCCGTGCAGTGGCTCGAGCAGCACCTCGCCAAGTACCCGGGCACCGTGGTCGCGATCACCCACGACCGCTACTTCCTGGACAACGTGGCCGAGTGGATCATGGAGCTCGACCGTGGCCGCGCCTACGGCTACGAGGGCAACTACTCCAAGTACCTGGAGACCAAGCAGGCCCGCCTCAAGGTCGAGGGCCAGCGGGACGCCAAGCGCGCCAAGCGGCTCAAGGAGGAGCTCGAGTGGGTGCGCTCCAACGCCAAGGGCCGGCAGGCCAAGTCCCGCGCCCGCCTCCAGCGGTACGAGGAGATGGCGGCGGAGGCCGAGAAGACCAGGAAGCTGGACTTCGAGGAGATCCAGATCCCGCCGGGCCCGCGCCTGGGCAACGTGGTGGTGGAGGTCGACGACCTGCACAAGGCGTTCGGCGAGAAGGTGCTGGTCGACGGCCTGTCCTTCACCCTGCCGCGGAACGGCATCGTCGGCGTGATCGGCCCCAACGGCGCCGGCAAGACCACCCTGTTCAAGATGATCCTCGGCCTGGAGCCGGTCGACACCGGCTCCGTCAGGGTCGGCGAGACCGTCAAGATCTCCTACGTCGACCAGAGCCGGGCCAACATCGACGCCAACAAGACGCTGTGGGAGGTCGTCTCCGACGGCCTTGACCACATCAACGTCGGCCAGGTCGAGATGCCGTCCCGCGCCTACGTCAGCGCCTTCGGCTTCAAGGGCCCCGACCAGCAGAAGCCGGCCGGCGTGCTCTCCGGCGGCGAGCGCAACCGGCTCAACCTGGCCCTCACCCTCAAGCAGGGCGGCAACCTGCTGCTCCTCGACGAGCCGACCAACGACCTCGACGTGGAGACGCTCTCCTCCCTGGAGAACGCGCTGCTCGACTTCCCCGGCTGCGCCGTCGTCGTCTCCCACGACCGCTGGTTCCTCGACCGCGTCGCCACCCACATCCTGGCGTACGAGGGCGACTCCACCTGGTTCTGGTACGAGGGCAACTTCGAGTCGTACGAGAAGAACAAGATCTCCCGGCTCGGCCCGGAGGCCACGCGCCCCCACCGCACCTCCTACAAGAAGCTGACCCGGGGCTGACGGCGTGCGGCATGTGTACCTGTGCCCGCTGCGCTGGTCCGACATGGACGCGTTCGGGCACATCAACAACGTGGTCTACCTGCGCTACCTCGAAGAGGCCAGGATCGACTTCATGTTCCGGCTCGCCCGGCAGGCCGACTCCGGCGCGTTCACCGGCGGCTCGGTGGTGGCGCGGCACGAGATCGACTACCTGAAGCCGATGGTGCACCGGCACGAGCCGGTCACCATCGAGACCTGGGTGGCCAGGCTCGGCGGCGCCTCCGTCACCGTCGCCTACGAGATCAGGGACGCAGAGACGATCTACGCCCGCGCCGCGACCGTCGTCGTCCCCTACCGCCTCGAGGACTCCAGGCCGCGCCGGCTGACCGCCGAGGAGCGGGAGTTCCTGAGCAAGTACCAGGACGACGAGGCGGGTGGCCTGGTGGAGGGTTCGGCCGCGGCATGAACGCATCGGCGCGGCTGGCCTTCGCGGAGCCGGGGGAGGCCGGAGAGCTCACCGCCTACCTGGAGCGGCAGCTGCGCTGGGACCGAGCGGCCGCCGCCCGGCTCCAGGCGGACGGCGAGGTCGTCTCCGTCTTCACCAGGCCGGCCCGCTTCGACGTGCTCGCGGTCCGCGCGTTCCGGCTCCGCGAGCCGGCGACGCTCGACGCCACCGTCTCGGCCGGCGAACTGCTCGAGTCGGTCGACGCCGGTGAGCTGGCGGTGCCGGCGGCGGTGACCGGCCCCTCCTGGGCCGGGCTGCTGCCGCCGCGCGGCGTCTGGCGGCCCGAGTCGCAGCTTCCCGTGGAGCGGGTGCGGAACGAGGCGGCGGCTGTCGTCTCCGAGTTCCGCAGCCGGCGGGAGGCGCTGACCTCCGCGGAGGCCACCCGCGAGGCGCTGGACGCGCTGGCCGAGGAGATCTGGTCACGCTCGCTGCCCGGTACCCCGCTGCCGCTGCGCGCCGTGCACGCCGCGCACGCCCTCGGCATGCTGCGCGCCACGACCCCGGTCGCGGTGCTCAGCAAGGGCACGTGGCTGCGGCTGCGCACCTTCCTCGGCTCCATCGCGGTGCGCCGGAGCGGCGCGGCCCCCGGGCTCAGCGTGCGGCCGATCTAGGCCCTGTCCTGTCGATCTTGCCGGGCCCGCGACTCCCCGGGCCGCCAGGTCTGGGGGAGCACCGCGTCTGACGCCGCGGGCTGATCCGACAAGATCGACAGGACAGGACCTAGCCGTCGGCCGCTACCTGCAGGCCAGGGACCGCAAGGACGACCCCGAGCTGGCCGTGGTGCTGCGCTACCTGGTGGCCATGAGCCGCGGCACGGTGCGGCACCGCGGCCACGCCGTGCCACGCTGGTGGACGACGGCGGCGCCGCAGCTCGGCGGCGAGGCCGAGCTGCCCGATGGCCACCTCAACCTCGGCCTCTCGCACGGCGTGGCCGGCCTGCTCGCGCTGCTCGCCCTCGCCTGGCGGGCCGGTGTCGCCGTGCCGGGACAGCGAGAGGCAATCGAGGACCTCGTGGCGCTGCTCACCGAGTGGGCCGTCAAGGACGGCGAGGGGCACGGCGTCCGCTGGCCCGGCTACCTCACCCTGGACAGCTGGCTGCGCGGCCCCGGCGCCGCCACCCCGGTGTCACGGCGTCCCCGGCATCAGCCGCGCCGTGCAGCTCGCGGCGCTCGCCCTCGACCGCGCCGACTGGCACGACCTCGCGCACCGCTCGTTGCTGCCGCTGCTCGCCGTGGCGCCCGAGGTGGGAGACCGACGCCCCCAGCCTGCGCCACGGCTGGGCCGGACTGCTGCACGTCCTCGGCCTGCCCGGGGAGCACGTCGTCGACGCCCGGCTGGCCGGGCTGCGCGAAGAACTGGCCGGCATCCTGCTCTCGCACTACCGGGACGACACCCGCTTCGGCCACCGGTGCACCATGACCCACGTGCCGCAGGGCGCCGACGTGCCCGCCTTTCGAAGGCGCGGGCGGGGTGGCGCTGGCCCTCGACGCCTACGCGGCCGGCGGCGGCCCCGCGCGACTCGGCTGGGACATGCCGCTGCTGGTGGCGTAGCGGGCCTGCCCTACCGCCAGTCCCGTTTGCCGTAGCGGATGGTGACCGCGTTGACGGTGGACGCCAGGCTGGTCAGCCGCACCGGCGTCAGCCGGCCGTAGCGGGCGGGGGCGACGGTCTCGGTCGGCTGGTGTCGGGCGACCGGGCAGCCGACGAGGTCCGGCAGGGTCAGCTCGCGCCGGCCGGCGTCCAGGGACAGCTCCGTGAACGCGGTGAAGTTGAGGGTGCCGTGCGGGCTGTACCGGCCGGTCTCGTAGAGCAGCCCGATCTCGCCGGAGGGCAGCAGCGTCAGGTCCGAGTAGCCGGCCCTGGCCGGGGTGATCACGGTGCCGACGGTGTGCCACGTGCGGCCCTCGTCGTAGGTGGAGCGGATCGTCATGATCCGGCGCCGGCTGCCGGCCTCCTCGCCCGGCCTGGTGGGCGCGGACAGCAGCACCCGGTCCCGGTCGTCGCCCTGGTCGGTCGCCGTCAGCCGCAGCAGCGAACCGGAGACCGGCGGCGTGTCCAGGTCCCGCACCTCGTGGAAGCCCCCCGCGGTGAAGCTCTCGCCCGCGTCCTCGCTGTACGCCGCGAGCCGCACGTTGTCCAGGCCCCGCGCGTTGATGTACAGCGAGCCGTCCACCCGCTCCACCAGGGAGAGTTCGGCCGGGTGCGGCAGCTCCTCGACCGTCTCCCACACCGCGCCGAGCCGCCAGCTGAGCCCGCCGTCGTCGCTGTAGTACAGCTGACCACCCGACCGGTCGCCGTTCGTGTCGTGGTCGCCGGCCACCACCAACCGGCCCGCGCGCGGGCCGCGTTGCAGCTGGATGCCGTGCCCGGGGCCGACCGAGATCCAGGTCCAGTTCGACGGCTTGAGACCGGGCAGCTGCCCGCCGTCCTGCCAGGTCAGGCCGTCGTCCGTCGAGTGCAGCAGCGCCAGCGAACGCGGCCCACGGGAACGGACGTCGTCCGGCTTGGGCGTCCACGTGTTGTACGCGAACATCAGGGTGACGCGTCCGCTCTCGGAGTCCACCACGGGCACCGGGTTGCCGTAGCCGCCGTCGTCCCCGATCCCGCGCAGCACGGTCAACTCCCCCCAGGTGCGGCCCCCGTCGGTCGACCGCCTGACGACGATGTCGATGTCGCCGACGTCCGCGCAGTCCGAGACCCTGGCCTCGGCGAACGCCAGCAGCGTGCCCGCCGTGGTGGCGACGATCGCCGGTATTCGGTAGCAGGCGTAGCCCTCGGTGTCGTGCTTGAACGGCTGGCTCATCTGCTGTTCCGGCGGCGGCGTGTCCCGTGGCTCGGCATCGGCCGCCGCCGGGGCGGCGAACATGACCGCCCAGACGACGGTGGCGAGCAGAGTGACCCGTACACACAAGGACATGCGCGGGAGAGTACGGACGCACGGCGAACGGATGGTTGCCGTTTCGTTATCTCGCGGGGGACTGCCGGGCTTCGGCGCCGCCCGCCCGCCCGCCAACGATGACTTCGCTCCCGAGCGCGAGTCTCCTCTTCGAACGGCTGCCGGAAGTCCACGTGTTCCGGCCCCGGCGCCGATGCCGCACGACTCGCGACAGGAGACCCACCCCCATGACCGATTCCGAACTGGCGGCGGACCGGGGCCCCAGGACCGACGTCTGGCCGCTGATTCACGCCGAGCGCGCGGCGTTGGCGGCCGATCTCGCCGGGCTCTCCGACGAGCGGTGGGCGACGCCGTCGCTGTGCGCCGGACTGTCCGTGCGTGAGGTGTTGGCGCACCTCACGGCGGGGGCGAGCCTCAACGCCGTGCGGTGGTTCGCGGGTGTGCTCCGCTGCCGGTTCGACTTCGACAGACAGGTGGCCATGCGGCTGGCCGAACACCTCGGCGCGACCCCGGCCGAGACGCTCGAGCGGTTCCGGCACGTCGTGGCCAGCACGACCAAGCCTCCCCTTCCCGCCGTGGCCATGCTGGGCGAGACGATCGTGCACGGGGAGGACATCAGGTGTCCGCTGGGCATGCGTCGCGACCACCCGATCGAGGTGCTCACGCGGGTGGCCGAGTACTACCGGGATCCGATCTCGTGGTCGTCGCCAGGAAACGCGTCGCCGACCTCCGGCTCACCGCGACCGACGGCCCCTTCAGGACCGGCTCCGGGCCGCTGGTGTCCGGCACCACCCTCGCGCTGACGATGGCCATGACCGGGCGCGCGACGTTCCTCGACGAGTTGGAGGGCGACGGTGTCGAACTCCTCCGTGAACGCTGCGGAACGGCATGACGGTGGAACCCGCCCCACCGGAGTCTGCGACGATGGAGGGGTGAGTGAGGAGCAGCAGCCGCCGACCGAGTCGTTCTACGAGCGGGTCGGAGGTGAGGAGACCTTCTACAAGCTCGTCCACCGCTTCTACGAGGGCGTGGCGGAGGACCCGCTGCTGCGCCCGATGTACCCCGAGGAGGACCTGGGCCCGGCCGAGGAGCGGCTGCGACTCTTCCTCATCCAGTACTGGGGCGGCCCCCGCACCTATGGCGAGCAGCGCGGCCACCCGCGCCTGCGGATGCGCCACGCCCCCTTCCGCGTCGACCAGGCCGCCCACGACGCGTGGCTGCGCCACATGCGGGCGGCCGTCGACAGCCTCGACCTGCCGGCCGAGCTCGACCAGGAGCTCTGGAAGTACCTGACCTTCGCGGCGTTCTCCATGATCAACGCGTAGCCGCCCGGCCCGGCCGGCGGCCCTCAGTGGCCCGAGTTGTCCACGGTGACGCAGGTGGTCCGGCTCAGCACGGACACCGTCTCGTTGCCGCAGTTGTTGCTGTGCCCCGAGGCGTTGCGGGCGAACAGGAGGTTGGACAGCAGCCCGCCGCTGGGGCCCGCCTGGTCCCCGGAGACCGTGCCGTCGTCCACGGTCACACAGGTGCGGTCCTTGAGGAGCGCCAGCTTGCCCGTGCCGCACAGGTTGGCGTGGCCCGAGGAGTTCCCGCCCGACAGGTTGGACAGCAGACCGCCAGAGCCCGCGTCGCTGTCGGCGGCCTGGGCCGTGGCCATGCCCACCGGAGCCGCCAGCAGCATCCCCACCACCTACGCCGCCACCGCGATACGCCGCGCACCGTTCGTCTTGTTCTCCCCTTCCAGCGATCGGCCCGGCCGCCATCGGCCGGACTAGTTCGGCCTAACGACCCGGCGGATGATCGGCATGGGCCTCCCAAAGGTGAATCATCCGCTCGGCGGTTGATCGGCTGCTCCGACGGGATGCCGACCCGACCACCGTTGACGACCTGCTGACGGCCGCCTCCACTGACCGGTCACCCCGCCGCCGCCCACCCTGACGCTGGTCGACGGGCGACGAGCCAGCTGGCACGCCGGGACCGGCGCGTCTACGGTGTGGGCGACGGCGTATGCGGGAGGGGCAAGGCATGAGAACGCTGTGGAGGTTCTGCGCCGCGGTGGCCGCCGGGGCCGCGGTGCTGCTGCTCGCGGGGTGCGGCACCCCGACGGATTACAGCGAGATAGTCACGTTCACCGACGACCACGGCCGCGTCTGCACCGCCGCGGTGGTCGTCGACCAGGAACAGAACGAGGGCGACGACTACGAGATCAGCAGCCTGGACTGCGACTACCCCCCGGAAGGTCAGACGCCCGGGCCCAGCCGGTACCAGCCTTTGCCGGAACGGGACGCGGACTGACACGATGATCGGACGGCCGGGCCGCCCACCCGTCCCCGAAAGGCGGGTGGGGTCAGGGGCGTTCGGGCCGCCGGGTCGGTTACGCGTTGTCCCAGCGGAAGAGGCGGGCCGAGATCAGGGTCAGGACGGCGGCGAAGGCCAGGAGGCCGAGCATGGCGGGGAGGGCCGCGCCGTAGCTCTGGCCGCGGGTGAGGACGTCCTGCATGGACTCGTTGAGGTGCTTCAGCGGCAGCGCGTTGGAGATGGCCCGCAGCCAGGACGGCATGCCGTCGGTGGGGAAGAAGGAGCCGGACAGGAAGGCCATCGGCAGGACGACGATCTGGAGCGCGCCGTTGGCGGCCTCCTCCGTCTTGGCCCAGGCGCCTATCAGCAGGCCGATGGACATGAAGGACAGCGTGCCGCAGGCGACCAGCGGCAGCGAGAGCCACCAGTGGCCGCTGAGGGTGAGGCCGTAGTAGGGGATGGTGGCGACGCCGATGAAGATGGCGAACTGGATGAACGCCATCGCGAGGCTGACGCCGATCCGGGCGCTGATCACCGTGGAGGGGCGGATCGGGGCGAGCCAGAGGCGCCGCAGGATCCGCTTCTTGCGCCAGTTGACCAGCGTGAAGGCCGACATGTACGCGGCGCCCATGGCGATCGCCCAGCCGAGCAGGCCCGGCGTCAGCTGCTGGATCGGCTTGATCGAGTGGTCCTCGACCTGGTCGGTGGCCAGCTGGAAGGCCGGCGGCTGGCCGGTCGCGGCCACGTTGGCGCCCTGCACGATCGACTGCATCAGGCCCTGCACGGTGCCGGCCGTGGTGGCGTCGGCGGCCGAGTAGCGCAGCTCGATCCGGCCGTCGGAGTCCTGCCAGACGACCGCGTCGGCGTCGCCCTCGCGGACGTCCTCCAGGGCCTGGTCGCGGTCGCCGGTCCTGATGATCGTCAGCGCGTCGGAGAGCGCGGCGGCCTGGTCGGCCGGCATGTCGTCGAGGACGTCGACCGCGCCGACCTGGACGACCGTGCTGCTGGCGACCCCCGAGTCCCGCAGCAGCGCGCCGAAGAGCGCCAGGAACATCAGCGGGAAGATCAGGGTGAAGAACACCGCGGTGCGGTCGCGGAGCAGGCCGAGGACCATGGCCCGCGAGAGGCTTCGGAACGCGCTCACTCGCGGAACTCCCGTCCGGTGAGGTGGAGGAAGACGTCCTCCAGGGTGTCGACGCCGACCTCGGCGATCAGGTCGGCCGGGGCGCCGACCTTCAGGATGCGGCCGGCGTCCATGATGGCGACCCGGTCGCAGAGGATCTCGGCCTCGTCCAGGTAGTGGGTGGTCAACACCACCGTGCGGCCGCTGGAGTTGATCGCCCGCAGCAGGTCCCACAGGTTGCGCCTGGCCTGCGGGTCGAGCCCCGTGGTCGGCTCGTCGAGGAAGACCAGCTCCGGGTCGTGGACCAGGGCGCAGGCGATGGAGAGCCGCTGCGCCTGGCCACCGGACAGCTTGTCGTCGCGGACGTTGGCCTTCTCGGTGAGGCCGACCCTCTCCAGCATCGCGTCGGCCCGCTCGGTGGACACGCCGTAGAGCGCCGCGAAGGTGTGGATCTGCTCACGCGCGGTCAACTTCTCGAAGAACGCGGACGCCTGGAGCTGCACACCGATCCGGGCCAGCAGCTTCGGGTCGCGCGGCCAGGAGGGCTCGCCGAGCAGCAGCGCGGTGCCCTCGTCGGGCTCGCGCAGCCCCTCGACGATCTCCATCGTGGTCGTCTTGCCCGCGCCGTTCGGCCCGAGGATGCCGTAGAACTCGCCACGGCCGACCTCGAAGGTCACCCCGTCGACGGCCTGGACATCGCCGTATCGCTTGCGTATCCCGTCGACCTTGATCGCGGCCGTTATCTCTGTCACACCGGCCGATGCTATCGGTGGCCTCCGAGGGCCCGGACGGCGCTCCTCACCCCCGGTAGAGGGTGAGGGTGGTCCAGGCGCCGATGTGCACCCGGTCGCCCTCGCGCAGCGGCACGGGGACGAACGGCTGGATCGGGTCCTCGGCCATGTTGACGGTGGTGCCGTTGGTGGAGTCCTGGTCGACCACCGCCCAGCCGCCGTCCACCTGTTGTACGAGCACGGCGTGCCGATGGGAGACGCCCGGGTCCTCCGGGGGCCGGGAGAGGTCGATGTCGGGGGCCTCGCCCGTGGACTGTCGGCGGCGGCCGATGGTGATCTCGTTCCCGGTGAGCGGCACCTGCTGCTCGGGCGCGTAGGCCGGCAGCTTGAGCTCGTGGGCCTCGGGGCCCGAGCGGCGCATCATCGCCTGGAAGTACTCGGGGTCGGGGCCGATCGCCACCAGCCAACGCTCGGGCCGCTGCGGCGGTTGCGGCTGCTGTGGCGGGGCCTGCGGTTGGCCGGGGTAGGGCGGCGGCGGTGCCTGCTGCTGGTACTGGCCCGGGGCACCAGGGCCGCCGGGACCGCCAGGGCCGCCCGGGGGCGGGAGCATCCAGTCCCCGTTGGTGGCGGGCGCGGGCGCCTGCTGCTGGTGCGGCGGCGGCATGGGCGGGGCCTGCGGCGCGGCGGTCTGTTGGCCGTACGCGTCGCGCTGGCCCGGCATCGGCGGCGGGCCCGGCTGCCCGTGCTGCCCCGGATACTGCTGCCCGCCGGGCGCGGACGGCGGTATGTAGGTGGTGGGGGAGTTGGTCAGGAAGTTGTACCGGCACTCCTCGCAGAACGGCGCCTGCGACTCGCGCGGGGTGCGGCACTGCGGGCACAGCTGGGTCGGGTTGAGCTGCGGCATCGGCGCCGTGGAGTCCGGGAAGCCGTAGCCGCCGTGACCGCCGTGACCGCCGTGGCCATGGGTGGGCTGCGGCGGGGGCGGGGTCTGCGGAGCCGGGAAGCCGTAGCCGCCGTGGCCCTGCGCGGGCGGCATCTGGCCGCCGGGGCCCTGCCCGGCGCCCGGGTAGCCGACGGGGGGCGGCGGCGCGGCGGCGGGCGCGAGCATGCGATGACCGCACACCTCGCACCAGTCCTCGGCCATCGACTGGTGGCCGTTAGGGCACGTCGGCATGTGACTGCCTCCAGTTACTCACGTCGTCCGCCAGCCAGGACGTCATCGGTCAGCGGGCCTTCCTCCTCAGACGAACAGTACCCGCCGCCGTGCCCCGCACGTCTAGGTTCTGTCCGGGCGGTCTTCCAGGATCAGCCCTTGTCTCCCCCAGGCCGCCAGGCTGAGGGAGGCGTGGGCCCGAAGAAGAACGCCCGGACAGGGCCTGGTGGCGCTCACGCCTGGGCGCTGGGCGGGAACGGGATCACGGCCACCGTGACGTTGTCGTGCCCGCCGGAGTCCAGCGCGTGCCGCACCAACTGCCGTGCCGTGGCGAGCGGCGCGCGCCTGGCGTGGTCCGGCACCACGAGCGCCATCTGCTGGCCGGTCTCCGCGTAGTTCCACAGGCCGTCGGTGCACACGATCACCACGCCAGGCCGGTCAGGCTTGAACGAGGCGGTGTGCGGGTCGATCTCCTGGGCGTCGGCGCCGAGCCACGCGGTGATGGCGTGCGCGCGGTGGTCGGCCATCGCCTCAGCCTCGGTGAGCAGCCCGGCCGCCACCATCTGGGCGGCCCACGAGTCGTCCTCGGTGAGGCGCGCCGCGGCGGCGCCCGGCTCGTCCGGCACCCAGTAGGCGCGGCTGTCCCCGATCCAGCCCACCGTCAGGGTCGGTCCCGTGGTCACGGCGCTGACGATGGTGCAGGCGGGGGAGTTGCGGCCGGGCTCTGGCTCGGTGCCCTGCGCCAGCGCGGCCACCGCGTTGCCGGCGGCGAGCAGCGCGTCATGCACGGCCTGTGGCCCGGGGACGCCCCTGGGCAGCGCGCCGAGCAGGAACTCGCGGGCCGTGCCGGCCGCGGCGGCCGAGGCCTCGTCGGGACGGGTCGAGGACGAGACCCCGTCGCACACCACGGCGATCACGGCCGGCTGGCCGTCGGGCAGCGCGGTGGCGGCGACGGCGAACGCGTCCTCGTTGCGGTGGTGGCGCAGGCCGATGTCGCTGACGGCGGCCACGCCGCCGAGATCCCGCTCCGCGTGGTCCCGGGTCCCGGCGGGGCCGCGCCCGCACCCTGTGCAGTGGCCGTCCGCATCCACGTATCCATTACCGCACACCGAGCAGGCCCCGCCACCGGGCACGGCGGCGCGCGGGTCGTCGTGCCGGGTCGGCTGCGGGGCGGTGGCCTGCGCGGCGGCGTGTGCGGTGCGAGGGTCGGCGGGCGGTTCCGGGGCTGTCTCTTAT
>NZ_SMKC01000639.1 GCF_004348315.1 Streptomyces sp. 8K308 | reverse complement strand
CCCACGTGCTGGTGATCCCCCGCGCCCACTACCCCGACGCGGCCACCCTGGCCACCGCCGCGCCCGACCTCGCCGCCGAGATACTGCGGCTCGCGGGCGACGTCGCGGCCGACGAGAAGATCGTCGACCCCGGCTACCGCGTCGTCTTCAACACCGGCGCCGGCGCCGGCCAGACGGTCTTCCACGTGCACGCCCACATCCTCGGCGGGCGCGGTCTGGAATGGCCGCCCGGCTGATGTCGGCCCGCGAGCTGGTCGTGCTCGGCACGGCCAGTCAGGTGCCGACCAGGCACCGCAACCACAACGGCTACGCGCTCCGCTGGGACGCCGACACCATCCTCTTCGACCCGGGCGAGGGCACCCAGCGGCAGATGCTGCTGGCCTCGGTCAGCGCGCACCAGCTCACCCGGATCTGCGTCACGCACTTCCACGGCGACCACTCGCTCGGCCTGGCCGGCGTGATCCAGCGCATCAACCTGGACCGGGTGCCGCACCCGATCCACGTCCACTACCCGGCCAGCGGCCAGCAGTACTACGACCGGCTGCGGCAGGCCACCGCCTACCGCGAGACGGCCCGGCTGCTGGCGCGGCCGGTCGCGGACGACGGGCCGATCGCCCACGAGCCCGGCTTCACGCTGAGCGCGCACCGCCTCTCCCACCCGGTCGACTCCTTCGGATACCGCCTCGTCGAACCGGACGGCCGCCGCATGCTCCCCGACCGGCTCGCCGCGCACGGCATCACCGGCCGGGACGTCGGGCACCTGCAGCGGGAGGGCACGCTGCGCGGGGTGCGTGTCGAGGACGTCAGCGAGCGGCGGCCAGGACAGCGGTTCGCCTTCGTGATGGACACCCGGCTGTGCGACGGCGTCTACGCGCTGGCCGAAGACTGCGACCTGCTGGTCATCGAGTCGACGTTCCTGGCGTCGGACGGGGCGCTGGCTCACGAGTACGGCCACCTGACGGCCGCCCAGGCCGCCCGCGCGGCGGCCGAGAGCCGGGTGCGGCACCTGGTGCTGACGCACTTCTCCCAGCGGTACGACGATCCGACACGCTTCGCCGACGAGGCCAGGGCGGCCGGCTTCGAAGGCGACCTGACGATCGCCGAGGACCTGACACGAGTGCCGGTCCCGGCACGCTCGCGCTGACGCGCGGCCGGCTCGCAGGGCCCTGACGGCGGCCGTGCCGGCCTGCGGCCGTGCCGCGC
>NZ_SMKC01000638.1 GCF_004348315.1 Streptomyces sp. 8K308 | reverse complement strand
GGCAACGGCAGCCCCCACGCTTCGAGTTCGACGCCAGGGAGGGCGAGGAGCAGAGCGGCGACGTGCTGGTGGTCGACGGCTTCCAAACGCTCGACGAGTCGGCCGTCGACACCATCGCCGACATCGACGGCGTCTCGGGCGCGGTCGGCGGCCTCGCGCTGCGCAGCGTGGGCGTGCGCGGCTCGTTCGACCCGGGCGAGATCGTCGAGGGCGAGCCGGGCGGTGGCCCGCCGACGACGCGTGAGGACGGGGAGGTCGGGGGCGGCGGCGCCGCGTTCGACATCAACCAGTACGCGGTGCTCGGCAGCGACGTGACGGCCCTCGACCAGGGCCCGTTGAGCGCCACCGAGGTGACAGACGGCCGGGCGTTCACGGCCGACGACGCGGAAGCGGACGTGGCGCTCGTCGACACCGAGTACGCGGCGAGCGAGGAGCTCGCGGTCGGCGACACGCTCACCGTCGGCGGCACCGAGGTCGAGATCGTCGGCCTGGCCGACCAGGCGGAGGGCGACGCCGCCGCCGACGTCTACCTGCCGCTGGCCAGGGCGCAGGAGCTCTCCGGCAACGAGGGCGCCCTGACGGACGTCTACGTCCGCGCCGAGGACTCGCAGGAGCTGGACGCCATCGAGGCGGCCATCACCGAGCGGGTCGAGGACGCGGAGGTCGTGACGGCCGACGACCTCGCCGACCAGGTCTCCGGCTCCCTCGCCACGGCGGCCGACCTCGCCGACGGCCTCGGCCGCTGGCTCTCCTACCTGGTGCTCGGCTCGGCCTTCCTCGTCGCCGGACTGCTCGCCTCCTCGGCGGTCACCCGCCGGGTCAGGGAGTTCGGCACGCTCAAGGCGCTCGGCTGGTCACGGGGCCGCGTCACCCGGCAGGTGATGGCCGAGGCCGTGGCCACCGGCCTGTTCGGCGGAGCGATCGGCCTCGCGGCCGGCGTGGGCGCGGCGGCCGTCATCACGGCCGTCAACCCGTCCCTGACGGCCGAACTCGGCACGGCGGCGGCGGCCTCGCCGGCCGGGCCCGGCGGCGGCTTTCGCGGCCCTGGCATGGAGCAGACGACCACGGCGGCGCTTGACGTGGGCCTGACCGCGCCCGTCAGCGTCGGCATCGTCGCGCTCGCCGCCGCGCTGGCCATCGCGGGCGGCCTGATCGCCGGCACCTTCGCCACCTGGCGCGCGGCGCGGCTCCGCCCGGCGGACGCCTTGGCCCGCGTGGCGTAGCCGGTGTTTTCCCCCACC
>NZ_SMKC01000637.1 GCF_004348315.1 Streptomyces sp. 8K308 | reverse complement strand
ATCCCCGACCTGCTCCCCGACTCGACCCGCGTCCCCGACCCCACGCTCCCCGAGCGGGATCCGGAACTGGAGTTGGAGCCGCCCCAGGAAGAGGACCGTCCGGAACTGCCCGGCCTACCCCCCGACGCCGCCCCCACCGGCTAGGTCTGTTGATCAGGCGAAACGTCGTACGGTGCGGGACAGACGGCGGCCGCGGCGGCTCTACGACTGGACAACGAGGCGTTGTGGGGCGATCCCCTCCCGCGCCCACATGACGGCGATCCTTCTGGCCACCGCCCCGTAGAGGTGGTCTTCCACCCCGTCCTCGGGCCAGACGCGTTCCTCTTCCTTGTCCAACACCACGAATCTCTCGGTCTCCTGAACTCCGGAGTACCTGTAACGAACGCGCCTCGCGTCCTCGTCGACCTTCTCGATCACGGCATAGACGGCCACGGCCTTCTCCTCACCACGGGGCCCTGTAGTCCTCGCCGCCCCGTGAGGGCTTTTCGAGCGACTCCCAGTCGGCCACCTCGTTGGCGGCCGCATGGGCCTCCCGGTAGGGAGAACCAGGATGTTCTCGGTAATATCTCTGCTCCGCCAGTTCGTGCTCCAACAACACCACGTCCGCGTCCTCGAAGTGTCCGAGTCGAAGACGGATCCACGCTTCCGCCATGTCGGGGTTCGGATCGTACCGGGCGTAGGTGACACCTCCGTCGACCGCGTCCAGGGGATGCTCCTCGAAGAAGACGTGGTTCTTGACGGCTTCGAGTTCCTCGGGTGTGAATCCCCTGCTGCCGTCCGCGCGTTCCACGTCACGTAGGGCTTCGACCATGGCGGGCAGGTCGTCCACCTCCCGGAACGAGGCGTAGGCATCCTCGGCCCACTTCTCCGTCCTCAGGTAGTTGCGCAGGCTCCCGTCGTCCGGCGGCCGTACCGACCCGCCGGTCTGCCCGGCCACCGCTTCGCTGGTGAACAGGCCGCCTGGTTCCTCCGCGGGGTCGAGCCCGAGGCGTCTCAGTTCGGCCGCCCGTTCCAGCATCCTCCGGCGGTACCGCTCGATCTCCGCCTCGATGTCGTCCGACGTGGTGGCGGCGTCGGCCGCCGCGAGCCGGAGGTACTTGTCCCTGACCTGCCCGGCCAGGTCGCCGGGAAGGGCCCAGCCGCCGGCCGTCAGCTGCGGGAGCCTCGTCTCACCGTTCGGGTGGACGACCTCGGGCGGGACGGGTGCCCCCGCGCCTCGGGCGCCCCCGCCCCCCATGACCCAGATCC
>NZ_SMKC01000636.1 GCF_004348315.1 Streptomyces sp. 8K308 | reverse complement strand
GGTCTCGCCGAGACGCAGGCCGGCGGGGGCGGACGGGGCGTGCAGGAGGGCTCGCATGCCCGTCATGGTGGGGTGGCTCTCGGCGCACCGTCCAATAGCGATTCCGATAACCGGTGGTTATCAGGCGTCGGTCACCAGGGCGAGGGTGATGCCGTCGTAGCCCTTGGCGCCGACGGTCTGGAGGGTGGTGGCCGTCAGGTGGGGATGGGCGGCGATGAGTTCGGTGAGGCGGCGGGTGGCCTGGATGGTCGGGTCGGGGTTGTCGGCCTCCAGGACGCGGCCGCCGCGGACCACGTTGTCGAAGACGATGATCGAGCCGGGGCGGGTGTAACGGACGGCCCAGTCGAGGTAGTTGGGGTTGTTCGGCTTGTCGGCGTCGACGAAGACCAGGTCGAAGGGGGCCAGGGAGGCCAGTTCGGGCAGGGAGTCGAGGGCCGGGCCGAGGCGGAGGTCGACGCGGTCGGTCAGGCCGGCGCGCTCCAGGTTGGCGCGGGCGACGTCGGCGTGGTGGGGGTCGGCCTCCAGGGTGACCAGGCGGCCGTCGGCCGGGAGGGCGCGGGCGAGCCAGATGGTGCTGTAGCCGCCGAGGGTGCCGATCTCCAGGACGCGCCGCGCGCCGTGGATTCGGGCCAGGAGGTGGAGGAACTTGCCTTGGTTGGGGGCTACGTTGATGTGCGGGAGGCCGGCCGCCTCGCTGGACGCGAGGGCGGCGTCGAGGGCGGGATCGGCCGGGATGAGAAGGTCGTTGAAGTAATCGTCGACCTGGGACCAGAGCGGCTGCGTCATGTGCCGAGACTAGGAGAATGGGCAGCGATGGGTGAGGACGCGGGGCCGGTGACGCTCGTCACGGGTGGGGCGAGTGGGATAGGCGCGGCGGTGGTGGGGCGGCTGCTGGAGCGCGGGCACCGGGTCGCGGCGACGGGGCGGAGCGCGGAGCGACTGAGTCGGCTGGCCCAACGGGCCGACGCGGGCGATCGGTTGGTGACCCTGCCGGGCGACGCGACCGACCACGAGGCGGTGGCTGAGGCGGTGAAGATGACGGAGCACGCGTTCGGGCGGCTCGACCACGTGGTGGCCAACGCCGGGTTCGCAACGCACGACACGGTCGCGGACGGGGACCCGGAGGGGTGGCGGGGGATGGTGCTGACGAACGTGCTGGGGCCGGCGTTGCTCGTCAACGCCGCGCTGCCGGCGTTGCGTCGCAGCCGTGGGCGGATCGTGCTGGTGGGCAGCGTCGCGGGGTTCAAGAACGTGGCGGGGAG
>NZ_SMKC01000635.1 GCF_004348315.1 Streptomyces sp. 8K308 | reverse complement strand
TCCAGCTCGCGATGACCGACCTCATGGCCCGCCGCCTCACCGGCGAAGCCACCATCACCTGGCGCGACCCCACATACCAGAATCAAATCCGCAACACGGGATAAAACATCAGGAGAAAACGACCTCTAAGACCGCCGCCCCGGGGCAGGCCCCGCGATCTGGGGCCGGGGCCCGCCCCCGGGGGCGGTCACCCGCTGGCCGGAAGACCCGCGTGATGCGTCGCCGTCGCTACCCCTCGGACACCACGAACGCCGAATGGGCCCTGATCGAACCGCTCCTGCCGACCCCGGCCTGCGAGACCACACGGGGTGGCCGGCCGGAGAAGCACCCCCGCCGCGAGATCGTCGACGCCATCCGCTACGTCGTGGACACCGGCTGCAAGTGGCGAGCCCTCCCTGCGGACTTCCCGCCCTGGCGCACGGTCTGGGGATTCATGGCCCGCTGGGCGGCAGCCGGCGTCGTCGGCCAGATCCGCGACCAGCTCTCGGCGCGGATCCGACGCGAGATGGGCAAAGGCCCCCGAGCAGTGGCCACCGTGATCGACTCCCAGTCCGTGAAGGCCGCCGAGACCGTCAGCCGGGCCAGCCGCGGCTACGACCCGGGCAAGAAAATCAACGGCCGCAAACGCCACATGGTGGTCGACACCCGCGGCCTGCCCCTGCTCGTCATGGTCACCCAGCAGACCTCCACGACTCCGCCGCCGCCAAGGAAGTCCTGTTCCGCCTCCGCCTGATGCACCCGGAGATCACCATCGTCTGGGCCGACTCCGCCTACGCCGGCAAGCTCGTGACCTGGGCGAAGAAGTACCTCAAGCTCACCATCAAACCCGTCTCACGGCCCCGGGACGCCTCCGGCTTCGTTGTCCTCCCCCGCCGCTGGGTCGTCGAACGCACCCTGGCCTGGATGATGCACGCCCGAAGACACGCACGCGACTACGAACGCCTCCCCCAGCACTCCGAGACCCTCATCACCTGGGCCGCGATCACGCTGATGACCCGCCGCATCACCCGGGCCGGCACGACCTGGACGAGGAAACCCGCCCCGGCCTAATCCACCTCGCGCTCACGCACGCTGGCCTCGTCATCCCACGGTGGGCGAAAACCCCCGCTCGTCCCAGGCTTGCCACGACGCCGCCATGACGCTCCGCCTCCAAGAGGCCGGGCTCGCCGTCGATGTCAACACCGCCCCACCTCCCCGCCAGCGACGTCGACCTGGCCGACGTCGTCCGAGGAGCAATCGAACTCCCCCGCGCGCCGCTCGAGTTCTACC
>NZ_SMKC01000634.1 GCF_004348315.1 Streptomyces sp. 8K308 | reverse complement strand
GCTGCTGGGTGGGGTAGGGGTGCTGCGCCTGCTGCTGGTACTGCCCCGGCATCTGGCGGGGCGCCGCGGGCCGCGGGGCGGCCGGCCGCATCTGCTGCGGGGCCGGCGCCTGGGGCACGCCGGGCGCCGGGTAGGGCCGGGGCGCGGCGGCCTGCTGCGGGAAGTACGGCGCGGGGGCCTGCGGGGCCGGCGCCGCCAGCTGCGGCCTAGCCGGCGCCGCCTGGTACCCGGGGTAGCCGCCGACCGCCTGCGGGTGCGGCTGGGCGTGCGTCGGCGCGGGCGAGGGGGCGGAGGGCAGCGCGGGCAGGGCCGGCAGCGCGGGCTGGCTCGCCACCGACGGGTAGCCGAGCGGCTCGTACGCGGCGGGCACCCGGATCGGCGCGATCTGCGGGGTTCCCCGCTCGGCCACCAGCCTGTCGTAGATGGGGGTGTCAGGGAACGACGGTGAGGAGTAGCCACCGCCGTAGGGGCGCGGGGAGGTCATACCCCATAAGTTAAGCCCACCATGTGGTCGTTGGGGAGACCGATTAGAGGGTCTTTTCGTGGCCTTGAGGCGGCCTCCGGCGCTCAATCCGAAGGAATACCGGAAAAAACGTCGATGGGCGTTCAGATGATGTTGTGTCCGGGGGTCGCCCAGGGGGTTCCCGTGGCCGGGATGGCATAGTGGGCGGTGTCCGCAGAACAGGTGGCGTGACGACGGCCACCCTACGGAGGAATCCACGATGCTCAAAGGTGCGAACGTCCCCGTGTCCGCCCGCTCGGTCCGTCTGGAGATCGGCTGGAACACCTCCGCCGGGGTCCCCGACGTGGACGCGTCGGCGCTGCTCCTCGCGGCGGGTGGTCGGGTCCGTTCGGACGACGACTTCGTGTTCTACAACCAGCCCCGGCACACCTCGGGCGCGGTCCGGCACGAGGGCAAGCAGCCGCAGGGCGCCGCGGTGACCGACCGGCTCGCCGTCGACCTGACCGCCGTGGAGCCGGAGATCGAGAAGGTCACCGTGGCCGCCTCCGCGGACGGCGGCACCTTCGGCCAGGTCCCCGGGCTGCACGTGCGGGTGCTCGACGCGGACAACGGCACCGAGATCGCGCGCTTCGACAGCCAGGACGCGACCACCGAGACCGCGTTCGTGCTCGGCGAGCTCTACCGCCGCCAGGGCGGTTGGAAGTTCCGCGCCGTGGGCCAGGGCTACGACAGCGGTCTGGCCGGCCTCGCCACCGACTTCGGCATCTCCGTGGACGACGAGCCCGCGCCGGCGCCCGCCCCCGTACCGGCC
>NZ_SMKC01000633.1 GCF_004348315.1 Streptomyces sp. 8K308 | reverse complement strand
CGCCGCCGTCACGGACCTCGCGCACCGGAGCACCGGCGCCTCGCTCGACGACTTCGGCGCGCTCCTCGACCATCTCGCGCGGGTGCACCCCAGCCGGTACGGGGCGCTGTGCGAGGGCGTCACCGCCGTCTGCCTGACGGGCGTGCGGGCCGTCCCCGACCAGACCACGGCGCTGCGGCTCGTGGTGCTCGCCGACCGGCTCTACGACCGCGAGATACCGGTGGTGGCCTCGGGCGTGCCGTTCGACCGACTGTTCAGCGAGGACATGCTGCGCGGCGGCTACCGCAAGAAGTACTTCCGGGCCATCTCCCGGCTCACCGCGCTGGCCAGGGACGGTGAGCGCCTGGCCGGCTGAGCCCCGGCCCTCCTCCCGGTGGCGGGCGGCACCCGGCGGCGACATCATCGAGACCATGCCGAGCGACGTCCGCGACCTGCTGGCGATCCAGCCGGGCGACCACGTGAAACTCTCCGACCACCCCGCCGACGCCACCCCCGGCTTCGACGGCAAGAAACGCCAGGCCGTGCAGGAGGTCGCCGACCTCGGCCGGGAACTGGCCGACCTCCAGGAGCGCCTCTACGCCGCCGCCTCCGACGGCGACCGGCGGCGGGTGGTGCTCGTGCTCCAGGGCATGGACACCTCGGGCAAGGGCGGCACGGTCAAGCACGTCATCAGCCACTTCAACCCGGCCGGCTGCCGCATCAGGGCCTTCAAGGCGCCGACCGACGAGGAGAAGCGGCAACACTTCCTGTGGCGGGTCGACCGGGCCCTGCCGCAGTCCGGCGAGATCGGCATCTTCGACCGCTCGCACTACGAGGACGTGCTGGTCGTCCGGGTCCACGACCTGGTGCCCGAGGCGGTCTGGTCGCGGCGGTACGAGCAGATCAACGACTGGGAACGGATCCTCGCCGAGGACGGCGTCACCTGGATCAAGGTCTTCCTGCACATCAGCCGCGGCGAGCAGCGCGAGCGGTTGCTCGCCCGGCTCGACCGGCCCGACAAGCACTGGAAGTTCAGCCCCAACGACGTCCGCGAGCGGAAGCTGTGGCCCGACTACCGTACGGCCTACCAGGACGTGCTCGAGCGGTGCTCGACGGACGCGGCGCCGTGGTATCTGGTGCCGGCGGACCGGAAGTGGTACCGCAACTGGGCGGTCAGCCGCCTGCTTCTCGAACACCTGCGGGATCTTGACCCCCGTTACCCGCCCGGCGCCTACGACCCCGCCGAGGCGCGCGCGGCCCTGCTCCGGGCCTAGCCCGGTCTCCACTCCACGCGGGGTTTCCCCG
>NZ_SMKC01000632.1 GCF_004348315.1 Streptomyces sp. 8K308 | reverse complement strand
CCTCGCGCTTTCACAGGGTGGGTGTCCGAGGCTTGGTCAAATAAGCGGAGAGTGCTCCTGACCTGCAACGATGGGACTTGTCGAGGGTCCTGTTGGTTGCACGGAAAGAAGCACTCTCCAGGTGAGGAAGCGTATCGGGTCGTACCCGCGTGTCCGCGTCGAGGGCGGCGGCCGGGCGGTGGTCTCGCAGGCCGGGGGCGTGCTGCTGGTTGAGACTGTCCGCAAGGCGGGCTTGGACACCGCGATATCAGCGGCGCTGACGCCGTGGCGGAAGGCTCGGGCGGTGCACGACCCGGGCAAGGTCCTGCTGGACCTCGCCCTGGCGGTCGCGTTGGGCGGGGACTGCCTCGCCGACGTCGCGATGCTGCGGTGCGAGCCGGCCGTCTTCGGCCCGGTCGCCTCCGACCCGACCGTCTCCCGCCTGATCGACACCCTCGCCGCCTCCGGTGAGAAAGCTCTGCGGGCCCTCCGGTCCGCACGCTCCGAAGTCCGGCAGCGTGTCTGGTCGTTGGCCGGCAGACACGCCCCGGACGTCGACGGACAGGTCACGGTCGACCTCGACGGCGTCCTGGTGATCGCGCACTCCGACAAACAGGACGCGGCCGCGACCTGGAAGAAGACCTATGGCCATCACCCTCTGGCGGCCTTCGTCGACCACGGCCCGGGCGGAACCGGAGAGCCGGTCGCCGCCCTGCTCAGACCGGGGAACGCTGGCTCCAACACGGCCGCCGACCACATCACCACCGCCCGCCTGGCCCTGGCCCAACTGCCGAAGAAGTACCGGCGAGGACGGCAGACGCTGATCCGCACGGACTCCGCCGGCGGCACCCACGACTTCGTGTCCTGGCTCGCGAAGCGAGGACGCTGGCTGTCCTACTCGGTCGGCATGGTGATCACCGAGACCATCCACAGCCACGTCCTCAAGATCCCGTCACCGGCCTGGACCCCGGCCATCGAAACGGACGGCGAAGTCCGCGACGGCGCCTGGGTCGCCGAACTCACCGGCGACCTGCTCACGGGCTGGCCGACGGGCATGCGTCTGATCGTCCGAAAGGAACGGCCTCATCCTGGAGCTCAGTTGAGAATCACGGACGCGGACGGCATGCGGATCACCTGCTTCGCCACCAAC
Source organism: Streptomyces sp. 8K308 (assembly GCF_004348315.1). Lineage (GTDB taxonomy): Bacteria > Actinomycetota > Actinomycetes > Streptomycetales > Streptomycetaceae > Streptomyces. The sequence goes on along the minus strand of NZ_SMKC01000632.1, from coordinate 157 downwards.
ACCCCCGACCGGCCGATCGCCGAGCTCGAACTCCGCCACCGGCTGCGGGCCCGGGCCGAGGACCGGAACCGGGCCGCCCGCGCGACCGAACTGCGCAACCTGCCCCTGCACCACACCACCCAGAACAAGGTCTGGCTCGAGATCGTCCAGATCGCCC
>NZ_SMKC01000631.1 GCF_004348315.1 Streptomyces sp. 8K308 | reverse complement strand
CGCGTGGACAACCCGTACGTCGGCGCCGACGTGTACGTGAACCCGGAGTGGTCGGCCCGCGCGGCCGCCGAGCCGGGCGGTTCCGCGATCGCCGACGAGCCGACCGGCGTCTGGATGGACCGGATCGCCGCCATCAACGGCGTCAACGGCGGCATGGGCCTGCGCGACCACCTCGACGAGGCCGTGGAACAGGCCGGCGGTTCGCCGCTGGTGTTCCAGGTCGTGATCTACAACCTGCCGGGCCGTGACTGCGCGGCGCTCGCCTCCAACGGCGAGCTCGGCCCGACGGAGATCGACCGCTACAAGACCGAGTACATCGATGTGATCGCCGACATCCTGCGGGAGTACGAGGACGAGGCGAACCTGCGGGTCTCCGCGGTCATCGAGATCGACTCGCTGCCGAACCTCGTCACCAACGTCAGCCCGCGGCCCACCGCGACGCCGCAGTGCGACACGATGAGGTCCAACGGAAACTACGTCGAGGGCGTCTCCTACGCGCTCTCCGAGCTCGGCTCGATCGGCAACGTCTACAACTACATCGACGCGGGCCACTACGGCTGGATCGGCTGGGACGACAACTTCGGCGCCTCGGCCGACCTGTTCTACCAGACCGCCACCCACGGCGAGGCCACGGTCGAGGACGTGCACGGCTTCATCGTGAACACGGCCAACTACGGCCCCACGACCGAACCGCACTACTCCATCAACGACTCGATCAACGGCACCCCGGTCCGGCAGTCGAGCTGGGTGGACTGGAACCGCTACGTCGACAACCAGTCCTTCGCGCAGGCCTTCCGCCAGGAGCTCATCGGCAACGGCTTCAACTCCGGCATCGGCATGCTGATCGACACCTCCCGCAACGGCTGGGGCGGCCCTGACCGGCCCACAGGACCCGGTCCGCGCACCGACGTGAACGCCTACGTCGAGGGCAGCCGCGTCGACGGCCGCATCCACGTCGGCAACTGGTGCAACCAGTCCGGCGCCGGCCTCGGCGAGCGCCCGACCGCCGCCCCCGCCTCCGGCATCGACGCCTACGTGTGGATCAAGCCCCCGGGCGAGTCCGACGGCGCCAGCCGGGAGATCCCCAACGACGAGGGCAAGGGCTTCGACCAGATGTGCGACCCGACCTACCAGGGCAACCCCCGCAACAACCACAACCCCTCGGGTGCACTCGCGGATGCCCCGCTCTCCGGCCACTGGTTCTCCGCCCAGTTCCAGGAGCTCCTGGCCAACGCCTACCCGCCCCTGTAAGCCGGTAGGAACACCGAACCACCCCTGAAGGTGAGGGGCCAGG
>NZ_SMKC01000630.1 GCF_004348315.1 Streptomyces sp. 8K308 | reverse complement strand
GGCCCCCGCGGTGCCGAGCCAGACCCCGGCCCCCTTCAGCGAGGACTCGGCCGCGAACCAGCCGACCACGGCGATCGGCAGCACCGTGCGGATGTGGGTGTTGAGGTCCCGCACCTCGGACGCGGCCAGCGCGCACCGCACGCACTCCTCGAGATGCTTCCGCAGACCACGCTCCGCCCGTGTCCGCAGGCCGCCCCTGGCGTAGGCGCCGAGCCGGTCGGCGAACCGCGCGCACTCCCCGCCGTCCGTCAACGCCCGGCTCACGTGCGCCTGGAGATACGCCTGCTTGAGGCCCTCCCTGGCCCGGTGCGTTAGCACCGCCGCGGCGTTGGGCGTGAGCCCGAGCAACGGCGCCACCTCGCGCGGCGACGCGTCCTCCACCGCGGTGTGCCACAGCACCGTCTGCCAGCGCTCGGGCAGGCTGCGGAACGCCCGCACCACCATGGACTCCTCCGCCTGACGCATGGCCCGCACGTCCGCGCCGGCCTCCTGCGTGGCCGCGCCGCCCGCCTGGACCGCGGCGGCGGACACCGCGAACGCGACGAAGTCCTCGACGAACTGCTCGCGCCTGGCCGTGCGCGCCCAGTCCGCCGCCACCCGCCGCACCGAGGTGAGCAGATAGGCCCGCACCGCCGTGTCGGGGCCCCCGCCCCGCCGCACCGCCTGCAGGGTGGCGGCGAACACCTCGTTGGTCAGGTCGTCCGCGGTGTCCGCGTCCCGGCAGCAGGTGCGCGCATACCGGCGCACGGCCTCCGCATGGCGCCGGTACAGCTCGTCGTACGCCCCCGGATCACCCCGACGCATCCCGTCGACGAGCGCGAGATCGGCCGATGCCGGCGACTCCTCCTCCAGACGCTGCCGTGGAATCTTGGAATCGTCGTCCTGCCCCTCAACGACCATGCGGCGAGCCCTCGTATTTACATTGGCGTCAGCGACAGCGCTCAGCGTGCCACAGGAAACACGCCGCCCAGCCGGAGTCGCCCGAGAACCACCCGTCCGAGGGTCATCTCCCCAACGCGGGCTCCGCGCGCAGCCCTTGGAGGAGTATCTCCAGCAGCCGCTCGGCTGCCGCCGACTGCCGCGCCGGATCCTCGATGCGCGGCGGCGTGGTGGCTATCACCAACATCAGGTCCGCCACCGTCACATCGGCCCGCAGCTCCCCGGCCGCCCGCGTCCGCTCCACCAACTGCCCCACGGCCGACAGCAACTCCACCGTGCCCGCGGTCCCGGGACGCGCCGCCTCCGCACCGCGCTGGTGCGGCACCCGCTCCCCGGCGCCCGACTCACCCCCGGCCGCAC